>DASXOV010000260.1:0-18169 GCA_036494005.1 Pseudonocardiaceae bacterium | reverse complement strand
AGCTGGTTGGCTATCTCGTCCATGGCCTGCAACAGCAGCTCCAGCCGGGCCGGGCCGGCGGTGGCCGGTGCCGCGGCCAGCACCCAGTCCTGCTCCAGCCAGATGACCGGGATGTCCACCCCCACGGTGTTGCAGGCGACGATCAGTTCGGGGGTGATCAGTGGGCCTGCGCGATCCAGGTTCGTGACGAATCCGTAGCGCTCTCCGACCGGGCCCAGCAACTCCAGGCCGGGATCCTGGGGGAACGGCCGGTCCGGCAGCCACAGCTCGAACACCAGGTTGCCCGCATGGAACCGGCGCCGCACGGCGACGAGCACACCGGAGACCTTGCCGCCCTGCTCATGGTCGAAGATCTGCACCGGCCGACGGCCCAACGGGGTGAACAGGCTGCCGAGGACCAGGTTCGTCGCCATTCCCGGTCCGCCCCGGACGATCACGCCGTGCCGCCAGCGGTCGGCGAGCACCGGGTCGGACGCCACGAACCGCCACCCACGCAGCGCCGCCCAGCGCCGCCGTTCCCGCTGATGTGCGGTACGGCGTGCGTGGTCGACGGCAAGCAGCACCGCGCCGGCGAATCCCGCCAGCCCGGCGATCAGGAACCACATCCAGGGCGACACTCCGCCGAGCGTAGTCACGCCCGCGGTGGGCGTGCCGCCCGTGAGTGGCGATGCGAGCTATGACTCGCATCGCCACTCACGGGTTATCCACAGGTGACCACGAGTGTTCCGGTGCCGCCGGCTCCCGCCTCGTCGAGGTCGGCCCGGACGGTGTCGCCGTCGGTGATCTCACCGGCGAGCAGCGCCCTGGCCAGCTGGTCACCGATCGCGGACTGCACCAGCCTGCGCAACGGCCGCGCCCCGTAGAGCGGATCGAACCCGTTCATCGCCAGCCATTCCCGCGCCGCGTCGGTGACGTCCAGCCGCAGGCGCCGGGCCGCCAGGCGGCGGGCCAGCTGACCGATCTGGATGTCGACGATGGACGTCAGCTCCTCGGTGGACAGGGCGTGGAACACGACCAGGTCGTCCAGCCGGTTGACGAACTCGGGCTTGAAATGCGAGCGCACCATCGCGAGCACCGCGTCGGTGCGCTGCCGCTCGTCCAGGGTGGCGTCGGCCAGTGCCGCCGAGCCCAGGTTGGACGTGAGCACCAGGATGGCGTTGCGAAAGTCCACCGTGCGGCCCTGGCCGTCGGTGAGCCGCCCGTCGTCGAGCACCTGGAGCAGCACATCGAAGACGTCGGGGTGCGCCTTCTCGACCTCGTCGAGCAGCACGACGGTGTACGGCCTGCGCCGGACCGCCTCGGTGAGCTGCCCGCCCTTGTCGTAGCCGACGTAGCCGGGCGGCGCGCCGACCAGCCGGGCCACCGAATGCTTCTCGGCGTACTCGCTCATGTCGATGCGGACCATGGCGCGCTCGTCGTCGAACAGGAACTCCGCCAGTGCCTTGGCCAGCTCGGTCTTTCCGACGCCGGTGGGGCCGAGGAACAGGAACGACCCGGTGGGGCGGTCCGGGTCGGCGACTCCGGCGCGGGCCCGGCGGACGGCGTCCGAGACGGCCCGCACCGCCTCGGCCTGACCGACGACGCGCCGGCTGAGCGCCTCCTCCATCCGCAGCAGCTTGGCGGTCTCGCCTTCCAGCAGCCGCCCGGCCGGGATCCCGGTCCACGCCGACACCACGTCGGCCACGTCGTCGGGACCGACCTCTTCCTTGAGCATCACCTGCGGTTCCCGCGCCGACGCGGTGGCTTCGGACAGCTGCCGCTCCAGCGCCGGGATCTTGCCGTAGCGCAGCTCGGCGGCCCGGCCGAGGTCACCGTCGCGCTCGGCGCGCTCCGATTCCCCGCGCAGCTGCTCGAGCTGCTCCTTGAGCTCCCGGGTGGCCTCGATGGCGTTCTTCTCGTTCTGCCAGCGGGTGGTCAGCTCGGCCAGGCGTTCCCGCTTGTCGGCCAGCTCGGCGCGCAACACGGCGAGCCGCTGCAGCGACGCCGGGTCGGACTCCTTGGCCAGCGCCATCTCCTCGATCTCCAGGCGGCGCACCGCGCGCTCCACCTCGTCGATCTCCACCGGCCGGGAGTCGATCTCCATGCGCAGCCGCGACGCCGCCTCGTCCACCAGGTCGATCGCCTTGTCCGGCAGGAACCGGGCGGTGATGTAGCGGTCCGACAGGGTGGCGGCAGCGACCAGCGCGGCGTCGGTGATCCGCACGCCGTGGTGCACCTCGTAGCGCTCCTTGAGCCCGCGCAGGATGCCGATGGTGTCCTCCACCGACGGTTCGCCGACCAGCACCTGCTGGAACCGGCGCTCCAGCGCCGGATCCTTCTCGATGTGCTCGCGGTACTCGTCCAGCGTGGTGGCGCCGACCATGCGCAGCTCACCACGGGCCAGCATCGGCTTGATCATGTTGCCGGCGTCCATCGCCGACTCGCCGGTGGCGCCTGCTCCGACGATGGTGTGCAGTTCGTCGATGAAGGTGATGACCTGGCCGGCCGCGTCGGTGATCTCCTTGAGCACCGCCTTGAGCCGCTCCTCGAACTCACCGCGATACTTCGCGCCCGCCACCATGGAGCCCAGGTCCAGCGCGACGACCCGCTTGCCGCGCAACGACTCCGGCACGTCGCCCGCGACGATCCGCTGCGCCAGCCCCTCGACGATGGCGGTCTTGCCGACGCCGGGCTCACCGATGAGCACCGGGTTGTTCTTGGTCCGCCGGGAGAGAACCTGCACCACCCGGCGGATCTCGGCATCCCGGCCGATCACCGGATCCAGCTCGCCGGAGCGCGCCCGCTCGGTGAGGTTCATGCCGTACTTGTCCAGCGCCTGGTAGGTGCCCTCGGGGTCGGGGCTGGTCACCCGCGCCGACCCGCGGACGGACTGGAACGCCTCCCGCAGCGCGTCCGGCGTGGCGCCGTGCCTGGCCAGCAACTGGCCGACCGCTGCGCCGTTGGCAGCCAGCCCGACGAGCAGGTGCTCGGTGGAGACGTAGGAGTCGCCCATCTCGGTGGCCAGCTGCTGCGCGTGGTTGAGCGCCCTGGCCGCCTGCCGGTCGAGCTGCGGCGCGGCCACCGTGGAGCCGGTGGCCGACGGCAGGCGCCGGGTCAGCTCCGTCAGCTCCGCGCGCACCGCGGCGGCGTCCGCACCCACCGCCGCGAGCAACGGCGCGGCGATTCCGTCGGCCTGCCCGAGCAACGCCCCGAGCAGGTGCACCGCCGTCACGTCCGGGTTGCCCGCCACGGTGGCGGCTTGGACCGCCGAGGAGATGGCAGCCTGGGTCTTGGTGGTGGGGTTGAAAGCGTCCATCCTCGAAGCGTCCCTCCGCGCGGGCGTCCTAGCGGTGCCCATCCTGCCCGCCTGCACCAACAACGTCAGGAAAGTTGAGCGTGTTCCGCTCAATCTATTCAGGGAGGGCAGCGGGAGGAACAGTGTCACGGCCGGCCGGCATGGCTAACCCCGGCGGAAGCGGTTGCGGCGCGGGCGAAGAGCTCTACTGTGGTGCTCGGCGCAGCCCGGGTCGGACTCTCCAGCTGGTGTCGAGGGTCGCGGAATGCGCCGGACAACATGTGGTTGAACGGACCGGGTAGGTGCGTGCCCTGCGCGTCGGCGCCGTCGCGCAGAAGATGGCCGATACCGTGTCATACTGCGGCGCCCCACGAGCACCACGAAGCAGAGGAGCAGTAGGTAAGAGTACCGATCAGACCTGGCAGCGATGCCTGACAGCAAAAACGATCAAAGAGCGAGCGGGCTGGATGCGCCGTGAAGTGCCCGCCCGCGTCGGGGGAGTTCGTATAGATCGCGGGGGCCCAGCGGCCCGCCGCCCACCTGGAGAAGACCCGCCCGGACTATGACCGCCAATGCCGCGCTGAGACCAGTGCCCCCACCCGGCCGCGAACCCCATGACACCGGTAGTGCCGCCACCATGGTCCGGCTCATCCGGGAGAGCTTCGCGGTGGTCGAGCCGTGCGCCGAGGAGGTGGCCCGCTTCTTCTACGCGATGCTCTTCGCGATGGCTCCGGCCACCCGGGAACTGTTCGCCGCCAACATGGAGGTTCAGCGCAGCCGGCTACTGCGGGCGCTGGTGCACGTCGTGCAGATGGTCGACCGGCCCGACGATCTGGTGCCGTTCCTGCGCCAACTGGGACGCGATCACCGCAAGTTCGGTGTCATCGCTCAGCACTACGACGCTGTGGGCAACGCCCTGATCAGCGCAGTCGGCCGCCATGCGGGCCCGGCGTGGACGCCCGAGGTGGAGAAGGCGTGGGCGGACGCATTCGGTCTGGTCGCCAGGACGATGGTCGAAGCGGCCGATGCCGACCAGGGCCCCGCGTGGTGGACCGCGGAGGTCGTCGAGCACCAGCGGCTGACCTGGGACCTCGCTGTGGTGCGGGTGAAGCCGGACCAGCCGTTGCCGTATCGGGCCGGGCAGTACGTAAGCGTGGAGGTACCGCAACGACCCCGGATGTGGCGTTATCTCTCCCCCGCGAACGCCCCCCGGCCGGACGGATCGTTGGAGTTCCATATCCGCGGCGTGGACGACGGCTGGGTGAGCCGGTCGATCGTCGGCCACACCCAGGTCGGCGACAGCTGGCGAATGGGCTCGCCGATGGGGCGCATGTCGGTGGATCGCGCCGCGGGCCGGGACGTCGTGATGGTCGCCGGTGGCACCGGAATCGCCCCGATCCGCGCCATGATCGAGGACCTCACGCGCTGGGGCGACAATCCGGACGTGCACCTGTTCGTGGGTGGCCGGACCCACGACGACCTCTACGACCTCGCCACCCTCACCGAGATGGCCGCGACCAACCCCTGGCTGACGGTGATCCCGGTGGTGGAGGAAGGCCGACCCGGGACCGGGGCCGAACACGGGACCCTCGCCGAGGTGGTCACCCGGTTCGGTGCCTGGGCGGATCGGGACGCGCTGGTCTGCGGCTCGCCCGCCATGATCAGAGCGACCGTCTCCCGGATGCTCGTCGCCGGGACGCCACTCGACCGGATCAGATACGACCCGTTCACCCTCGACTGAGCAGGTAGCTCTTCAAGAGCTACCTGCGACGTGGGGAGGGGCGCCACACGACGAGGGCGGCCTCGTCGGGAGGGCGCACCGGCACCAGGTCGCGGCGGTAGGAGGCGTGCACGGCGGCGGCGGCCTGCTCGGCCGCGGTGTGGGCCGCCGCGAGGTGGGCGTGTGCCTCGTCCAGCTCCGCCGCGAGTTCGGCCAGCCGGGAGTGCAGCGCCTCCACCTGGTTCTCCAGCTCGATGATCCGCTTGATCCCGGCCAGATTGACCCCGTGGTCCTGGGACAGCCGCTGCACCTCCTGCAGCAGTGCGATGTCGCGCGCCGAATAACGACGACCTCCCCCCGAGCTACGACCGGGGGACACCAGCCCCATCCGGTCGTAACTGCGCAGTGTCTGCGCGTGCAATCCGGCCAACTGGGCGGCCACCGAGATCACGAACACCGGGGTGTCCTCATTCGCGCCGTGCGGGGTCGGGGTGATCACCGGGCCGCCCCCTTACGCTGGGCCCGCGTGATCAGCTCAGCGCGGGGGTCCTCTCCCGCGGTGGCCCGCGCGTAGGCCTCCAGCGCCTCCTTCGCGGCCCGCTCCAGTTTGGCGGGCACCGCGATCTGCAGGGTCACCAGCAGATCACCTGGCTTACCGTGCCTGCCCGCGATGCCTTTGCCGCGCACCCGCAGCGTGCGCCCGTTGGTGGTGCCCGCGGGAACCTTGAGCGACACCGTGCCGTCCAGCGTCGGCACGGTGAGTGTCGCGCCCATGACGAGTTCTGGGAACGACACCGGCACCGTCATGGTGAGGTCGTCGCCGGAACGCCCGAACACCGGATGGGGGTTGACGTGCACCAGCACGTAGAGATCGCCAGCGGGCGCCCCACGCAGCCCCGGCTCACCCTGCCCGGCCAGCCGGATCCGCTGACCATCGGCGACCGCGGCGGGAATCCGCATGGTGAGCGCCCTGGTCCGAGTGGACACGCCCTGACCAGCGCACTCCGTACACGGCTCGTCCACGATCCGCCCCGCACCACGGCAATCACGGCACGGCTCGGAGAACGCGAACGCACCCTGACTGCGAGTAACGAGTCCCGAGCCACCACACACCGGGCAGGTCCTCGGCGTGGTGCCCGCCCTGGCACCGGTGCCGCCACAGCTGCCGCAGGTGGACGGGCTGGACAGCCGCAGCGGCACGGTGGCACCGTTCACCGCCTCGGTGAAGTCGATCCACACCTCGGTCTCGACGTCCGCGCCGCGCCGGGGACGGCTCCCCCCGGCGTGGCGACCGCCGGTGGAGTTCCCGCGGTTGGCGAACAGCCCGCCCAGCAGGTCACCGAGGCCACCGGCACCAGCAGGCTGACCGCCCGCGCCCCCGAAGAGGTCACCGAGGTCGAAGCTCCCGGAGCCACCCGGGGCACCGAACCCACCGGCACCCGGCCGGAATCCGGCGCCGAACAGGCTGCGCGCCTCGTCGTACTGCTTGCGCTTCTCTGCGTCGGAGAGCACGCCGTAGGCCTCGGACACCGACTTGAACCGGGCCTCGGCCTTGGCGTCGCCCGGGTTGGCATCCGGGTGTAACTCCCGCGCCAGCTTGCGGTACGCCTTCTTGATGTCTTCCGCGGTCGCGGAGGAGGAGACGCCCAGCTCAGCGTAAAAGTCCTTCTCGATCCACTCCCTCGCGCTCACCGACCGTCTCCTCCCCGCATCAGCGCGGCTGCGCGGGGCCGGGTTCCTGGGACGCCGCACCAGAACCGGCACCCGGGGCATCGGCCCCAGGTGAACCAGCGACGGCGTCAGCGTCCGCGGAGCCGGCGACGTCGAACCTCGCCGCATCCCGCGACGTGGGCTCCGGCGCTGCGCCGGCCCCGATGTCCGCCGGTTCGGCGTCGGTCACCACCACCATCGCCGGGCGTAGCACGCGCTCGCCGAAGCGGTAACCACGGCGTAGCACTGTGGTGACGGTCGGCTCCCGGACATCGGGGGACGTGCTGTGCTGGACCGCCTCGTGCACGTCCGGGTCGAACCCGTCGCCCGCCATTCCGAAGGACTCCAGACCGTGCGCCACCAGCCCGGCCACCAGCTTGTCCGCGACGGCCTTGAACGTCCCGGACAGGTCGCCGTGCGCCTCGGCCCGGTCGATGTCGTCGAGCACGGTGAGCAGCTCACCGGCCACCTGCGCTTTGGCCAGGACGGTCGCCGCCTGACGATCCCGTTCCACCCTGCGGCGGTAGTTGGTGTACTCGGCGGTGATGCGCTGCAGGTCCCCGGTCCGTTCCTCGAGCTGGGACCGCAACGAGGCGAGCTCCTGGGCGCCCACTTCCACGCTCTCGCCGGAGTCGGCGCGGCTTGCGCCCTCGTCGACTCGCACACCGCCACCTGCAGGCTGCTCGCCGTCCGGCGGCACCCGCACCTGTCCGGTCACCGGATCGATCCTCCGCTTGTCTCTCACCACGACCCTCGGTTGCTCGTCACCGGCATTTCCCTCGACGGAGTCGGGCTCCCAGCTCACTTCTTGTCGCCTCCGGGCTCGTCATCGACGATCTCGGCGTCGACGACGTCATCGGCACCCGCCGCGGACGGCCCACCGGCGGGACCACCTCCCGCGGCACCTGCCGCCGCCGCATCGCCACCCTGGGCGTTTCCGTAGAGCGCCTGGCCCAGCGCCTGGGACTCGGTGGCGAGCTTCTCCATCGCAGCCCGGATCGCGCCGGTGTCGGTGCCCTTGAGCGCTTCCTGGGCCTCACCCAGCGCAGCGTTCACCTTGTCCTTGACGTCGGCGGGCAGCTTCTCGTCGTTGTCCTTGATGAACTTCTCGGTCTGGTAGACCAGCGACTCCGCCTGGTTGCGGGTCTCGGCCTCCTCGCGGCGGTTGCGGTCCTCCTCCGCATGCTCCTCGGCGTCGTGCATCATCCGGTCGATGTCTTCCTTGGGCAGCGCGGACCCACCGGTGATGGTCATGGCCTGGCTCTTGCCGGTGCCCATGTCCTTGGCCGAGACGTTCACGATGCCGTTGGCGTCGATGTCGAAGGTGACCTCGATCTGCGGCACGCCACGCGGGGCGGGGGGCAGCCCGGTGAGCTCGAACATGCCGAGCTTCTTGTTGTAGGCCGCGATCTCCCGTTCGCCCTGGAACACCTGGATCTGCACCGACGGCTGGTTGTCGTCGGCCGTGGTGAAGATCTCCGAACGCTTGGTCGGGATGGTCGTGTTGCGCTCGATGAGCTTGGTCATCACGCCGCCCTTGGTCTCGATACCCAGCGACAGCGGGGTGACATCGAGCAGCAGGACGTCCTTGACCTCACCCTTGAGCACTCCGGCCTGCAGCGCGGCACCGACGGCGACGACCTCGTCGGGGTTGACGCCCTTGTTCGGCTCCTTGCCGCCGGTGAGTTCCTTGACCAGGTCGTGCACGGCGGGCATCCGGGTGGAGCCACCGACCAGCACCACGTGGTCGATCTGCCCGACCGAGATACCGGCGTCCTTGACCACGTTGCGGAACGGGGCCCGGCAGCGGTCCAGCAGGTCGGAGGTGATCCGCTGGAACTCGGCGCGGGACAGCGTCTCGTCCAGGAACAGCGGGTTCTTGTCCGAGTCGACGGTGATGTAGGGCAGGTTGATCGTCGCGCTGGACGAGCTGGACAGCTCGATCTTGGCCTTCTCCGCGGCCTCACGCAGCCGCTGCATGGCCATCTTGTCGCGGGTCAGATCGATGCCCTGGGACGCCTTGAACTTGTCCACCAGCCAGGTGATGATCCGCTCGTCCCAGTCGTCGCCGCCGAGGTGGTTGTCCCCGGAGGTGGCGCGGACCTCGACCACTCCTTCGCCGATCTCCAGCAGCGACACGTCGAAGGTGCCACCACCGAGGTCGAAGACCAGGATGGTCTGTTCCTTCTCGCCCTTGTCCAGCCCGTAGGCCAGGGCCGCCGCGGTGGGCTCGTTGACGATCCGCAGCACGTTGAGCCCGGCGATCTGGCCCGCCTCCTTGGTGGCCTGCCGCTGGGCGTCCTCGAAGTACGCGGGCACGGTGATCACCGCGTCGGTCACGTCCTCGCCGAGGTAGGACTCGGCGTCGCGCTTGAGCTTCATCAGCACCCGGGCGCTGATCTCCTGCGCGGTGTACTTCTTCTTGTCGACCTCGGTCGACCAGTCGGTGCCCATATGCCGCTTGACCGACCGGATGGTGCGGTCCACGTTGGTGACCGCCTGGTTCTTGGCGGACTGCCCGGTGAGCACCTCACCGTTCTTGGCGAAGGCGACCACCGACGGTGTGGTCCGCGAGCCCTCGGAGTTCGCGATGACCGTGGGCTCGCCGCCTTCCAGGACGGCCACGACTGAGTTGGTGGTGCCGAGGTCGATGCCGACCGCACGAGCCATGTGAGCAACCCTTTCGAACTTGACTGATCCTGGCTCAAGTCTGCTGGCGACAACCCTCCGTCGTCAACTCGCGACCTGAGCGGAACACGCTCAACCTTCCTGACGCCCCAACGGACGCGGTGGTCGCCGTGTTCCCGGCCGGCTACAGCCTAGGTTCAGCACAGTGCGTTCGATGCTCGTGGCCCTGTTGCTACGGTCTGCACCGTGCCTGGGTCACAGCCGGAGCCCACCGATGAGGACGGACCGCTCTTCCGAGCGGCGTATCGCCGCGCCGACGCCGTCGACCGCGCGGCGGCGCCCCCCGAGCGCCGGAAGGCATGGGTCGGCTTTCTCCCGGCTGCCCTGGCCGCGCTCGCCGAAGGATTCCTGCGCGAGTCGCTGATCATCGGCGCGATTCTGTTCTCCGCCATCGTCCTCGTGATCGGAGTCACGTCCGGGAATCCGGCCTGGCTGGTCGCGTGCGTTGCCGCAGGCGTCGCCGGCATCGTGCTGGTGCTGATCGCGGTGCGGCGGCACTGGGCGTTCGGCAGGCAATGGGCCGTGATTCTCGGCGTACTCGTGCTCCAATGCGTGCTGATGATTGCGTTCTGGCAGGGAAACTGAAACCGCCACGGACGGTGTTGTACCCTCCGCCCCTTCGAAGGCAGAAGGTCACACGAAGGGGGCCATGGTGCCGGATGTCACCGTCGAGCTCAGTGACCTGCGGGGATGGGCGAGCCAAGTGCGTCGCGCTTCCGGTGACGCGGGTTCGGCTCACGAGTATGCCGCCACGAATATCGCGGACGCCGACTTCGGGGCTGTCCTTGAACTGCTGACCGGGGACTACGCCGCGCTGCTCGGCAAGCTCCACGACATTCTGCAGGCCGACAGCACCGGCCTCGACCACGAGCATGCCGCATTGAATGCGAGTGCAGAGGAATACAAGTCGGCGGACGATCGCTCGAGCAACCACTTCTCCCACCTGGCCGGGGGCGTCACCCTGCACACCGCCGATGACGGCGTCGGCAACGGATTCGACGACGTCTCGTCTCCCGCGCGGACGCTGGATCCGCCGAGCAGCAACGGTGCCGCGCTTCCAGAAGTGTCCTTCGGCTGGATTCTGGACCACGTGTGCGACCTCATCGTCTGGGTCGGTGGCCCCGACCCGCGTGAGTACGTCACCCGCTGGATCGCGGGCAACATCGAGGAGGCCGCCCGGCAGGTCTCCGCCTGGCAGCACCTCGCCGACTGCGTCGACGCCGTCGACGCCAATCTCAAGTCCGGTAACGGCGCGATCACGCACACCTGGATCGGGTCCGCGTCCGCCGCGGCCATCGCCCAGATGGACAAGTGGGTCACATGCCTCACCGACCAGAGTTCGACGATGCGGCAACTGGCCGGCTACCTCGGTGATGCAATCGACCAGGCGGTCAAGATGGCCCAGTGCGTCGTGGACATCATCAAAGAGGTGATCGCGATCGTCTCCGCGGGTCTCAGCAACGCCGCGATCCCGTTCTACGGGCAGTGGAAGCTGATCAAGAGCATCAAGGAGGCCATCACCATGGTCAACAGCGCTCGCAAGGTGATCATGGTCTTCTGGGACTTCCTGAACCTGGTGACATCCTTCATCCAGCTCTGCATCTCCACCTTCAGTGCGGACGCGTTGCCGTCTGCTCCCTCTGCTGCCGGAGCGGCCTCCGCTGCCGGGAGGGCCAGATGACCAGCGACTTCACCGACCTCGATGCCCGGATACAAGCGGCCAAGGCCGACCTCGGTGAGGTCATCGCGCAAACCGAACGGGAACTGATCCGGTTTCGGCGCGACAACCAGCCCACCGCCGAGGATCTCCGGGCATTGCAGGACGCGGCCCGGCGTGGGGACCTCGGCGACGACATGCGGGAGTTGGCGAACCGCATCGACCGTCGCCAGGACAGCTGGGCGGCGGTCTTCTCCGGGGACTCGCCCAATGCCGGGCTGCTCCGCGGCCATCTCGATCGGATGATCGCCGAGAACCGTGAGGCGATCGAGACCGCGATCGAGGAGGACCCGGACTTCGACCCGTTCCCGCCGGACCAGGCCCTCTGACCAGGCCCTCGCCGTCGCGATCGTCGATCTGATCAGTGCCGGGCCGGGCCGGCGGGGTGGCCACGGTCACCCGCGCACCCGGTGGCTACCGATCGGTAACAAGTCGTAGCCTGCTGCGGGGAGTCCTCATCTGCCCCACCAAGGGGTGCAGTGCACCAGCACGGTGCTCCAGGGAGACTGTGCACCATGGAGGTGGACGCCGTGATGGCAGCGCGACTGGCGATCGGCCTGGGGCTCACCGTCCTGACCCTCGTGTTCGCCGGACGACGAGCGTGGTGGCTCTACTCCCTGGTTCGTTCGGGCCAGCCGGCTCCCGGCCGCACGGACCACCTGGGTGAACGACTGCGGGCGCAACTGGTCGAGGTGTTCGGGCAGCAGCGGTTGCTGAAGTGGACGATCCCCGGCCTGGCGCATTTCTTCACCTTCTGGGGATTCGTCATTCTCGCCAGCGTCTATCTCGAGGCATACGGCGCGCTGTTCGACGAGAACTTCGCCATCCCGCTGATCGGCCACTGGCCGGCACTGGGCTTCCTGCAGGACTTCATCGCACTCGCCGTACTCGCCTCGATCGTCGCGTTCGCGATCATCCGGGTACGTCAGGCGCCGGCGCGCAGACAGCGGGCGTCCCGCTTCTACGGGTCGCACACCGGGGGCGCCTGGCTCATCCTGTTCATGATCTTCAACGTGGTCTGGACGTTGTTCCTGTTCCGGGGCACCGCGGTGAACGCCGGTACCTTCCCGTACGCCTCAGGGGCGTTCGCCTCGCACGCGGCGGGCGCACTGCTCGCGCCACTGGGCGCCGGCGCCAACCAGGTGCTGGAGACGGTCGCGCTGCTGCTGCACATCGGCGTGATGCTGGCCTTCCTGATCATCGTGCTGCACTCCAAGCACCTGCACATCTTCCTGGCGCCGGTCAACGTCTCGGCCAAGCGGATGCCCACGGCGCTCGGCCCGCTGCTGCCGATGGAGTCCGGCGGTAAGGCGATCGACTTCGAGGATCCGGGTGAGGACGACGTCTTCGGCCGGGGCAAGGTCGAGGATTTCACCTGGAAGGGCATGCTGGACTTCACGACCTGCACCGAGTGCGGTCGCTGCCAGAGCCAGTGCCCGGCGTGGAACACCGGCAAGCCACTGTCCCCGAAACTCGTGATCATGGATCTGCGGGATCACCTGTTCGCCAAGGCGCCCTACCTCCTGGGCGACAAGGACGTACCCGATCACAGCGACATCGACGTGCTGGCATTGGCCGCGGGGAATGGTCACCACGTGCCGGAGTCCGGCTTCGGCCGGGTCCCCGGCTCCGGGCCCGAGCAGGCCACCCGGCCGCTGGTGGGCACCGCCGAACAGGGCGGCGTGATCGACCCCGACGTGCTGTGGTCGTGCACCACCTGTGGGGCCTGCGTGGAGCAGTGCCCGGTGGACATCGAGCACGTCGACCACATCGTGGACATGCGGCGTTACCAGGTGCTGATCGAGTCGGAGTTCCCCAGCGAGCTGGGCACGCTGTTCCGCAACCTGGAGAACAAGGGCAACCCGTGGGGGCAGAACTCGTCCGCCCGGATGGACTGGACGAAGGGCCTCGACTTCGAGGTCCCGAAGCTGGCCGGACCGACGCTGCCCGACGACGTCGAGTACCTGTTCTGGATCGGCTGCGCGGGCGCCTATGACGACAACGCCCGCAAGACGGTGCGGGCGACGGCGGAGCTGCTGCACCGCGCCGGGGTCAACTATGCGGTACTCGGCGACGGCGAGACCTGCACGGGGGACCCGGCCCGGCGGTCGGGCAACGAGTTCGTGTTCCAGATGCTCGCGCAGCAGAACGTCGAGGTACTCAACACGGTCTTCGAGGACCGCGAGCCCGGCCGCCGCAAGATCGTGACGACCTGCCCGCACTGTTTCAACACCCTCGGCCGGGAGTACCCGCAGCTGGACGGGCACTACGAGGTGGTGCACCACACCCAGCTGCTCAACCAGCTGGTGCGGGATCGCAAGCTGGTGCCGGTGGCCGCCTCGGACGCAACTGACGGCCCGGAGGTCACCTATCACGACCCCTGCTACCTCGGACGGCACAACGAGGTGTACTCCCCGCCGCGCGAGCTGGTCGGCGCCTCCGGTGCGCAGTTGACCGAGATGCCCCGGCACGCCGACCGGGCGATGTGCTGCGGGGCGGGCGGCGCCCGGATGTGGATGGAGGAGCACATCGGCAAACGGGTCAACCTGGATCGGGTCGACGAGGCGATCGCCACTGAGACGTCGAAGATCGCCACCGGATGCCCGTTCTGCCGGGTGATGCTCACCGACGGCCTCACCACCAGGGCGAGCGAGGGTGCGGCGGGCAACACCACCGAGGTGCTCGACGTCGCCCAGCTCCTGCTGGCCAGCGTCAAGCGGGGTACCGGCGTTGGCCAGGATGAGCATGGTCGTGCTGGGACACTCGACAGCGAGCCCCAGAGCGGCTGAGCGCGGGTACCGCCGGCGCGTGCGCGAGCGGGTGTCGTCGACCCCCGCACGGATTCTGGTCTATGGCGTGACCGGCGCGGGCAAGAGTGTTCTTGCCGAACGAATCGGCACCGTCTTGAATGTGCCCTATTATTCGGTGGACGACCTGACCTGGAAACCGGGCTGGGTATCGGTTCCCGTGGATGACCAGCGGATCCGGATCTCGGCGATCTGCGCCCGGGACTGCTGGGTCCTGGACTCAGCATACGGGCACTGGCTCGACATTCCCCTGTCCCGTGCGGAGATGATCGTCGGGCTGGACTATCCGAGGTGGTTCTCGCTGGCCCGGCTGATCCGGCGGACGGGGCGGCGAATGATTATGCGTGACCTGGTGTGCAACGGTAATCGGGAGTCGCTGCGGTTGATCTTCTCACGCGATTCGATCATCTGATCTTCTCACGCGATTCGATCATCGTGTGGCATTTCCGGTCGTTCAAGCGTAAGCGGCGTCGAATGCGGGAGTGGCATGCCGACCCTGATCTCCCACCGGTCTGTTGCCAATCGCGCCTCTCAGTAATAAAATCGAACATTTATTCGATACCGAGCTTCCTCCACCGTCGGCGACGCGTCCCCCTTCGGCCGGATCCGCACCAGCGCCTCATGCGCCTGCATCAACGTCCTGGGCGGCCCAGGTTGCTGGGCGCGGTTGTCCCCGCTCGTCGCGGCCGCTTTGCCCTCGGCCATGTGTTGCTCCCTCCCGATCCTCAGCAGGTCCCTGTCCGCCCGGTGCCGGTGATCCCCTCGAATACCGTCATGGACCGGCTGCGAGACATACTCGACCGCGCAGAGCGCATCGCACGGCACGCCCGGGTCGGCGGACCTGAAGACCTTGTGCTCGACGCCGTCCTGCACAGCCTCGTTGCCCACCACGTATGAGGCATGGGCAGGGGTTCGCAACGCTGCTCAGTATCTCGCGACTGATCTGCTGGGCCGGGGTATGGCATGAACAACACCAGCCGGGCATCCCGACTATGCTGACCGGCCAAAGTCCTGGCCGGTAGGCACACAGCGGGGTGTCCGCTCGCGCCGAGAAGAGTACATCGTATTCGACCTTGCCGACGT
Organism: Pseudonocardiaceae bacterium; assembly: GCA_036494005.1. Taxonomy (GTDB): domain Bacteria; phylum Actinomycetota; class Actinomycetes; order Mycobacteriales; family Pseudonocardiaceae. The sequence continues at coordinate 3,170 of DASXOV010000260.1, read as the reverse complement.
GCCATGGCATCGCTTACCCGGAACTCGAGACATCGACTGAGGATCACGCGTCAAATCCGGATATCGCGACGTTGCCGACGCGGGGCTAGATCGTCACCCCCGCGTCGGCGAGAAGACGGCAAGCGTCGTCGTATTGCTCATGGGCAATGAGTATCCGGCTCGGCAATGCGCCGATAGATCCCTCGATCACACTCATGTGCGCGTCGGCGATGCTGTGCTCGATCCCGGCATCAAGCAGAAGCGACGTCACGAATGACACCAGAACAGGATCGTTTGATCGAAGAAGCTCAATCATACGCCTCACCCGCCGGTTGGCTCGCTCGTAAGGTAATGGTGTGGGCAAGGCCGCGCCGTGTCAACTGTCCGGCGACAGAGCCCTCGTGCGGACAGCGCGGTTCGAGCTAAAGGGGCGTATTTCCTGACCGCCTTGCGGGCCGGACGGATACAACGCCATCGTCAGCAAGCTCGGTTCCGCCCCGCTGGATCAGTCCAGCGTGTTCGCGGTGCGGCCCGGGCAGACCTAACCAGCGTGTGTGCTCCGGTGTCCCCGGAACCGGTAACGACGTCGTGACCACCGTCACGACAAGACCGTCTACGGCGACGTCAAGTAGCCCAACAGCCAGGGAGGGTCGACCAGCCAGGTGCCCCTCCCTTGTTGTGCGACAGACCAGACCGCTCAGCACTCTCGGCGTGTGCGTACAAACGTGCCGGTAGCCCCCCGGAAGCCGGGACACCGCCAGATCTAGCAGGACGATGTTGTCCGCCGCGCAGTTCGATGTCGCACCGCCGGAGCGCGGGTCGATCGCGAGCATGTCATCGGTGTTGTCGCAGGTGGCCAGGTTGGGGCAGAACCCGATCCCGCCCTTGTAGGTGGGCTGGGCGTTCTCTTCTCCGAGGCCGCGAACACGATCGAGGCGTCCAGGCCCACCACCGTGATCCCGGTCAGCTCCCGCCCGGCGACCTTGAGCCAGGGGAACCCTTGCGAGCGGGAAGCCAGCAGCTCCCACCAGTGCCGCCGGAACGAGGTCACCGCCGCGTTCAGCCGGATCAGCTGCACCTGTCCGGCCTCCGAGAGCGCCGCCACGCCATCGCCGCCGACACACCAACGCGCAGCCCGGTCCGCTCGGCCAGCAGCCGCAACAGCAACGCCCCGGCGAACCCGACCAGGCGATCATCATCACCGACCAGTTCCAGGGGGTCGGCCCATGAACTACCTAGCACCCCGTAGTGCTCACGGAGACCCGGGCTGGCTCGATCTAGGGTCCAGCCATGGAACCGGACAGGTTGGGCCGGCGGGTCTGGGCGCTGTTCACGCCCTACCGCGCGAGCCTGGTAGTGATCGTGGTGGCGGTGCTGGTGTCTAGCGGGTTGGGCATCATCACCCCTTTTCTCACTCAGGCCGCGTTCGACCGGGCGCTGTTCCCGCTGGGTGGGGGCGCGGTGCGGCTGGGGCTGTTGGCGTGGCTGGTCGCCGGGATGGTGGTGGTCCCGGTGGTGTCAGCGCTGATCGGGGTGTATCAGACCTACCAGACCACGCTGCTGGGCAACCGGGTGATGGCCGATCTGCGCGGGCGGCTGTTCGAGCACCTGCAGCGGCTGGATCTGTCGTTTTTCACCGCGACCCGCACGGGGGCGATCCAGTCCCGGCTGGCCAACGACGTTGGTGGGGTGCAGTCGGTGCTCAGCGACACCGCCAGCTCCATCTTGGGCAACGTGGTCACGGTCCTGGCCGCGCTGGTGGCCATGGTGGTGCTGTCCTGGCAGCTGACGCTGGTTGCGGTCGCGCTGATCCCGCTGTTCGTGGTGCTGCAGGTGCGGGTGGGACGGGTCCGGCGCAAGCTGGCCGGTCGGACTCAGGAGTCGCTGTCGGAGATGACCGCGCTGACCCAGGAGTCACTCTCGGTGTCTGGTGTGCTGCTGGCCAAGGTGTTCAACCGGCAAGCCTACGAACTGACGCGCTATCGGGCCGAGAACGCTCGTCAGGTCGAGCTGCAGGTCCGCCAGGCGATGACCGGGCAGTCCTTTTTCGCCGTGGTGCAGACATTCCTGGGAGTCACCCCGGCCCTGGTCTACCTGGTCGCCGGGTTCCTCATCGCCGGCGGCAGTGGCGTGACGATAACCGCCGGCACGATCGTCGCCTTCACCACCCTGCAGACCCGGCTGCTGTTCCCGACGGTAAACCTGCTGCGGGTCTCGCTGGACGTGCAGACCTCACTGGCCCTGTTCGCCCGCATCTTCGGCTACCTGGACCTGACCCCCCGCATCGTCGACAGCCCCCACGCCCGGGTACTGGGCACCACCACCCTGGCCGGGCGGGTCGAACTGGACGGTGTCTGGTTCAGCTACCCCACCGCCACCGAGGTCGGCGCCGCGCCCACCGGCAGCGACCAGGCGCCAGACCCGGCCGCTGCGGCTCAGACCGCGAGTACGCCCGTCCACGCCCTGCAGGACATCTCGTTCACCGTCGAACCCGGCCAACTCGCCGCCATCGTCGGCCCCAGCGGCTCGGGCAAAACAACGCTGTCCTACCTCATCCCCAGGCTCTACGACGTCGACCGCGGCCGGGTCCTGATCGACGGCCACGACGTTCGGGACCTGACCCAGGCCTCGCTGGCCGAGGCCATCGGCATGGTCACCCAAGACACCTACCTGCTGCACGCCACGGTCGCGGACAACTTGCGCTACGCCCACCCCGACGCCACCCAAGACGAGCTCGAAGCGGCCACGCGGGCAGCCAACATTCACGACCGCATCCTGTCCTTCGCCCAGGGCTACGACACCGTGGTCGGCGAACGCGGCTACCGGCTGTCCGGAGGAGAAAAACAACGCCTGGCCATCGCCCGGGTGCTGCTGAAAGATCCCCGCATCCTGATCCTGGACGAGGCCACCAGCGCGCTGGACACCGCCAGCGAACGACTCGTACAACAGGCACTCGAACACGCCACCCAGCGCCGCACCACCATCGCAATCGCCCACCGGCTGTCCACCGTCCTCGGCGCCGACGTCATCCTGGCCGTCGAGGACAGCCGGATCGTCGAGCAAGGCACCCACGCCGAGCTCCTCGCTCACGACGGGCTCTACGCCCGCCTCTACACCGAGCAGTTCGCCGACGGCAAGGTCGAGGCCCGCTGCGCCGACGGTGTCCGGTTCCGCGACGGACACGCCCTACT
>DASXOV010000259.1:0-19071 GCA_036494005.1 Pseudonocardiaceae bacterium | reverse complement strand
CTGGTCGGGGTGGCGGGATTCGAACCCACGGCCTCTTCGTCCCGAACGAAGCGCGCTACCAAGCTGCGCCACACCCCGAAGGACCGCCGTGAGTCTAGCCGATGCCGGCCGTCATCCAGGCACCGGCCGGTACCTCGGTGTCGCCGCCCCGAGGGACCAGGGTGAGCAGGCTCGCCTCCGGCGGACAGGCGAAGCGCACCGGCGCGTAGGGGGAGGTGCCCAAACCTGCCGAGACGTGCAGCCAGGTGTGCACACCCCACCGGGACGCGCCACGCGCCCGGGAGCGATCCAGCCCGCAGTTGGTCACGATCGCGCCGTATCCGGGCAGCCGTAGCTGCCCGCCGTGGGTGTGGCCGGCCAGTACCAGGTCGTAGCCGTCGGTGGCGAAGGAATCGAGCACCCGCGGCTCGGGGGAGTGCGTGAGACCCAGCCGCAGATCGGCGGTGGGATGGGTCCGCCCGGCGATCCGGTCGTAGCGATCCCGGCGCAGATGCGGATCGTCCACGCCCGCGGCGACGACCCGGCGCCCGGCGATCCTCAGTTCGCGGCGAGCGTGGGTCAGGTCGAGCCAGCCGTGCTCGGCGAATGCGGCCCGCAGGTCGGTCCAGGGCAAGGCCGCGCCACGGGCGTACTTGCCTTTGCGCTTCATCAGGTACCGAGCCGGGTTCTTCGGCTTCGGGGCGTAGTAGTCATTGCTGCCGAAGACGAAAACCCCGGGCCGCGCCAGCAGCGGTTGCAGTGCCCGTAGCACTGCGGGCACGGCCCGCTGATGTGCCAGATTGTCGCCGGTGTTCACCACCAGATCGGGTTCCAGATCGGCCAGACCGGCCACCCAGCGCTGTTTGGACTGCTGGTCCGGTGTCATGTGCAGGTCCGAGATGTGCAGGATGCGCAGCGGTGCGGCCCCATGGGGCAGCACCGGCACGGTGGCCTGCCGGAGCGTCCAGTGGCGGCATTCGACGCCTGCGGCGTACCCCATCCCGGCAGCCCCTAGTGCGGCAACGCCTGCGACGGCGCGTCCTAGTCGATTCACGTCGGGGAGACTACGCCGTGCGCATGGTCAGCTGCCCGGGCCAGCTGCCCGAACGCTGTCACCCGCTCACGGGCAGCGTAGCGTCCCCGGCATGGCGGAACTGAAGGATCGGCTGCGCGCCGACCTCACCACGGCGATCAAATCCCGGGACACCACCACCGTGGCGACCCTCCGGATGGCGCTGTCCGCTGTCGCGACCGAGGAGGTCGCCGGCTCCGCGGCCCGCGAGTTGTCCGATGAGGAAGTGCTCGCGGTGCTGACCAGGGAGGCCAAGAAGCGCCGGGAGGCCGCCGAGGCGTTCGACGGGGCGGGCCGCGACGCCCTCGCCGCTCAGGAGCGCGCCGAGGGCGAGGTGCTCGCCGGCTACCTCCCGGCGCAGCTCGGTGACGACGATGTCGCCCGACTCGTCACCGAGGCAGTCGAGGACGTCGCGGGCCAGCTCGGTGAGCGCCCCGGTCCCCGGCAGATGGGTCCGGTGATGAAGGCCGCGACGGCCAGGGTGGCCGGTCGAGCCGAGGGCTCCCGGGTGGCGGCCGCGGTCCGGGCCGCCCTGCAGCGCTGACCTCAGGTCGACGGTGCTGGCGGCTCGATCGTGCCGGTGGGAGGCTCGGTCGCCGGCGGTGGTTCGTAGGTGGGTGTGGGTTGCTCGGGTGGTTGGTAGGGATAGGGGGTCGGCCCGGGTAGATAGGTCGCCTCAGGCCCCTGTTGCCCCTGCTGCCCGGTATCCGGTTCGGGTGTGATGTAGGTCGGCCTGGTCGTCTGGATGGGCACCACACCGTTGCTGATACCGAGTATCACCAGCGATCCCACGAGCGCGCGGTCGGGAGGTGACTGGGACACCACGACACCGGCCGCCTGGCGCGAGTTCACGGAGTTGGTGTCCACCTTGAATCCGGCGCGTTCCAGGATGAGCCGGGCCTGGTTCTCCCCCTGCCCGACGACGTTGGGCAGGGGGATCCCGCCGCCCACGACGTACTGGTCGTCGGTGGGCGGCAGCGGCAGCACCGGCAGCCCGTCATGCAGCGGCATCATGGCTTTGAACCAGGTCCGGGCAGGCACCTTGCCACCGAAGATGTTTCCGCTGCTGCACAGCCGGGGTGGGTCGGTGTCGCAGATCGGGGCCGGGTTCGAGCCGTCCGGCCAGACCAGCACGGCGCCGGCGTACTGCGGGGTCGCTCCGACGAACCCCGCGGAGCGGTTGTTCTGGGTGGTGCCGGTCTTGCCGAGCAACGGCCGGTTCCATCCGGCGCTCTGCGCGGCGGCGAAGGAGGTGCCGCTGGGCTGGTCGTCCTTGCTCAGGCCGGTTACCAGGGTGTTCGCCAGGCCTTCGGGAACGACCTGCTCACAGGGCGGTTCGGGCACCGTCACCGGCTTGTTGTTGCGGTCGGTCACGGAGTCGATCGGCGTCGGCGGGCACCAGGTCCCCGCGCTCATCAGCGTCGCCCCGACATTGGCCAGGTCCAGGGGGCTGGTCGGATCAGGCCCGAGCGTGTACGAGCCGCGCTTCTGTTGCTTGACCGCATCGGCGATGGTGCGGCCGGAGGCGTCCCGGGTCATCAGACTCTGGCGCATACCGAGCTTGTATGCCATGTCCACCACCGGGTCGATCGACCCGATCCGGTCCTCCAGCGCGACGAAGGTGGTGTTCGGTGAGATCGCCAGCGCGGTCTGCAGGGTGACCGAGCCCGTGCGGTACGCGCCGGCGTTGGTGACCGTGTACGGGCCGCCCTTGTCCCGGAACACCCGTGAGGTGTAGGAGTCCGTCACGGGAACCTGGGAGTTGATCCCCATTCCCCGGGCCAGCAGGGCGGCCGAGGTGAAGATCTTGTAGATCGAGCCCGCACCGAAGCCCTGCACCAGCGAGGGCAGCGCGTAGGAGGTCTGGCCCACCCGGGCGTCGAGTCCGTAGTCGCGGTTGGCCACCAGCGCCACCACCCGGTGCTTGTCCCTGCCCGGTTGCACGATCGCCATCGCGTTGGCGATTCCCTTGGTCTGGGTGGGGACCTCGGCGTTGGCGGCGCGCTTGGCCAGGTCACTGGCCCGGCGATCGAGATTGGTGTGGATCAGGTAGCCGCCGCGGCGCAAGTTCTCCTCGGAGAAGCCCGCCGCCGCGAGGTAGTCGAGCACATACTGGCAGTAGAAGCCGTCCGCGGGACCGGCGCCGACGCAGCCGTTGGCCAGCCCGGTGAGCGGTTGCTGCACGCCCAGTGGATCGGCCTTGGCCTCCGAGCCCTGCGCCGGGGTGATCGACCCGATGCTGGTCATCGAGTCGATCACCAGGTTGCGGCGGGTCAGGGCCGCCTCCGGGTGCTCCACCGGGTCGTATGCGCTGGTCGACTTGACCATACCGGCGAGCAGCGCGGCCTGTGCGATGGTGAGCTTGTCCGCCGTGGTGTTGAAGTAGGTCCTGGCGGCGGATGCCACCCCGTAGGCGTTGTGCCCGAAGAACACCATGTTGAGGTACCGCGCCAGGATCTCCTCCTTGGACAGCTGCTTCTCCAGTTGCAGTGCCACCCGGATCTCGCGCAGTTTCCGGGCGGGCGTGCTCTCCACCGCGGCGGCCCGCTCGGAGTCGTTGCGTGCCACGACGTAGAGCAGGTAGTTCTTGACGTATTGCATGGTGAGCGTCGAACCTCCCTGACCTTCCAGCGCGCTGCCGCTGGAGGACAGGTTGGTCATCAGGGCGCGCGTGGTGCCGCGCCAGTCCACTCCGTGATGCTCGAAGAACCGGCGGTCCTCGATGGAGACAATGGCGGCCTTCATCGAGTCGGCGATCCCCTGGGGTGGGGTGTTGAACCGGTTCTGGTCGAACAGGTAGGCGATCGGGGTGCTGTCCTTGTCGGTGATCGTGGTAACCAGCGGCACCTCGCCCGCGACGAGATTGGCGGAGACATTGTTGACGGTGGCACTGGCCTGGTTCGAGGCCATCCCGAAGCCCCCGGCGACCGGGAACAGCATGCCCGCCATCAGCAGGCCTGCGATCAGGCACAATCCCACTATCCGGCCCACTGCGTTTCCGGTTCCCACCTGGGCGAGCCTACGACACTCCGTGAACTCGGTGTCGTCAGAGCATCACCGGGCCGCGGCCGTGCCGCCTGGGTTGCAGCATGCCTGATCCGGTGTCCGAGCCGGCGGCTGGTCAGGCGGGCGGACCGGCTGGGGGGACCGGAGACGGCGAGGAGCCCGACCACCGGTTCACGCTGGCGAACGAACGTACCCTGCTGGCCTGGCTCCGCACCGCCCTGGCCCTCGTCGCGGCCGGTGTGGCCACGGTCTCGTTGCTGCCCGAGCTCGGCATCCCCGGTGGACGGCATCTGGTCGGCGTGATCCTGGTGACGATGGGGACCCTGCTCGCTCCGGCGGCGGTGCTGCGGTGGAGCCGGGTACAGGCCGCGATGCGGGCCCGCCGTCCGTTGCCTGCCACCCGGGTACCCATGCTGCTCGGTATCGGGCTGGGTGTGCTGGGCCTGCTGGTGCTGGGCCTGCTGATCGCGGGCGCACAGCGATGACCGCCCGGGACGGCGGTGTGCCGGGCTCGCGCGGGCCCGGCTTTATCGATCCGGTATCCGGAATGGCATCCCTGGGCTCTCCATGTCTGTGGGGTTACCTCTGGGAAGAGGTGACGGTCAGGGGTAACGCAGCACGGCCCGACGCCCGATGAACACCAGGGGGCCGCGGTGCCCAGGGCCGAACCAGTAGGGGGAAGGGTGAAAGCAGTGCGCAGTGACGTGGTGGCGTTCGGCGCTGATCAGCAGGACATCCCGATCACCAGCCGGGCACTGGCCATGCTCCGCGCGGTCTCCGATGGGCGAGGCGAGTTGGTCTGCAGCCGTGAACCGGACCTGCTCATCGACGGGCTGGGGTGCTGCGATCAGTTCACCGCACACCGGCTCGCGCAGGCCGGCCTGATCCGGCCCGCGGTGCGGGGAGCCATCGGGGAGCGGGTTCGCGCGGAGCTGACCGTCGCCGGTCGGGCTGCCCTCACCGCCGCGTGAGCGGGTGCGGGTAGAGTCGTCGCGTGAGCGAAGCCCCCAGTACGCGGCGCAGCGTCCGGGCTGAAGTGGAAGCGACCATCGCGACCCTGATGGGCGAGGGCCGGTCGCCCGCGACGGTGGACGCCTCGGCAGGCCGGCTCGAAGCTGCCATGGAAGTCAGCGAGGGGATCACCCCGGCGGCACTGACCGAACTTCGTTCGGCGATCGAACTGCTGCGTGACGGTCAATCCTGCGCTGCGGTCAGCGCCCTGCTCGCGGTGCGATCCGCGCTCGGCGGGAGGGGCTGCGCCGAGAGCTGACGGCGGCCTGTGCGGCGGTCCGGTCGGCGGTTCAGCTGCGCGGATACGCCCCGGAGCCGCCGAACTCGTGATGCAGGCGTTGCAGCACCCAGTCCTGGAGCAAGGACAAGGGTGACATGCCCTGCTGTTCGGCCAGCCACCGGACCTTCTCCTCCGCGCCGGGCGGCAACCGGAGCTGGTAGACCTTCGCGTCGCCGAATCGCCGTCCCGAGTCGGTGATCTCCGGGTCCCGCAACGGCGAGATCGCATTCAGATATGAATCGAGTTCGTGGTCTGACGTGAGGTCGGCGCCCTGTTGTTCCCCGGTAGGACCGCGGTGTCTGCCTGGGTTGACGGGCTTGGCGGATCGGCGCAAGCGCATGGCGGCACGGTAACCCGTCCGGGCGACCGTGCCGGACGGCGCGCGGCGGGGCGACCGTCCTGGGCGCCGACCGGCGCCATGCTGGGCACATGGGCCACTCCCGGGACGACCCGGCACTCGCCGCACTCGCCACTGCGTTGCGGGCCGCGGTGCGCGGCGAGGTGGCAACCGATGCCGGAAGCCGGGCGCTGTACGCCACCGATGCGTCGAACTACCGGGTACCGCCCCGCGCGGTGGTGCTGCCCCGCTGCGCCGACGATGTGCGGGCTGCCGTCTCGATCTGCCGTGAGCAGGGCGTGCCGATCACCGCGCGGGGCGGCGGCACCTCGGTGGCGGGCAACGCCATCGGCCCCGGCGTCGTGCTGGACTTCTCCCGCTACCTCGACGCGGTGCTCGACCTCGACCCGCAGGCCCGGCTGGCCCGGGTGCAGCCGGGCGTGGTGCTGGACACGCTGCAGGCCGCGGCCGCCCCACACCGGTTGCGCCTCGGGCCGGACCCTTCCACGCGCAGCCGCTGCACCCTCGGCGGAATGATCGGCAACAACGCCTGCGGGACGCATTCGGTGGCCTGGGGCACCACCGCGCAGAGCGTCGAGGAACTGCTGGTGCTGCTGCCCGACGGCGCCGAGTTGCGGGCCGGACCGGGACCGCTGTCCGGTCAGGTGGCCGAACTGGAGCAGGCGCACCGCGGGTTGATCCGGACCGTGCTGCCGGACTGGCCGCGCCGGGTGTCCGGCTACGGGCTGGCGCACCTGCTGCCCGAGCACGGGCCGAACCTGGCGCGCGCCCTGGTCGGCACCGAGGGCACCTGCGCGGTGCTGCTCGAGGCGACGGTGCGGCTGGTCGCGCCGCCGTCGTCGACCGTGCTGCTGGTACTGGGATTCCCCGACGCCCCGTCGGCGGCGGACGCCGTTCCCGGGCTGCTGCCGCACTATCCGCTCACCGTGGAGGGAATGGATTCGGCGCTGATCGCGGCGCTGCGGGCCCGTGGCCGCCCGGTGGCCGACCTGCCCGAGGGCGGGGCCTGGCTGCTCGTCGAGTTCGGCGCGGACACCCCGGACGCGGCCATCGCGGCGGCGCGGGCGGCGGCCGCTGTGGCGGCGCGTCCGCACCTGGTGGTGGCCGACCGGGCGCACCGGGCGGCGCTGTGGCGGATCCGGGAGGCCGGTGCGGGGCTGGTGACCCGGCTCGCCGACGGTTCGGAGGCCTGGCCGGGCTGGGAGGACGCCGCAGTGCCTCCTGACCGGCTCGGCAGGTACCTGCGGGACTTCACCGGCCTGCTCGCCCAGCACGGCAGGCAGGGTTCGGTCTACGGGCACTTCGGCGAGGGCTGTGTTCATGTGCGTACCGATGCCGACCTGCTGTCCGCGGCCGGCCGGCGCGACTTCCGGCGGTTCCTCGAACAGGCCGCGGATCTCGTGGTGGCGCACGGGGGGTCGCTGTCCGGTGAGCACGGGGACGGCCGGGCCCGCAGCGAGTTGCTGGACCGGATGTACCCACCCGAGGTGCTCGGCCTGTTCGGCCGCTTCAAGGCGATCTTCGACCCGGACGGGCTGCTCAATCCCGGGGTCGTGGTGGATCCCCGGCCGCTGGACGCGGACCTGCGCCCGGGCCGGGAGCGTGCGGTGCCGGTGCGCCTGGCGTTCACGCCTGACGGGGGCAGCCTGGCCGCGGCGACCCGGCGCTGCGTCGGTGTCGGGGCCTGCCGGGCGCTCGAGGGGCCCGCCGTGATGTGCCCCAGCTTCCAGGTGACCCGCGACGAGCGGCACTCCACCCGGGGCCGGGCTCACCTGCTGCAGGAGATGCTGGCCGGTGATCTGGTGACCGGGGGCTGGCGGTCCTCGGAGGTCCACGAGGCGCTTGATCTGTGTCTGGCCTGCAAGGCGTGCGCCTCGGACTGCCCGGTCAACGTGGACATGGCCAGCTACAAGGCGGAGTTCCTCCACCAGCACTATCGGCACAGGCTGCGGCCCCGCTGGCACTACGCGCTGGGATGGTTGCCGCTGGCCGCCCGGGTGGCCGGATGGGCGCCGGGCCTGGCCAACCGGGTCGCGCCGCTGCTGGCCCGGCTGGCGGGGGTGTCCACCGCGCGGCCACTGCCCCGATTCGCCCGGTACTCCCCGCCCACCCTTCCGACCGGCCCGGCGACCCGCGGCCGGGTCGTGCTCTGGCCGGACTGCTTCACCCGATCGTTCGACCCGCAGGTGCTGCCCGCTGCCGTCCGGGTGCTCTGGTCGGCCGGTTTCGCTGTCTCGCTGCCCCGTGGCGCGGTGTGCTGTGGGCTGACCTGGTTCGCCACCGGGCAGCTCACCGTCGCGCGCGCCGTGGCGCGACGGACGTTGCGGGTGCTGCGAACCGAGCTGGCCACGGGCATCCCGGTGGTCGGCCTGGAACCCAGCTGTGTCGCGACCCTGCGCTCCGACCTCGCTGAGCTCCTCCCCGGCGACCCGGCGGCGACCGCGCTCGCCGGGCAGGTTCGCACGCTTGCCGAGGTGCTGCGGGAGCGCGCGCCGGACTGGCAGCCGCCGCGCGCCGACCGCGATGCGGTGCAGCAGGTGCACTGCCATCACCACGCGGTGCTCGGCCACGATGCCGACGACGCGCTACTGGCGGTAGCCGGCGTTCGGGTGCGGCGGGCATCCGGATGTTGCGGGCTGGCGGGCAGCTTCGGGTACCAGCGGGGCCACGAAGAAGTCTCCAGGGCACTGGCCGAGCGTTCACTGGCCCCGGCGGTCCGGGCGGCTCCCGGCGCGCTGGTGCTGGCCGACGGGTTCAGCTGCCGGCTCCAGGTCAGCCACGCGACCGGCCGGCGGGCGATGCACCTGGCCGAGCTGCTGGCTGATCTTCTCGACGAGAGACGCGTGTCGCGCGGTGAGTGGTCGAGATGTGACCCGTGTGACCAAGGGTAGTTTTCTTCATCACTCGGTGGGAGGCTGCGTTCTCGATGAACGGTAGATAGCGTGCGGCGAGCGGTTTGAGGCCGCAGGCAGCACATCAGACAAGTCGAGGGAGCAAGCGATGAGCCGTCTGTCCAGCACCCACTACCTCGCCGACGATACCGGCGCCGAACTCAGCAGGGCGGTCCCTTCACCGCGCGGGCAGGACCCGCATCGGGTCACCCCGGAGCAGGTGGACCGGGCCCGCCTGTCGGTTGCGCGCTCGGCGTCAGACGCCGAGGACTGCAGGCGACTGCTCGACATGCTCGGGCTGATCGCGGGGGAGGACGGCATTCCGCCGGTGCGGCGGTGACCCGGCCGCGCGCCTGCGCGGTGGTGACCTGGCCGCGCGCCTGTGCGGCAGCATCCCTCGGCGGTCCGGCCGGCACCCGCTTTGGAGCCGGTCGTGGTGGTGTCCTATGCTGAGTCTGCTCGTCGCGGCTGGTTCGTACGGGCAGGTCTGGACGACCAGGTCCCCATCGTCTAGCGGCCTAGGACTCCGCCCTTTCAAGGCGGCAGCGCGGGTTCGAATCCCGTTGGGGGCACGACAAGCAAGGCCCAGTGGCGCAGTTGGTTAGCGCGTCGCCCTGTCACGGCGAAGGTCGCGGGTTCGAGTCCCGTCTGGGTCGCCAAGCCGGTCCCACCGGCACGGCCAGGTAGCTCAGTTGGTACGAGCGTCCGACTGAAAATCGGAAGGTCGGCGGTTCGACCCCGCCCCTGGCCACCAACGCCGCTGGTAGAGCGCTGTAGTGGTCGAGCGGGCAAGATTCGCCCCCAGAAACCCCCAGTTCCGCGGTGCTACTCAAGCGCGCTGCCGGTCGGCCGACGGATCGTGCAGAGCCGCCGCATCGGGTAACCCGACTGGTGATCGCCGAGTTCCCCCCGTCCCGACGACCTCCCGAAGGGCTGCCACAACGCATCAAGGGGGCGGCACCGCGTGGATCTGCGGCAACCCGCGCGGCTGGTCACCGTACGCATCCGCCGACATCCACAGCAGTTCGAGCTCAAACCGAGCCACCTTCAACCCGATCGGACGTCTGCGTTGTTCACCTAGCGTTCAACTTCGCTCGTCACGATGCACAGATGTGCTACCCCATCAGGGGTAGAAGCATCGCTCCACCTGGAGGAACACTATGTTGCTCTATCAGGGCGAAGACGCTGACGAGATTACGGACGGACACGAAGGCTACGTGTCCGGCCAGCACGCCGACGGCACCCATACGACCATCTGGACCGTCGTCAAGCCCCAGGACGACAACCACTTCATCGCCTACATCCCCCGCTGCGAATGCGGCTGGACCGGACCGAGCTTCTCACCGACCCCTGCCGGCTACGCCGCTTGCGAACACCTCTGGCAAGAGCAACACCTCCGTTTGTTCCTCGCCCACCGGACAGTCCGCAAGGCCCGCTGGCCGTCGACGCCTGTCATCGACGGAACTTTCGTGCCCGAGCTCTGACGGGTGGGCTGCCCTCGCGTTTCCGGACAAGCGATGTGCGGTTAAACCACGCCACCGGCAACACCCGCTCCTGCCAGGCCAGGCGAGTATCGATGGCCTCCTGCATCTCCTGCTCGGTCGGGGTGCTGCGCAGGGCCACGGACGATGACATCGGCCGCACTTCCTCGCCCGTCATCAGCCGCAGCCCTTTGTCGGTGTACGCCTGGGCAGCAGTGATCTTGGGGTCGATCAGGCCGCGGACTGGAGTCGGCAGGAGCAGTAGGACCACTCTGTGCCGGATGACGATCTCGACGCTCGGTTCACCCGTCTTGAGCGCGAGGTGGCCGAGTTCGGTGAACAGGTCGCCCTCACCAGCGTTGACGCCGCCGCGGCCGGCGTGCTAGCGGCCGGTGCTGACCGTGACGTGGCGGAGGTTCGCGCTGAGCCGCGGGCGCATACCCAGGGCCTCAACGCCTTGCGGGAGACCCAGTTGGAGCAGGGCAGAAGATCGACGGACTGCGCCAGGAGGTGCGGGCACAGGGCCGGGAGATGCGCACCGGCTTCGCCACGCTCGGTAGCGGCATGGCTCAGATCACTGTTGTACTCACAGAGCTCACAGGACCTGACGGCGACGCTTACAGCCACTGAGCCACGCCACCGTGCCCGGAGCACGTTCCCTGGCGATGTTTGCTGAAGCTGTACTCGCCGTCCTTGCACTTCGCGGTCACTCCGGCAGGTGCCGTTGCCGCCGCGACGGGGCGGGGCACGCAGACACCGTTGGAGTTGATGTAGTGGCCGGCCTCGTCGCAGGAGGAGCCCGCTGCCGGTCCAGCCGGAGGTGGCGGGGATACCGTGAGCCGAGTGCGGGCCGGGGCAGGGGTATGTACTGGGACCCGAACTGGGGTAGGTGCCACGGTGGGCGCAGGGGCAGGAGTTTCAGGGAGTGTTGTGGCGGTGGGTGCCGGGCCCGATGTTGACGGAGGGGCGATGCTCGTCGGTGATGGCTGGAGCGCGGCAGTGCTGGCCGGATCTGCGAGCGGAATCACATTCCCGACGGTGGTGTTAGCCGGCGCAGGTGGCGTGAGAATCAGGGCCACAACGAAGAACACGGGTGCCAATACGAGCGCGGACACGGATCCGAGGCGGTTGTCGGCGATGCCCTTGCGAACACGTCGAAAGGAAATAATCGCCGGGACAATCGCGCCGAGGCACAGTAACCCTCCGAATGCCACCGTGGCCGGAAAGACCGCTAGCACGGCACCCAGGATTGCGATGATGAACGTGACTGTCCCAGGCGGTTACGTGGGGATGGGGGATGGGGGCTGGGTGGAGTTCATCAGGACCTCGTTCACATCGTAGTCCCTGCTCATGTCGACGAGATGTGTGCTGGTGTTACAGCACCGCATGGACCCTGAGTTATGTGATTGAGAGCCACGGCCGAATGAAGCGGCCCATGTAACGCATTGAAGATCGATGACGAAGTTAATCCTCCGGGGTTCTGCCAGGAGGAGGCAGCGCGGAGGAATGAGCCGAAGTGGGCTCACATCCGGACGTACTGGGTGCCGCGCCGCGCGGGCCGCCGGCCGAGTAGGACCGCACCTGGTCGCCCCACCGGCGGCTCCGCACGGGCCCCGTGGCCGCCCACGATCCCGGCCGGGACGGCGCCGCAGGGAGCAAAGGTGAGCGGATGCACCCTGTGGCGCATGGTGTGCGACCGAAGGTAATATTACGTGCCACCGAAGGCGGATGGAATAAATCGTCAAGAATCCCTGACCGGCGGGCCGCCAAACGCGCTACGCGGTGGGCCGACGCCCCGGCGCGCTGCCCTCCGGCCGCTGCGGCCACACCTTGGGTCCACCCCGGTGAACGTGGTCTCCGCTGGTTGTAGCCTGCTTCCGATCGTGCAAAAGTTGTTCACGTGGTACAGACAGACCCGTCCGTCGCAGTAGCTACTGTCCCCGCGGTCGTGGCCCGATGATGACCGCGACGCTCACGTCTCCCCAGCCGGACACCGTTGTGTGCACCGTCACCGGCGATGTGGACAAAGCCACCGCTCCTGCTCTGTCGGACAAGATCGCCGAAGCGATTCGTGATGTCCGCCCGCACCTCGTGATCGACCTTTCCCGCGTCGCCTTCTTCGGGTCGAGCGGACTGCGTGTTCTCATCGAGGCCCTGGCCAACTACGACAACGGTGACCACGTGGCGCTCGTGGTCGGCGCGAATCGTCGAGTCGTTCTCCCGCTGCAGGTCACCACCCTGGATCAGGTCTTCGACCTGCACCACGACCTGGCCCAGGCTCTGCAGGCCTGTTCCGCCGCAGCGACCGGCTGACCGGGACCGGTCTCAAGCTTGCCGACCTTGAGTCGGCCGACCCTTAAGCTGGCACCGCCTGGTCGATCACGGTACCGAAGGACGGCGATGACACCCACCGACATGATCCAGCGGGTGAGCGACACCCAGGGCCGCCCGGTCTGGCTCGTGTCCGGGCACGAGCGGGTGCGGGACCTGCTCGCCGACTCACGGCTCAGCCGCTCGCACCCCAACCCGGGGCACCCGAGCCGCCTCACCCAGCCGGGCTGGTTCGGCGGACCGATCCCCGATCCGGACGAGGAACTGGCCGACCTGCACCGGATGCGCAGGCTGCTGACGCCCTCGTTGTCGGCCCGCCGCATGGTGAAGGTTCGCTCCCGCGTCGAGACGATCGTCGACGAATTACTCGACGAGCTCGGCCGCAGCGGCCCCCCGGCCGACTTCCATGCTCTCGTCGCCTTCCCCCTCCCGGCACTCGTGGTCTGCGAACTGCTCGGGGTGCCCGCCGAGGACCGCGAGGACTTCTGCCGGTACCAGGTCGAGGCGAAGGACGTGAGCAGACCCGCCGTCGCTCGAGGGGGCATGCAGTCCCTGTGGCGATACCTGGGCACCCTGATCGAGCGCAAGCGCTGGGTCCCGGGCGAGGACGTCATCTCGGATCTGCTGCACGCCGCCGGGAGCGAGCCGAAACTGACCGACGACGGGATCGCTCATCTCGCCGTCGGCCTCGTGCTCGCCGGGCACGCACCCGTCGTCGCCATCATCGACCGGGGCGTGCTGCTGTTGCTGACCCACTCCGAGCAGCGGGCGGCACTGCGGCGCGACCCGGCACTCGCGGCGTCGGCCGTCGAGGAGATCTTCCGTTTCGCCAGCCCGCTGGAGCGGCAACGAGCCGCCCGGCGCGGCGGCCTGACCCGGTATGCCTCTGTCGACGTCGAGACCGACGGCGTCACCATTCGAGCGGGCGACACGGTGATGTTCGCTGTGCAGGACGCCAACGAGGACGAGGCCGTCTTCCCCGATCCGCAGCGCTTCGACATCACCCGCGAGCGCATTCCGCATCTGTCCCTGAGCCACGGCGCGCACTTCTGTCTCGGGGCTCACCTGGCCCGCGTCGAGTTGCAGTATCTGTTCGTCCGCGTCTTCGAACTGTTCCCCACCCTTCGCCTCGCCGTCCCGCTCGACGAGATCCGGCCCGTCCGCGAGGCAGTTGCCGGAGCTGTCGGGCAGCTCCCCGTCACCTGGTAGCGGGCATACTGGGCCTGGAGAGTTGCGCTCCCCCGCGCTCGGCCCGGATGAGTCGGCCAGGGGAGCTGGGTGTGACGCTGGGATGGATCGGTGCCCACGGGGGCGAGGGCATCACCGGTGGCCGGGCAGCGCGGGCCCGGGCCGTGTGGGTCGATCTCGACGTCGCCTTCCCCCTGCCTGCCCGGCACCGCAGGCGCGTCATCGCCGACGGCCTTGACCTCATGGGCCGCGTTCCCGGGATGCTCAAGCGCTGGGTCCGGGGTTCGCGGGGGGAGTGGTACGGCGTGGTCTGGATACCGCTGCGGGACGGCGCCGGTGATGTGCGGCTGACCCTGGACGACCAGCTGGTTCCCGCCGCCGCACTGAGTCCTCGACATACGGGTCCTCGACATGACCGGCCCCCGATATAACCGCGATCGAACCGAACGACTCCCGTGGCGGAACTAGTGGGAACCAAAGGGAGTCCGGAAACGACTACCCCCCGGAGAGGCTGGGCCGGCAGCGACCGTCCGGACTGGATCGATGTGCCGCGTAACGCCGGTGCCTAGGCGCTCGCGGCCGAGGATGTGAGTGCGATGGCGGGCGTGGTGTGGGTGCGGTGGGGCTTTGTCGTCGTGCTCGTCGGGGTGGCCGTTCTGTGTGCGGCGCGGCTGCTCATTCGTCGCGGGGACGACTCGGGAATCGGCTGCGGCACCGACCGGATCGCTGATGCCTCGCACGGCGTGATGAGTCTCGGCATGGCCGCGATGTTCCTGCCCTGGGGCAACCCGGTGCCCGCGCTGTACTGGGAACTGGTGTTCAGCGTGATCGCCGGGTATTTCGCTGTGCGAATGGCCAGGCGGAGAATGCGGCCGGCCACGGTCCGGGAACCCGGCACGGACCTGCACCACGTGGTGGGGAGCCTGGCAATGGTGTACATGCTGGCCGCGGTTCCGGCTGGGCACACCGTGACCGGCCACACCGTGACCGGCTACAGCATGGCCGGCATGAGTATGGCCGGGATGGACATGACCGGTATGAGCTCCGCCGGTATGGCGAGCGGTATCGCGCTTCCGGGGCTGGCCTGGGTTCTTGTGGTGTATTTCCTCGTGTTCGCGGTGCGTTTGGGTGCGCGTCTTATCGATCCGGTGCGCACCCCGGCACCCGCAGGTGCCGGTGCCGGGCCGGCAAGTGGCCCGCGGGAGGTCGTCAGCTCACCCCACCTGCTCGGTTCCTGCCTGATCTTCATGGGCATCGGAATGAGCTACATGCTCGTGACGATGCTGTGACGCCAACGGGGGTGGTTGTTTAGTAAAGATCACCACCCTGCTCGCCCTTTTCCGCGGCGCCGCCCATGGTGGCGGCGTCAGTGATTCCGCGCCCACCACGTGATGGTGCTGCGCCTGTCCCTGGAGTAGCTGGTACATGTCGAAGATCAGTTGGCGCCTCAGCCGTCGCGTCACCGCACTCGGTGCCGTCTGCACCGCGGCGTTGTTCGCGCTGGCAGGGGTGGCCTCGGCGCACGTCACGGTCAATCCCAATACGGCACAACAAGGCGGCTACGCGAAGGTTTCGTTCCGCGTCCCCAACGAGCGGGACACTGCGTCCACGACCCAGCTCGAGGTGACGATCCCCACCGACCACCCGATCGGGTCGGTCTCCACCCGGGCGGTTCCCGGCTGGACGGCGACCGTGCAGAAGACCACGCTGGCGACGCCGATCAAGACCGATGACGGGCAGATCACCGAGGTCGTCTCGAAGATCACCTGGACCGGCGGCAAGATCCCGCCCGGATCGTTCGAGGAGTTCGACGTGTCCCTCGGTCCGCTGCCGGAGGACACCGACCAGCTGGTCTTCAAAGCGCTGCAGACCTACGACAACGGTGAGGTGGTGCGGTGGATCGAGACGGCCGCGCCAGGCGCTCCCGAACCCGACCACCCCGCGCCGGTGCTCACGCTGACCCCGGCGGCCACCAGCACGGCCGGTGCCACCACCCCGGCGAGCACGAGCGGGAACTCTGATTCCGGAAAGGCCACCGCTGGTGTGGTGCTCGGCGTCGTCGGCACCGTGCTGGGGTTCATCGGGGTCGGCGTCGGCCTGGCGAACCGGAGACGCCGAGCCGACTCGGCGTGACGGTGCCGGCATGGCATCGGGGAGTGGCACGAGCAGGCGTGGTGACGTGGGTGTGCGCCCTGCTCGTGGCACTCGCCGGCGCCGGTCCGGCATCGGCCCATGCGCAGCTGATCTCGACCGATCCCGGGCAGGGTGCGGTGGTGGCCACGGCGCCGGCCACGGTGTCGCTGACCTTCAGCGAGTCGGTGGTGATAGCGGCTGACGGCGTCCGCGTCTTCGGGCCGGACGGCTCGCGGGTGGACACCGGCCATGCCGCCGCGCGCGGGACCGCGTCGATCGTGGGCGTCGGCCTGCGTGGTTCCCGGCAACCCGGTGGCGCGCAGGGGACCTACACCGTCTCCTGGCGGGCGATCTCAGCCGACTCGCACCCGGTGTCCGGTGCCTTCACCTTCTCGGTGGGCCACCCCTCGGCCACCCGAGCGCCCGGCGCGGCCGCGCAACCGCGCGGGAGCGCCACGATCGGCGTGAGCTACGCGATCACCCGTGCCGTCGAGTTCGCCTCGTTCGCGCTGCTGGTGGGATCGATCGCCTTCGTGTTGCGCTGCTGGCCGTCGGCGATCGCCCGGCAAGACGTCCGCCGGATCATGCTGGCCGGCTGGGCGGCCCTGGTGGCATCCACCGTGGCGGCGCTGGTTCTGCAGGGACCGTACGGCTACGGGCTGGGTGTGGAGCATCTCGTGGATCCGGCGACCTTCTCCGCCACCCTGGGCAGCCGGTTGGGCACGGCGTTGACCACCCGGCTGATGCTGCTGGCGCTGGCCGGTGGCTATCTGGTGCTGCTGTGCGCCTGGCTGGAGCAGTACGCGGTGCGGGGCCGCGCCTGGTTCGGCGCGCTCGGTGTGCTCCTGGCGGCGGGTCTGGCGTCGACCTGGGCGGCCGCGGGTCACGCCGCCGTGGGGCTCCAGGCCGCGCTCGCGTTCCCGGTCGATGTGGCGCACCTGCTGGCGATGGGCCTGTGGCTGGGCGGACTGGTCACGCTCGTGGTCGTGCTGCACCGCCCGATCTCGGAGGAGCCGGCGAGCGCCGCGGCGCGCCGCTTCTCCACCGTTGCCACCGGCTCGGTCGTAGTCCTGGTCGGTACCGGCTGCTACCAGTCCTGGCGCCAGCTCGGCAGCTGGGCCGCCTTCCTGACCACGGACTACGGCCGCCTGCTGCTGGTGAAACTCGCGGTCGTCGCGCTGCTGCTCGTTGTCGCGGCGTTCTCCCGCCGGTGGGTCGTCCGGCGCAGGCCGGCCGCAACCTTGCGTCGCAACGTGCTGCGCGAAGCCGCGCTCGGCGCGCTGGTGCTCGTGCTCACCGCGCTGCTGGTCAACGCCGAACCCGGCCGGACCGCGACGGCGGCGCCGTCAGGACCCGCGCATCGCGTCGTGGCGTACGACACCGGGGGACCGGGTGGGCAGGGCCGGCTCGTCGTCGACGTCGATCCCGCCGCCACCGGGCCCAACACCATCACGATCATCGTCCAGGATCCGGCCGGGAAGCCCCATGACGTGCCCGAAGTGGCTGCCGCCCTGACGCTGGCCGCCCGCGACCTCGGCCCGCTCCCTGTTCTCCTGCACCGCACCGCACCGGGTGGCCATATCGCCCGCGCGGTCCAGATCCCGAGCGCCGGCACCTGGCAGCTGGCGGTGACCATGCGCACCTCCGACATCGACGAGACCACCGTGGCCACCCCGATCGACGTGCGGTGACCTGCGCCCAAGCAGTGGAGATTCTCCGAGAGTGCGACAGGATGTGATAGGAGCCAACCCAAGCCGGTCGTGGCAATCATCGTCGACCTGGTCCGGGGCTGGCAGTCCGCTGGCGGTGACGTCGTGTTCACCCGATACCTGAACTATGCCGACAGCCCATTCGAGCGACTGATCGGCTGGACCGAGATGGTCGATGGACTCGAGATTGAACTCGTTGCCGAGTTGGTGCCCTTCGTGTGCCCGCGCACCCCGGTGGTCGACAAGTACATCTACACCTTGTTCACGCCCGAAGGTGCCCAGTTGGTCGCCGAGCGGGGCTGGACCGATCTCTACGTCTGCGGCATCGACACTGACATCTGCGTACTCAAGACCGCTGTCGATGCCTTCGAGCGCAACCTGACCCCTAGGTGATCGAGGACGCCTGCGCCAGCCACTCCGGGTCCGAAGCCCACGATGCCTCTGCTCGTATCGCGCAGGTTACAATCTTGCCCGTCTCATTGAGGAGCTACGCACTACTGGTGGGGCCAATCCCAATGAGTTGATGCTTACACTCACGCTCGAAGGCCGCCGCAATCAGCCCATGCATGTGGACGACGTGCGCCCGGTCGACATTCACCGCAGCGCCCCATACAACGGCACCTTCTTGTCCATACCTCCGCAAGGTCCTGGTGAGACGGTCAAGATTATGTTCAATTTCGACGAGTTTGACCCTCGCGCCCGCACTCCGAGCGGAGATGAGCCATATAAGCCCGGTGGGTTGTTCTTTCAGGATCACACGTTGACCATTGAGGATGCCAAGCAGGACACTATCTTCATCAAGTCGATCACGACCCGGTGGGCAGTGAGTTTCGAGATCAGTGTCGATTACCACATCGGCGACAAGGCTGGCCATCTACTCATCAACGATCGCGGGCATCCATTTGCGCTCACTCCGATGAATTGTGCAGACCATACCCAAAGTGACGCGGATGGTCACACGACCATCAACGGCCACGCCGCCTACGAACACGTCTGGGAAAACGACAACTTCCAAGCGATCAAACCGGTACTGACACCCAAGAGTTACGAGATTGGTCCCCCATACTGCTGACTTCTCATCAACACTTGGAGCGTCATGCAGAATTCCTGGCTGTCGAACCGGTCCGGTGGGGCTGTCGGGCAGTCCCGATCCCAACCACAGTGCTGCCCAGGACCGCCCGCACAACCCTGCTGTTGAGTTCGGCGCATCCAGGCGCCTCTGGAGCAACGCGACCAGGACCCGGCCGGGTGGCAGGACCGGCCGTCGGCGGCAGGTAGCGTGGGTTGCCGTGGTTCGCGGAGTGGTCGCCGGTGCGGTACTGGCCGCGTTCGCTGTGCTCACCGGATGCGGTGGTGCCAACCCGGCGCAACCAGCGACGTCCCCCGCGCCGGCTGCGCAGGACCGGCTGCACGGTGCCGGATCCGTGGATCCCGCGCTGGTTCCGGCGCTGAGCGGTGCGCAGCCCCGGGCGGCCGGCGAACCCCACGCGCTGGCCCGGCAGATCACCGCCGCCGAGACCGCCGTACGGAATCCGGCCAGCCCGCCCCCACTGGTCACGGCAGGCGGCTGGACGGCGCAGGTGGCCTACCGCGCCCTGATCGAGCGTCCGGACTGGGACGGCCCGGTGCTGG
>DASXOV010000258.1:0-16960 GCA_036494005.1 Pseudonocardiaceae bacterium | reverse complement strand
TGCACCCCGTCCATGATGTCGGGGTTCCCGGCCTTGCCGAGCCCGGCGATCCGGCCGTCCCGAACCCCGATGTCAGCCTTGACCACCCCCCAGTGGTCGAGCACGAGCGCGCCCGTGATCACCAGATCCGGCGCACCCCCGGCCCGCGCGGTCCTGGCCTGCCCCATCGACTCCCTGATCACCTTGCCCCCGCCGAAGACCACCTCGTCCCCGCCGTGCGGCCCTCGGCAGCGGTCCTCGGTGACCTCCAGGATCAGGCCGGTATCGGCCAGCCGTACCCGGTCGCCCTCGGTGGGGCCGTAGAGCTCGGCATAGCGGCTGCGCTCGATCGTCCACCGACCGGTGGCCGGAGCGTCGCCGGGGGGTGACCCGCACGGATCGGGTACGTCCAGCCGCAGGCCGGGCACCGTGCCGGTGCCACCCAGCGGCACGAGTCGGACCACTCGCTCGATACCGGGTTCGAAGCGCACCGACGTGCCTGCGGGCACCGCGAGCCGCATCCCGGTGGCGGCGGCCCGGTCCATCCGCAGCGCCGGGTTCGCCGCGGCGAGATGGAAGTGCGAACCCACCTGCACCGGGCGGTCGCCGGTGTTGAGCACGACCAGCTCGCGGCCCCGCGACGGCCCGAGCACCACGGGCTCGTCGGCGAGCAACTGCTCACCGGGCACCGGGGCGTTCACTGCACCGGCCGGTGCACGGTGACCAGCTTCGTGCCATCCGGGAAAGTTGCTTCCACCTGCACCGAAGTGATCATCTCCGGCACCCCGTCCATCACGTCCTCCCGGCCCAGTACCCGCTGACCGCCCGCCATCAGCTCGGCCACGCTCTGACCGTCGCGCGCCCGTTCCAGCACCCAGGAGGTGATCAGTGCGACGGCCTCCGGATAGTTCAGCCGCAACCCCCGCGCACGGCGATCGCCGGCCAGCTGACCGGCCACGTGAACGAGAAGCTTCTCCTGCTCATGTGGGGAGAGCAGCATGTGCGTTCCTTCCTCGTCCTCACTTCTGGGGCCTACTCCGGTCCTTACTCCGACGCCGGATAACCGGCACAGTAGACGGCGTCAGGTGCGGCCGATATGCATCGCGAGTTCGGTGTAGCGCGCTGAGATGGCGCGGGTGGCCCGCTCGACGACGATCTCCAGCGAGGCGCCGATGTGTTCGTGCAACAGGGTCAGCGCGGTGTCGAGCTGCCCGTCCAGCACCCGTTCGGCGATCTCGATGTGCTCCGCGATCGACGTCTCGATCCGGCCCTCGATCACGAAGCCGTACATCCGGACGTGCCGGATCCGGCGATTCACCCCGACCAGCGCCTCGACCAGCTCCGGGTTGCCGGACGAGGCGAGCAGCCCGGCGTGGAACCGTTCGTCCTGCAACACGAATCCCGGAGCCGGGGCGGGCGGGTTGTCGCGCAGCCCGTACCAGTACCGCAGTTCGGCCTCCAGGACCCCGGCGTCATGCGACACCGTCGGGTTCTCGATCGCCCGGGCGATCCCGCGCAGCTCGACCGCGATCCGGACCTCGTAGAGGTCCCGGATCTTGCCCATGCTGGGCACCACCACGGCGTAGCCGTAGTCCGCACGCCGGACCAGGCCGTCGGCGACCAGCCGGGTGAGCGCCTCTCGCACCGGAGTCCGGGACACCCCGAGTTGCTTGGCGAGTTTGGGCTCGGTCAGCCGCTCACTGAACCCGTGATCACCGCTGAGCACCTCGTCGCGCAGCCGGATGTAGATCTGTTCCCGCAGCGGGATGGCCGGGCGGGAGGAAGCCGTTCGGGAACCTGAGGGTGGGCGGTTCACAGTTGAGGTCCCTTCCAGCTCGACGACAGGGCTGCGGCGGTGCTGGGCCCGCCGGCCGCCCGCGGCGTCAGATCGCCATGGCTGCCCGGACGCTCTGGTGAGCATCCGCGCCGCCGTCCCCGGTCGAGGTGATGCGGCCGGCTTCCATCACGTAGTAGCGGCTCGCGGCCGCCAGGGCGAAACCCACGTGCTGCTCGACCAGCAGGACCGACAGCCCGCCGCGTGAGGTCAGCGACAGGATGGTCTGCTCGATCTCGGACACCACCGACGGCTGGATGCCCTCGGTCGGCTCGTCCAGAATCAGCATCCGGGGTTCGGTGATCAACGCCCTGGCGATGGCCAGTTGCTGGCGCTGACCGCCGGAGAGCAACCCGGCCCGCCGCGACATCACCGTGCGGAGCGCCGGGAAAAGGTCGAGCGCCTCGGCGGTCAGCCGCTTGCCGTCGCGCCGGGTGTCGGCCACCAGTTGGAGGTTCTCCTCCGTGGTCAGCTGCGGGAAGCACTGCTGCCCCTGCGGCACGTAGCCCAGGCCTCGTGTGACCCGCTCGTTGGGCCGCATCCGGGTGACGTCCTCGCCGTCCAGCAGAATCCGCCCTGAGGTGGCACCGAGTAGCCCGACCGCGGCCCTCAGCAGCGTCGTCTTGCCCGCGCCGTTGTGTCCCATCACGGCCACGACGCCGTCCGGGGGGACCTCGACACTCACCCCGTGCACCACCGTCGTCCGCCCGTACCCCACATGCAGATCTCGCAGCTCCAGCATCAGGAATGCACCTCCGTCCGGCCGAGGTAGACCTCTTGGACCTTGGGATCGGCCTGAACCTGGGCGACGGTGCCCTCGCTCAGGACCTTCCCGGCGTGTAGCACGGTCACCGAGGTGGCGAAGGACCGCATGAAGTCCATGTCATGCTCGACCACCACGACGGTGCGTTCGGCGCCGACCCGGCGCAGCAGTTCACCGGTCTGCACGCGCTCCTCGGCACTCATCCCGGCCACCGGCTCGTCCAGCAGCAGCACCCGCGCGTTCTGCACCAGCAGCATGCCGATCTCCAGCCACTGCTTCTGCCCGTGGGCCAGCGCACCGGCCGCCCGCCCGCTCAGGTCGGTCAGGCCGACGGTCTCCAGGGTCTCGTCGACCTCAGGCGGCACCGAGGAGCGGCGCCGCAGCAGCGACAACGGTCCCCGGCCGGCACCGGCCGCGATGTCGAGGTTCTGCAGCACGGTCAGCTCCTCGAACACACTGGCGGTCTGGAAGGTGCGGCCGATACCCAGCCGGGCGATCCGGTGCACCTTCTTGCCGACCAGCTGGGTGTTCCCGAACCGGACCGAGCCGGTGGCCGGGGCCAGCCCGGTGATCGCGTCGACCAACGTGGTCTTACCCGCGCCGTTGGGGCCGATCAGAAATCGCAGGTCACCCTGCAGCACGGTCATCGAGACCCCGTCGACGGCGACGAACCCGTCGAAGCTCACCCGCACGTCGGACAGTTCCAGGTAGTCGGAGGTCATGCTCATCGGCCTGGCTCCGATCCAGCGGCCACCGAGCCCCGCCATATTCCCCGCAATAAGCCGACTGACGACAGTCCGGCAGGCAGGAACGCCACCACTCCCACGAACAACGCGCCCTGGAAGTAGGTCCAGAACGACGGGAAGCTCTCCGAGAGTGACGTCTGGGCCCAGGCCACCGCGAGCGCACCCAGCGCGGGGCCGAACAGCGTGGCCCGGCCGCCGATCGCCACCCCGATCAGGAAGGAGATCGACGCCACGACGCCGACGTTGGCCGGCGAGATGATGCCGACGATGGGCACGAACAGGGCGCCCGCGATTCCCGCCATGGCGGCCGCCAGCACATAGGCGACGATCTTGACGTTGGCCGGGTCGTAGCCCAGGAACCGGACCCGCTCCTCCTGGTCCCGGACCGAGATCAGCAGTTCGCCGTACCGGGAGCGGTGGAGCTGCCAGACGATCAGCAGCATCACCAGCAAGGTGGCCGCCGCGATGTAGAACAGCATCCGCTTGTTCACCGGGTCGAACAGGTTGAAGCCGAAGAAGGAGCGGAAGCCGTTGAGCCCGTTGAACCCGCCGATGGTAGCCACCTGGCCGGTCAGCAGGATCGCGAAGGCCGCCGCCAGTGCCTGGGACAGGATGGCGAAGTACGCGCCGCGCACCCGACGGCGGAAGATCGCGGCTCCGAGCCCGAACGCCACCAGCGAGGGGATCAGGACCACCCCGAGCAGGGTCACCACGGGGGACCGGAACGGTTCCCACCAACCGGGAAGCCGCCCCGACCCGTACAGCCGCATGAAGTCGGGCACCCCGGACGGCCCGGCGTCGGCCAGTTTGAGGTGCATCGCCATCACGTAGCCGCCGAGGCCGAAGAACACGCCCTGACCCAGGGTCAGCATCCCGCCGCGCCCCCAGGCCAGGCCGATCCCGACCGCCACGATCGCGTAGCAGACGAAACGGGCGAGTAGCGACAGCCGGAAGTCTGAAAGCACCGCAGGAGCCACCACCAGCAGCACGAGTGCCGCGGCGATGAAGCCGAGTGGCGTCGCGTACCCGGCGCGCAATCTGCCGGGCAGCTTGCCGGTGAGCTTTCCGATCACGGTGGTCATGCCAGGCTCCTGGTCCGGAGGCTGAAGATGCCCTGCGGCCGGATCTGCAGGAACACCACGATCACCACGAAGACCATGACCTTGGCGATACTCGCCGTGGTCGAGTACTCGAACGTGGCCTGCAGCAGGCCGAGCGCGAACGCCGCGATCACGGCACCCTTGATCTGGCCGATGCCGCCTGCCACCACGACCAGGAAGGCGTCGACGATGTAGTTGGTGCCCACGGTGGGGCCGGTGGAGCCGAGCAGGGTGAGCGCCACCCCGGCGACCCCGGCCATCCCGGAGCCGATGAAGAAGGTGAGCCGGTCGGTACTCCGGGTGGAGACGCCCACCGTCTCGGCCAGGTCGCGGTTCTGGACGACTCCCCGGATCCGGCGTCCGAGCGGGGTGGCCTTCAGCAACACGGACAGTGCGACGACCGCGGCCACTGCCAGCGCCAGGATGAACAACCGGGCCGAGGGCACCTGGGTGATCCCGAGATCGACCCCGCCGGACAGCCAGCTCGGAGCGCGGACATCGACGTTGGGGGCACCGAAGATGTCGCGCGCCGCCTGTTGCAGGATCAGCGAGACACCGAAGGTGACCAGGAGGGTGTCCAGCGGGCGGAGGTACATCCGGCGAATCAGGGTGGCTTCCAGGATCACCCCCATGACACCACCGATCAGAAAGCCGAGCGGGATGGCGAGCAACAGCGACACCCCAGCGTCGTGGATGACGCCCTGAACCATGTACGCGGTGTAGGCGCCCGCCATCATGAATTCGCCGTGGGCCATGTTGATCACGCCCATCTGGCCGAAGGTCAAGGACAGTCCGAGGGCGGCGAGTAACAGCACCGACCCCAGTGACAGGCCCGCGAACAACTGGTTGAGCAGGGCTTCCATACCGGGTGTCCTCCCAGGAACCTGCGGAACGGAGACGAGCTGACGGGGACCACGTGGGGTGGATCGCCCTCTGCGTGCCCGTGCGGTCCGAGCACGCAGAAGGCGTCTGATCAGCCGGACAAGCCCCTGGCCCAGTCATATCCCTTGAGGAAGGGGTCGGGCTGGATCGGGGAACCGGAGCTCCACTCGGTGTAGATCAGCCCGTCCGGGGCGACCTTGCCGATCAGCGCCGTCTTGGCGATGTGGTGGTTCTCGCCGTTGACCGTCACCATTCCCTCCGGGGCCTGGTAGCTCACACCACCCGCGGCCTTCTTGATGTCATCGGTCTTGAACGACTTGGCCTTCTCCACCATCGCCTTCCACAGGAACATCGAGGTGTAAGCGGCCTCCATCGGGTCGGACGTGACCCGGTTCTGGCCGTAGTGGGCCTTGAACGCCTGCACGAAGGCTTTGTTCGCCGGAGAGTCGATGGTCTGGTAGTAGTTCCACGACGTCAACTGCCCGACCAGGTTGTCCACACCGATACCGCCGACCTCTTCCTCGGCGATCGACACCGACACCACCGGCATCGCCTGTGCCGTCAGTCCGGCGTTCTTGTACTCCTTGAAGAACGCCACATTCGAGTCACCGTTGAGGGTGTTGAAGACCGCGCCCGCGCCGGCCGACTTGACCTTGTTGACGATCGTCGCGAAGTCGGTGTAACCCAGCGGCGCGTATTCCTCACCCTTGATCTCTATGCCGTTGGCGGCGGCGTACGCCTTGATCTCCTTGTTCGCGGTACGCGGGAAGACGTAGTCCGAACCCACCAGGAAGAGCGACTTGACGCCCTTCTGCTTCAGGTAGTCCAGCGCGGGGACGATCTGCTGGTTGGTGGTCGCACCGGTGTAGAAAATGTTCGGTGACGCCTCGAGACCCTCGTACTGGACCGGGTAGAACAGCAGGGAGTCGGCTCCTTCGAACACCGGAAGCATCGCCTTGCGCGAGGACGACGTCCAGCCGCCGAATACCGCCGCCACACAGTCGGAGCTGATCAGCTTCTGCGCCTTCTCGGCGAAGACCGTGGGCTCGGAAGCTCCATCCTCGCTCACGACCTGCAACTGCTTGCCCAGCACACCGCCACTGGTATTGATCTGCTCAGCAGCCAAGGCCAGTGAATCGTGCACAGTCTTCTCGCTGATCGCCATGGTGCCGGACAACGAGTTCAGGAATCCGATCTTCACCGAACTGCCCGAGGTGTCCACACACGAGGCCGCAGACGAACCACCCGCACCGGAATCGACCCGGCTACCGCACGCGGTCGATACCAGCCCCGCAGCCAGGAGAACGACGGCAACGCTGAACAGTCGCCCCCTGGTTCTTAATGTGCTCAAAGCGATTCCTTTCCGCACCGTGATACTGGTATCCGGGTCTGGATACACGTTTGTGTCCGCCGCCAGGAAGAATGTTCGCGCCGGAGTCGGCAGCGGTGCGCCGGACCGGCTACATTTTCCACATTCGGTTCAGCGCCACCCACCCCCACGATGAGCGGCCTGCCGGGAATACACGTGGTCGTTGGACCTGTCGTTGCCCGACCTCGGGTGGCGACATCCCACGGTCAGGTGCGCCGAGGCGGCGCCCTCGGGGACACTGTGACTCATGAGGTCGACCTCCTCCATTCGGCCGGGGCGGGGTGCAGACGACATCTCCTGCGCTGCAAAGTAGAAACGGTCTGTGACGGTGACGTTGCACGCTGCGGTCAGCTCTGTTACAGATCACCTTTTCGAGTGGTTAACCAGGGCTCAATATGGTGGCTGTTGATTACTAATTGCTTATTAAACGCCCTATCGAGTGAACAGAGAGTCACCACTTGTCAGGTGGGATGGCGCCACGCGAGAGCGGTTCGGCGCTCGGTCACGGGGACGAATGGAGCACGACCAGCCAGGCGGCCACCAGCATCGCCGGACCGTGCGGCACCTCACGGTGACCGAGCAACCGGGCCGGACCGGCGATCATCACCGTCACGGCGCTGGACACGAGCACGGCCAGCAGCAGACCCGCCCACGAGGTGGCGGCGGTCAGCGCGCCGAGGCTGCCTGCGAGCTTGACATCGCCCCCACCCAGCGCCTCAGTAGAGATCAGCCGAACCAGGGCGTAGCCACCGGCCCACAGCGCCGCTCCACCGGCAGCCCGGCCGCACAGCCCGGCATCCCCGGCACCGGCCGCAGCGATCCCGAGCAACACAGCGGCTGCCGGATATGCGGGCAGGGTCAGCGCATCGGGCAACCGCCGGGCGACCAGATCAGCACCGGCAAGAAGGACCCCTGCCCAGGCCAGCACCAACGGGACCGGACACCACCACGGCGGCAGGTCGCCGGCCCGTGCGCCCACCGTGGCCCACAGAGCGGACACCGTCACGGCGCAAACCAGCAGTGGGAGCGGTGCACCCCGCGGGATCCGGCGCAGCAGGAGTGCACCGACGGCACCGGCCGCGAGTCCCGAGACCGCTCCGAGCAGGACCACCAGACCGTTCACGCGCACAGCTTGACCGGCCTCGGGGCGCTTCGGTCCTTGTCCGACCGCTACCTGTGGACAGCGCAGGTGACTGTGGACAGCCAACGAGCCAGCCGGAGTACCGCAGTCCGGCGCAGCTCGGCCCAGCTGCTACCCCCGGTCAGAACACTCCCCTGGCCACCGCGTCGTTGACCGCCGCTTCGTGCTCCTGAATCGTCACCGAGAAACACGACGTGCCGTCCATCTGGCATTTCACGAAGTACTGCCAGGCTCCCGGATCGGGGTGTGCCGCGGCTTCCACGGCCGCCGTGCTCGGAGCCCCGATGGGGGCCACCGGCAGACCCTTGTTCACGTAGGTGTTGTACGGGCCGGGCCGGTCCCGGTCGACGGGAAAGGTGCGCACCTGCGGCCGGTCCAGGGTGTAGTTGATCGTGGAGTCCATCTGCAGCTGCATCCCGGCGGCGAGCCGGTTGTAGATCACTCGAGCGACCCGGCCGAAGTCCGGCCCGATGGCTTCTCGTTCGATGATCGAGGCGATGATCAGCACCTCGTAGGGGCTGTAGCCGGTACCGGCCGCAGAATTCGGCAGTCCCCCGGCAAGCAACCTGGTCACCGACTTGTCCGTGACCTGCTTCAGCAGTTCCGGCGCCGAACTGCCGGGGCGCACGTCATAAGTACCCGGCATCAGCAGGCCCTCCAGCCTGCGCTGAGGATCGACTCGCGCCATGGGATCGGCGACCCAGTTGGGCACGCCGAGCTGGGCTGGATCGGTCTCGGCCATGGTGGCCCTGAGTTGCGCGGGACTGACACAGGTGCTGGTTCCAGCGATCATTGCGCAGCTCGCCCGGGACAACGCCGTGAGCAGGCCGGGGGCGGTCGTCGCGTTCGGCAGCCCGACGTCGTCGAACTGTTCGCCGCCGCGGATCTCCAGCCGCCCCACCCGGGCCGAGGGGTCCAGCAGCCTCTCCACCGCGGCGGCGCCCGACATCCGGGCCCGCACCTGGTAATACCCGGGCTGCACCGATCGGATCCGCCGGTCACTCTCGGCGGCGCGAGTGAAAGCCTTGACACTGGCCACCCCGTCATGGCTGAACAGTGTGGTACCGATCTGGCTCAGGCTCTCTCCGTCGTTGACCTGCAAGATCATCTCAGCGCCACCGGGCCCGGCGTAGTCGGGCACTTCTCGTAGCTTGATCAGCGCCCGTACCCCGTAGATGCTTGCGCTGAGCGCCAGTATCAGCACGACCAACGTCACCGTAAGCACGATGCGACGCCGACGGCGACGCTGCGAGTCCTGCACCTCGCGGGCGCGGCGCCGCGCACCCCGTCCATCGGATCTGGGCGCGGGAGGGTCGTCGGTGCGTCCGAACAACCCCAGGTCGTCGGTCATATCGCCGCCTCCGCGGAAACAAGTACGTCGTCTGTCACGACTCCGCCTCCGCTCCGCTGCCGGACTGCCGCCGCGCGTCGAGCCAGCCCTGCAGGATCTCGACCGCGGCAGCCTGGTCAACCACGGCACGCTGCTTGCGGCCGCGGACGCCCCTCCCGGCAAGCATCCTGGTCGCCGATACCGTGGTCAGACGCTCGTCGGTCAACCGCACCGCCGCAGTGGCACCCACCCGCTCGGCGAGCAGACGGGCATAGTCCTCTGCCGCGCGCGCCGAGCGCCCATGCCGCCCGGCCAACGTGCGCGGAAGCCCGACCACCACCTCAACCACCTCGTGCTCGACGACCAGTGCTGCCAGCGTGTCGAGGTCAGTCCCGCCACGCCGATCACGCTTTAGAGTAACCAGGGGTGTCGCGAGTACTCCGGATGGATCACTCAGCGCGACTCCAACTCGCACCTCGCCGACATCCACACCCAGTCGCCGACCCACCTCGCGCGTCATAATGCCGCCTCCGCGGGACCAAAGTACGTCGGCGGTCACGCGCCGTTACGCCCCGCCAGCTCGGTCCGCAGGGCTGCCACCGCAGCCGGGATCCCGCTCGGCTCCGTGCCGCCTCCCTGGGCCAGGTCCGGCTTGCCACCACCGCGGCCACCGACAGCCGGGCCGAACACCGGCACCAAGGCGCCCGCGGCCAGCCCCCGCGCCCGCGCGGCGGCCGTCGTGGCCACCACGAAGGAGACCTTGCCCCCGCCGGGGTCGGAGCTGAACAGGGCCACCACCCCTGGGCGCTCACCGAGCCGCCCCCGGACGTCAGTGGCCAGCGCACGCAGGTCGTTCCCGTTGACCCCCTCCTGGGTGGCCGCGGCGACCAACACGGTCCCGCCGACCTGCTCGGCACCCTCGGCCAGGATGCCCGCCGAGGAGAGCACTGCGGTGGCGCGCAGACGCTCTAGCTCCCGCTCCGCCGTGCGGAGCCGCTCGGTCACCGCCCCGATCCGCTCGGGCAATTCCTCGGGCCGGGCCTTGAACTGCTCGGCCAGTTGCGCGACGAGGACGTGTTCGCGGGCCAGGAAACGGAACGCGTCCAGGCCCACCAGGGCTTCCACCCGGCGAACCCCGGATCCGATGGAGGCCTCGGACAGCAGCTTGATCAGACCGATATCGGCCGAGTTGTGTACGTGTGTGCCGCCGCAGAGTTCCTTGGAGTAGTCGCCGATCGTGACCACCCGCACCGCGTCGCCGTACTTCTCGCCGAACATCGCGATCGCGCCCTCCTCGCGGGCGGCCTGGACCGGCATGACATCGGCGGTGATCGGAAGCGAGCGCAGCAGCACCTCATTGACCTCGTCCTCGACATCGGTCAGCACGCTGGGCGGCACCGCACCGCCCGGTGAGGTGAAGTCGAACCGCAGCCGCCCCGGTGCGTTGAGTGAGCCGGCCTGGGCGGCGCTGCTGCCCAGTGCCCTGCGGATGCCGGAGTGCACCAGGTGAGTGGCGGAATGGGCCCGGGCGACGGCCTGCCTGCGGACGACGTCCACCTCGGCGAGGACCGGGGCGTCCAGCTGAACCTCGCCGGAGACGACCGTGCCCCGGTGCACAGAGAGACCGTCCACCGGCGACTGCACGTCCAGCACGTCGACGACGAACCCGTCGCCGGCCAAACGGCCCGCGTCGGCCTGCTGGCCACCGCCTTCCGCGTAGAACGGGGTGCGGTCGAGCACCACCTCGACCGCACTGCCCGCACCGGCCGCGGCGACACCGACGCCGCCGACCAGCAGCCCGATCACCCGCGCCTCGGCAGTGAGCTCGGTATAGCCGAGGAAGTCGACGCTGCCGTGCGCGTCGCGCACGGTCCGGTACTCGCTGAGGTCACCGTGCCCGGAGCGGCGCGCCGCGGCGTCGGCCTTGGCCCGACCCCGCTGCTGCGCCATCAGCCGGCGAAACCCCGACTCGTCGACTGACAGGCCGGCCTCCCCGGCCATCTCCAAGGTGAGATCGATGGGAAACCCGTAGGTGTCGTGCAGCGCGAAGACCTCGTCTCCGGCCAGCTGCGAACCACCCGCCTCCCGGGTACGCGCCACCGCCAGATCGAAGATCCGCGACCCGGCCGACAACGTCGCGAGGAACGCCTCCTCCTCGGCCCGAGCCACCGCCTCGATGCGCGGGTAGTCGGTCACCAGCTCCGGGTAGGACGGGCCCATCGTGTCGCGCACCACTGCGGCGATCTCCCCGAGCAGTGGCTCGGTCACGCCGAGCAGCCGCGCGGAACGCACGGTGCGGCGCAGCAGCCTGCGCAGCACGTAACCGCGTGCCTCGTTGCCAGGGGCGACCCCGTCGCCGATCAGCATGACCCCGGAACGGGCGTGGTCGGCGATCACCCGGAACCGCACGTCGTCGGTGGGATCCACGCCGTAGCGGCGGCCGGACAGCTCCTCGGCCTTGGTGATCACCGGGCGAACCAGGTCGGTCTCGTAGACGTTGTGCACATCCTGCAGCAGGAAGGCCACCCGCTCGACGCCCATGCCGGTGTCGATGTTCTTGGCGGGCAGCGGTCCGAGAATCGGGAAGTCACTCTTGCCAGCGCCGGTGGCGGCACCCCGTTCGTTCTGCATGAAGACGAGGTTCCAGATCTCCAGGTACCGGTCCTCGTCGACGACCGGACCGCCGGGGCGGCCGTAGCCGGGGCCGCGGTCGTAGTAGATCTCCGAGCTCGGCCCGCACGGTCCCGGTATCCCCATGGACCAGTAGTTGTCGTCCATGCCGCGGCGCTGGATGCGCTCGGGCGGAAGCCCGGCGATCTTGCGCCACAGCCGCTCGGCCTCGTCGTCGTCCTGGTAAACCGTGACCCAGATGCGGTCCGGGTCGAAGCCGTAACCACCGGCGTCCTGGCTGCCGGTCACCAGCTGCCAGGCCGCCTCGATGGCGCCGTCCTTGAAGTAGTCACCGAAGGAGAAATTGCCCGCCATCTGGAAGAACGTGTTGTGCCGGGTGGTCTTGCCGACCTCGTCGATATCGGGTGTTCGCACGCATTTCTGGACCGACGTCGCCCGGCGATAGGGCGGGGTGGCCTGGCCGAGGAAATAGGGTTTGAAGGGCACCATGCCCGCGTTGACGAACAGCAGGTTGGGGTCGTCGAGCAGCAGCGAAGCGCTGGGCACCACGACGTGGCCCGTGCGTTCGAAATGCTGCACGAACCGTTGGCGGATCTCGTGGGTCTGCACGGGTCTTCCTCGAGAAACAAGATCGGGCGGTGGCACCGATGGGGCGGGCGGAGGGCGTCAAGGAGGCCGGCAACCTGCGCGAGACGCCTCGAAAGATTAGGCCCGCGCACTTCCGGCCCGGCGCGCTCGGGAGCGCTGCGGTGCGGGAGGTGGTGTCCGTCCCGACCCACTCCGGGCCAGATGCCGGGGCGTCGTGTCGATCCCGGTCCGCTCGACCACGGTGGCCTGTAGTTCAGCTTCCCGTTCGGCCATCCCGGCGCGTACGTCGGCGCCGAAGGACCCGACCGCCGAAGCCAGTTCCCGCACCGCGTCGCCGACGTTCTCGGCAGCACCCGCAGGAGTCATCCGCCGGGCGGCACCGCTGACCTTGCGGCTCGCCGCGATCCCGGCGGCAATTCCCAGGCCGAACCATAGGAAACGTTTCATCGGCGCGCTCCTGCTCGTCCGCGCGCACGACCCCCACCGGCTTCCCCGTCGCGGTGTGACCGGCGCCGCCGCCGCACAGCCTTGCTCACGCCGTAGGACAACGCCGCCGCACGCACCAGCGGCCCGCCCAGGGTGGCGGTGAACAGGGAGGTCAGCGCCGAGACGTTGCCGGTAACCGACTGCGCGTTGGCCGTGATCCCGTCAAGCCGCTCCAGTTGCGTGTTCACCTGAGTGACCGTGGTGCTCGCACCGGTGAGCAGGGGATCGGTCTCCTCACTCGCCTTACGGATCGCCAGCGAAGCCTCGTCGAGGGTGCGGCCCAGTTTGATCAGCGGCACGGCGAGCAGACCCACCAGTACCACGAACGCACCCGCAGCGATCAGCGCGGCGATCTGGCCTGCTGACACGTACCCTCCCCACTCCCGGTGGACCGGCCGGTAGCCGGACAAATGGCCACGCCGGTAATGAACGCTCAGGCTACCGTGCAGGGCCGAGGCCCGGGCAGCGGGATCACAGCGCGGACCCACTCGGGTGTTCTCCTCATCCTTGATTGACCACGACGGGCGTCTGAGATTAAGTCTCCCCATGCTTGGTGAGGCTCACCTAATTGCCTTGAGCGATGGCCACAATGATCACGATGATCGGGCGCAGCCCCATCCCTGCGGTCCGCTGACCGCATCCTCCAGCGCATTGGCCGGTGGTGTGCTCGGTCCGGCCGAGCTCCGTCCGCTGCTCGCCGTCGTGCTCGACGCACTCGCGTGGGGAGCAGCAGACCGGGACGGGCCCGTCCCGGGAGCCGGCCACAGCAGCCTGGAGGCCGCGGCCAGGAAAGCAGCAGGCCACCGGTACCTCCCCGAGATCGGCGTCGGAGCTTCGGCCGCACTCACCGAACTCACCAGAGTGTTCGCCTCCGGATCCGCCGACCCGGCCGACCCGCGGTGCGCCGGGCACTTGCACTGCCCCCCACTGGCCGTTGCGGTCGCCGCCGACCTCGCGGCCAGCGCGCTCAACCCGTCGATGGACTCGTGGGACCAGGCACCGTCCGGCACCGCACTGGAACCCGACGTGGTGGCCACGCTCGCCGAGCTGGCCGGCTACCCGCCGGGCGCCGCGGGCACGGTCACCTCGGGTGGCACCGAGTCCAACCTGATGGGGTTACTGCTGGCCCGGGACCACACCGCCCGTCACCGGCTGGGCCGGGAGACCAGCAGGCGGGGCCTGGCCCCGGACGAAGCGGGGCAGCTGCGGGTGCTCTGCTCCACCGCCACGCACTTCTCGGTGGCCCGCAGCGCAGGACTCCTGGGGCTCGGCGAGGACGCGGTCATCCCCGTGCGCACCAACCCGGACCACACCATCGACGTCACGGCACTGCGCCAGGAACTCGCCGATATGCAGGGACGGGGCGAGACGGCGGTCGCCGTCGTCGCGACCGCAGGCACCACCGACCTCGGCGCGATCGACCCGCTGGCCGACATCGCCGACATCGCGGCCGAGTTCGGCACCTGGCTGCATGTGGACGCGGCCTACGGCGGGGGCGCGTTGTTCTCCCGTCGCCTCGCGCCACTGCTGGCCGGGCTGCAGCGCGCCCACTCGGTGGCGCTGGACCTGCACAAGCTCGGGTGGCAGCCGGTGCCCGCCGGGATCTTCCTGGCCCGCAGCGCGGAGCTGTTCGCTCCATTGGAGCGCAGCGTGGCCTACCTCAATGCTCCGGACGACGAACAAGCCGGGTACCCGAGCCTGCTACGCCGATCACTACGCACCACCCGCAGACCCGACGTTTTCAAGATCGCGGTCACCCTCCGCGCACTGGGCCGCGCCGGAATGGCGGCGCTCGTCGACCGATGCCATGACCTGGCCCGCCACGGCGCCGCGCGGATCGTCGCCAGCCCCCGGCTCGAACTGTTCGCCGAACCGGTGCTCAGCACCGTGATGTTCCGTTACCGGCCGCCCGCAACGCGACGCGACCAGGATCTGATCAACGCCGAACTACGCCGCGTGCTACTCGCCGAGGGCCG
The DNA here is from genome assembly GCA_036494005.1 of Pseudonocardiaceae bacterium. Lineage (GTDB taxonomy): Bacteria > Actinomycetota > Actinomycetes > Mycobacteriales > Pseudonocardiaceae. The sequence continues at coordinate 2,135 of DASXOV010000258.1, read as the reverse complement.
GGCGGTCGTCGGCCGCACCGAGCACGAGGGCGCCGTCTGGCTCAAACTCACCCTGCTCAACCCGCACGCGACCGAACGTGACATCGACGCCTTGCTCCAGGCCGTGGTGACTGCCGGGGACAAGGTGGGCGAGGGGGGTCGATGATCGCGCCCACGCCCGACGACCCGGTCACCGTCGCCGACACCGCGGGAACCCAAGCCCTGCTGCGCTGCTGGGTGCGGGAGAACGACCTGTCCGAGCCCCCGGACGGGACGTTGCGGCTCGATCTGCCGGTGTCCGGCACGTCCGTGCTGGCTCCGATCGAGTACTGGTCGGCAGCCGGGTGGCACCGTTTCGGGCCGGCCCGGTTCGCGGGCGGAGCCGCGGTCGACGCGGTCACCCTGGCCGCGCTGCTCGCAACGGAGTCCACCCAGCGCCCCGGCCACGGGGAACAGCAGCGATCTGCCGCGGTCGCCGATCTGACCGGTCGGGTCGCCGACTCCGTCCACCGAGTGGCCCGGCACGTGACGCAGCGCCGGGCCAATCCGGACGACCCGCCCTCGACCACCCCGTTCCTCGCCGCCGAGCAGGCACTGCTGCTCGGCCACCCACTGCACCCCACCCCGAAGAGCCGGGACGGTCTCTCCGACGCCGAGGCGGCGCGGTACTCCCCCGAACTGTGCGGGTCCTTCCCGGTGCACTGGTTCGGCGCCGACCCGTCGGTGGTCTCCGCCGACTCCGCCCTGCCCGCCCCCGCGGCCGAGCTCACCCGGGCACTGGCCGGCGCACAGGCGCGCGTCCCATCGGGCATGGTCGCGGTACCCGCGCACCCGTGGCAGGCTCGCGACGTGCTGACCCGCCCGGGTATCCGGGAGTTGCTGGACCGCGACCTGCTGCGCGACCTCGGGCCGGGCGGGCCGGCCTGGTTCCCGACCTCCTCGGTACGCACCGTGTACCGCGCGGACGCCGCGGTGATGCTCAAACTGTCGCTGGGGCTGCGGATCACGAACTCCAAGCGGGAGAACCTGCGGCTGGAACTGCACCGCGGGGTCGAGGTCTGCCGGCTGCTGGCGGCGGGTCTGGGCGCCGCGCTGCGCGCCGCCCACCCAGGGTTCGCCGTCGTGACGGACCCGGCGTGGCTGGCCGTCGATGCCCCCGGCGAACGACCGGAGAGCGGCCTGGAGGTGATGATCCGGGACAACCCGTTCCGCGGTGCCGAACCGGTCGCCTGCGTGGCCGGGCTGCTCGCGGAACGACCCGACCGACCCGACGGCCGCTCCCGGCTCGCCGAGCTGGTGCAGCGACTCGCCGCCCGCACCGGCCGCCCGCCGGGAGAGGTCACCGAGGAGTGGTTCACCCGGTACCTGGACGTCGTGGTGCGCCCGGTGCTGTGGCTCTACGCGACCCACGGCCTGGGCCTGGAGGCACACCAGCAGAACACCCTGGTGGTGCTGGACACCGACGGCTGGCCGGTCGGCGGCCGCTACCGCGACAACCAGGGCTACTACTTCTCCGCCACCCGCAGTGACGGGCTCTCCCGCTGGCTACCCGGCGCGGGCCGGGAGCTGGGCACGCTGTGCTCGGACGAGGTGATCGACGAGCGGCTGGGCTACTACGTCGGGATCAACAACGTGCTGGGCATGGTCGGCGCGTTGGGTTCCCAGGGACTGGCCGACGAGCAGGCGCTGCTGGCCGGCGTCCGCGACCTGCTCACCGGCCTGGTCCGGGCACCCGGCGCGGAGCTGCCGCTGGCCGCCACCCTGCTGGAGGCGCCGACGCTGCGCTGCAAGGCGAACCTGCTCACCCGGGTGGACGGCCTCGACGAACTCGTCGGGCCGCTGGAGGCGCAGTCGGTGTACGTGAACGTGGCCAATCCGGTCCTGGCGGCGGGCCGGTGACCGCCGACGCACTTGTCTGCGCGGAGGCGGAATCATGACCGCCGACGCACTTGTCTGCGCGGAGGCGGAATCATGACCGCACCCATGGTGCAGCAGCGCCGCATCGACGTCGGCGAGCGCGCCTTCTCGCTGCGCCGGGTGGACCCGGACCGGGACGCCGACCTGGTGCATTCCTGGATGAACGACCCCGAGGTGGCCCGCTTCTGGGAGATGCCCTGGGCCCGGCCCCGGATCGCCGACTACCTGCGTGACCAGGT
>DASXOV010000257.1:0-11550 GCA_036494005.1 Pseudonocardiaceae bacterium | reverse complement strand
GCGAGTGATGATCGCCAGACCAGCCGCGGTCACCTTGGGGATCCACTCGACATCTGGTGTGTCGGTGCGGGTGATCGAGCACGCAGGAAGATGCCAGCGCGGGCTGTGCCGCTCACCCGAGTCACCGGGGAAGGTGACGTCGGGTCGAGCACGCATAAGAATCGCAGCGACACCTAGGGTGTCGGCGTCGATGTACCAGCGAGCCCGGCCGAGTTGCATGAGCGCAGCGTCAGGCGGCGACGCGCAGCGGTCGCTGACGTTGTTCATGGCTCAGCGCGGCCAAGACGTGATCGATCGGCAAACCGAAGGTCTGAGCGATGTCGCGGGTCTCCTCACCGGACTCGTACTGCTCGCGGATGATCTCGGTGCGGATGCCAGCGACGGTGGCCGCTGCGGAGGAGATCTGTGGATCATGAACAACCGGCGAGTCAGGACCGTCGGGACGGATTCGCGCAGCGGTGTCCTGGTCGGCGTCACGTTCGACACGCTCAAGCCAGGAATCGGCACGATGATCAAGCTCAAGCTGCCCGTCGTGAAGCTGGTAGACCACGCGCAACGCATCCGAAAGGTGCGCTTCAGTCTGCAACTCCAGCAGAAGCTTTCGACCGTCGGTGAACGGGCGCAGGTGCGCCAGCGGGTAGCGAAGCCCGAATCGTTCACGAGCCTGCTGGATGAACGGGCGCAGTGCCTGCATCGACACACCCTTACCACGGTAAGCGCGCAGGTAATCTGCCTCGACCAGCTCACCCCATGTGACATCGTTGGAGCCGACTGGCTCAGGCCGCAGGACGGGTTCGTAGAACCGGCCGTCGATAGTGTGACCCTCCAGCCAGTGCCGCAGTGTCGTAACCGGCATTCCGAGCTGCCGGGCCGCCTCGGGCATGGCCAGGACGGAAGTGTCGAGATATACCAGCACGCCACTGGATCGAGGACTGTCGCTCACGAATCCAGCATCGCACACGGCGGCACGAGAGAACACGACCGAGACACGAGTGTCTCAAGCACCCCGGTCATACCCGGCTATCGGCAGGGCATGGGACTATCACTTGCTCGGCTTAGACGTTGCTCCGTGGCGGAACTCGACGACGTCGCCGTCGGCCATCACGTAGTCCTTGCCCTCCATGCGGACCTTTCCGGCGCTGCGGGCGTCGGCCATCGAACCGGCGGCGACCAGGTCGTCGTAGGAGACGATCTCGGCAGAACACGCACCCCGCCATGTCGCCGCGTGTTTCGTGGTCCCGCTCGGCCCGGCACACCGTGCACATCCCGGGCCCTCCGCACCGCGCCACGAGCGGCTGCGGTGTGACATGGCCGTGGCGCTGGCGGATAACGCCGTCCGCATCGATGAAGGTGCCGCTCACCGCGACCTCCCACTGCCCACTACGGCACCGTCCGAGCAGCACTCCGAACGCCAATCCTCGCCATCGCGGCGGATCAGGGCACCCATTTTGAACCAGTAGCCGCAGCCGGCGCACTCACCCGCCCACCGGGCCGGGAACCAGCCCGCAGCCAACAGCAGCGCCCGCTCCGCCATCAACTGCTGGCGTTGCACCGCCTCGGCTGCCTTGCCGCACGAGGAGACAGGCAGGTCACAGCACTCGCACCGCTGCTCGCTCACGACGTCCACCGGGTGCTCCAGCGCCGATCGGCACCCATGCCGCGCTCCAGGGCGTGATCGATCTCCGGGCCGTGGCGCCGCAACTCGCAGCGGCCCCAGTCGGTGTCGCCAGGCTGGCGTTCGCGCCGCGCCGGGCACCGATTCCACGGCCAGCGGGACCACGGGAGTTGCTCAGGCATCGGCCACCTCCACGGCCTGCGCACGCCAGTCAGCGGCCCACTGGAAATCCAGGCCAGCGAGGCGGGCGCACTCCTCGTCTTCCGGTCGGTCTCCGACCATGAGGCCCATGTAGGGCGGGTAGATCTCGCCTCGGCACCTCTCGGCCAGGTTGAGCGACGCTTCGATCACAAGGCCAGGTGAGGGCTTACGGCACCAGCACCGGGCCATCTCGGGGTGGCTGGCCTGAGGATGGTGCTGGCACCAGGCGATCTTGTCGAAGAGGCCACCCGACAGTTGGTGAGTCCGCTCCATCGCCTTCACCATGTCCGACGCCTTGACGTGGCCGAGCGCGATGCCGCCCTGGTTGCTGACCCCGATGATCCGGCCGCCGCCAGCCTTCCAGCGGCGCATCATCTCCACCGCCTCGGGGAACACGACCACGTCGTCAGCGGTGTTGACGAACCGGCCGAGCTCGTCGACGCCGTGCCGCACGGTGCCGTCGATGTCCAGGTACAGCACGGGAACGGCTTTCTCGCCGGTCAGGGTCATCCTGGTCTCCTCGCAGGGGTGCGACGACGCTCCGGGCCGGAATCCCCGGCGTCGTGCTCAGCAGGAACTTCGGGCAGCACAGCAACCTCCTCGACGGTCAAACCCACACGCAGATGACCCACCCGCGGCGCAGGTCTCCAGATCCACCACTCCCGGTCGTTGCCCACCCCGGCGAGCAACTCCACGGCGGCGCGTTCGACCTGGGTGGGTGAGCGCAGCATCGTGCGCTGGTCGGGTGTCCACAGGGACAGGCTTGTGTGCCACACGGGCGCACCTGAGTTGAGCTTCATTCAACGATCGACCGCCAGGATCGAGCGCAGCAGATTCCCGCTCGGCATCACGTCGACCGCAGTGAACGGCGCCAGAGCGTCCAGGCCGAGGTCGGCACGGGTGAGCGGATGCGCGAGGGCGTACTCCTGACGCCGGTTCACGACGCCACCCCGGTCTCATCCCGCACGTTCTCCCCGAGGCGCTTGTCCGCGAGATCCTGACGCTGCGGATGCCACGTGATCATCCTCCGGAACCCTCCATGGCTCGGTTCCTTGCACGCCTCGAAAGGCTGCGCCCGGCAGTGCGGGACCGGACATGGAACCTTCTGCACCCAGGACTTGAACGCACGCCGGCGCAGCCGTTCCTCCTTGGTGGCGTCCGCCGGCAGCGGCAGGGCGACCACGCGGGGACGGATGGTGGCCTCGCTCACGACGCCACCGCTTCAGGGTCGGATCCGTCGCCGTCCCCGGCAGGTTGCCGCTCCCGGATCTGGTCCAGTTCGCGGCGCGCCTCGGCCATCCGCTGCGGATCCAGCGCCGCCTTCGGCGTGGGCCTGAGCGCCTGAACCGGCGGCAGCTGAGGGCGCTTCTCGACGAGCTTGCGCCAGTTCTTGCGCAGGTCAGCCCGCAACTCAGGGGGAGCCGACACGACCGGAAGCTCCAGTGGGACACCACTTCCTCCGGCCAGCGCGCGATGTTCCCGGATCTCGTTCGCCGCACTGGGTTCCGGGATCGGCTCGCCCTTCGACCAACCCGCCAGGATCCGGTCGACGTGCTCGTTCTTCCGCGCCCGGTACCACTCCGCGTACTCCGGCGGAGGGAGATCCTCGGGGTAATCGGGCACCACGAACGACAGCGCGGCCTTCTCCCGAGCGTCCTTGATGATCGCCGTGATGTGCCCCGGGTCCATCCACGTCCCCGGGTGTTGCGTGCGGAACTGCACCAAAGCCCGCACGGCGGTCTTCCACGTCCAGCCACCCTGCTGCGCCATCAACGCCCAGTACTCGGCGTTCGCCGTGCCGGTGGTGCGGTTATCTCCCCGCCCCACCATTTTCAGCAGGGACGTCAGCTCCTCGACGGTCATCATCGGGCGCCCTCCGGGAGTGCCAGGAAACCGGTGCCGGCGTACTTGGCTACGAGCCCGGCGACCGCGGCCTCAACCTCCACGTCAACCACGGATGACGTGGCTGTTCGCGGCTCGACGGTTCGTCGCCGTTCGTGCACAGGCCGGGAATCGTGGACGGCGTCGTCGTAGCAGTTCTTCAGGAACCCGCTGGTCTTCCCGCGGAAGTCCCAGTCGCGGAGTGCGACCAGGATCAGGGAAGGGTCGGCCCCGTCCTTGAGGAGTTGATCGACTTCCTTGGAGATTTCCCGGTACACCGAGTACCGGTGCGGGGTCTCGTGTCCTTGTCGCCAGCGGTCGATGATCCGTCGGGCCCCGACGCCGTGCGCGGTCCTGTTCAGCTCGGCCGCGGGGACGTGCGCGGCGGCCGGCCGGCTTCGCTTCGATGGCGGATCGGCAGGCGTGTCCTCGCGCGTGCGTGCGTGCGAAGCGCGCACTACCTCCGAAGGAGGTAGTGCGTCTTGAGTAACCCCTGTTGAGTGAACATCTATATTTCGCGGTTCTCCGTGCCCGGCTGGGCCGTACTCGGGTGAGCCGTGTCCGGAAAACCCAGACACGGTGGCTGGGTCCGGTGAGTCCGGTGACCCGTGTTCGGGTTTCCCGGACACGGGTTCAGGTTCGGGCTGCCCGGCCTCGTTGTCCTGGTCGTCGAGAGCCTGCTGGTCGGGGCGTCCCTTCGCCTTCTTGTTGCCACCGCGGTTGGTGCTGACCCGGTATCCCTCACCGACCCACTTGGCGACCTCGGCGGCGACCTCACTGGGGTCGTCGCTATAGGTCCACAGCCACTCCCACTGCCTGCTCTTACCTTGGCGCTTCAGCCGGACGAACAGGCCGGCTGCCTCCAGTTCCTTGACGGCGTTGTTGGTGGCCTCGTAACCGTCGTTGTCGGAGGCTCGGGCGAGCCCGGCGACACCGTGGCATTCCCACTGCTCGGGCAGGGAGATGCAGTAGGAGAGCAGGCCGCGGGCTTTCCAGCTCAGACTCTTGGTCTGGAGCATGTCGCGCCGGATCTCTTCTTTGCCCTTGTTGACGCGCTGCGCTCTCCGCGCGGTGACTGCGCCGCTCACCGGCGACCCCCGAACGTTGCGAGCGTCTCCACGGTCGGCTCACCGGGCGGATGGCTGTCCGAGCGCAGTAGGACGTAGATGCGGAGCGCCCGGTCTGAGATCGGGGCTTCGAGCACCCAGTTGGGTACTCCGGTGGTGCCGGGTGGGTTACCCGGCTGCTGCTGTTCCATGCGTGCCGCTCCTCGGAGTTCGACACGCGGGCAGCACAACTAGCGACTTGACCGCTCCCTGCCGTACCATGACGGCAACAAGCAACCCCATACCCTCGGGGGAGCGGAAGAGTCGTAGCGGGGTGCCACCCGCGTGATCATCTGAGACAGAGGCTCGGCGCTGCCAACGCCGGGCCTTCGTCATGTCTTGGGTTAGTTCATGGTCAGAGAGTCTGACGCGGCCGCCGTGGTCAGTCACCGTGACGCGCCGATGTCCGCCGATGTCAGACCCGCCACCTAGCGTGGTGTCGGACGTCTGCGCAGGTGCGGGGACCCGTATGCTATGGATCGCGTCGCCGGTGGGGACCGGTTTGGCGTATTGGGTAGATGCCCCGTTGAGCGCAGCAGTGCGCTCCGGGGCGTCGCCCGTTCGATACGCGAAAAGTCCGGACACGTCGGGCCGATCATTGCGGTAGGGGACCCCGGCGAGGTGGGTATTTTCGCTGGGGGTTGCTCCGGGTGATGCTACCGCTTCGGGGCTAGTCCTTGACCATGCTCGACCCCGGCGAGTTGCCGCGCGTCCGCCGGCCACACTCCCCGCCCGTCATGCACCGCCCGCAGCGCCGCACACGGGTACGTCTCGGAGCACTCCACACACACCAGGGCCTCACGGAACACCGGGGCGTGCTCGAGTAGCACCTCCGCGGCGGTGTCCCGTTCGGCCAGCAGGCGTTGCATCTCGGCCTCGTGGGCGTCGGTGAGGTGGACGTACCACGCCGGGAGCCCGGTCAAGTTCAGCGGCACCGCACCCTCCCCGGCCGTGTCCGTAGGTCAGCGCTGATCTGGCTGCTGCTGGTCAAGTGGCCTTCGTGGCGCTTCGATGCCCTGGTCCTCGAGGTATCGGGCGAGGGCTTCCTCGACGACGTCCTGGATGTCCACGTCGTGGTCGGCGGCGAAGCGGCGGACGAGGCGGCGCATCCCGACCATCATGTTGCAGTTGAACGAGACCATCGCCGTGTCGGAGAGCGGCGCCGCGCGTCGCCGCCGGGACCGTGTCGTGAGCAGCTGTCGAGACGGTGGCGGTGTTGGCTGCGGCGGTGGTTCGCGGGGAACCGGCGCCCGCTGGGGTTGGAGGTCGGCGTCGTCGCCGTTGAGCGGGTCGCCTTCGGAGAGTTTTGACAGGCGCCGTGGTTTCGGCTGCATCAGATCGTCACCTCCGGGTCGGGAACCCATCGGGCCAGCAGCCGGCGGTAGGTGTGCCCGAGGACCCGCAGACGGCTCTCCCGGGACTGGTCCAGCCGGATGCCCGCGTTGAGGGTGGTTTTGATCGCGGTCCACTGCGGGATCTTGTCGTGTTCCCACACCTCGGCCTCGTCGAAGTTCTCGATGATCTCGCGCAGCCAGAACTTCTCGTCGGCGGTGTTGCGCCACATGCTGATCAGCGCCCCGGACAGGGTCAGGCCGCGGTTGCGCCGCTGGACGCGTTTGACCGTCTCCCGCAGTTCGCCGAGGCCGTCGCAGGACCACTGGTCGGCCTGGACGACCGCGAATGCGTAGTCGCTGGCGTTCAGCGCGTTGCGCATCAGCTGCCCGAGTGAGGGTGCGTTGTCGACGAGGACGAGGTCCACGTTCGCCAGTTCCGGTTCGAGTGCCTCGATCAGCCGGTACTCGCGGTCGTGGTCGGCGGCGTTGATGAGCCGCTCCACTTTCGTCAGGGAGTTGGTCACCGCGGGCGCGAGCCTCACGTGCTCCCAGATCGTCGGCACCATCACGTCGGCGAGCGGGACGCGTTCGTCTTCTTCGGGGTGGACGGCGTCGGCGATGGTGAGCTGGTTCCGGGCGACCGCCTCGGCTGCGAGGGTGCTGGTGGTGTTGCCTTGCGGGTCGAAGTCGACGACGAGGGTGCTCAGGGCGCGGGCTGAGGCGGCGCCGGCCACGTTGCAGATGGTGGTGGTCTTCCCGACGCCGCCCTTTTGCATGGCGGCGGACACCACGCTGGCCTGTCTGCGTTGTCTGGTCCCGGCGTGTCGCCGTTGTCCGTCTGTCATGTGTCGACACCTCGCCTGATCGCCGCAAGTTGATGAACGCCCCGTCATCTTGCAGCACACCTGTTCTACGGCGCAGCACCGGCGCCGCGCGTCACACGGAGGTGGCTACCGCCCTACCCCACTGACAGGTGGCTGGACGACAGACGTGCAGCGGTGCGGCGGTGTAGCGCTGGACAGAGGCAGCGATGACAGGAAGATGCACTGCCTCACTGGATGGGTCATCCGGTGTCACCGTGCTGCGGTGTCGTGGTCGAAACGTGACGGGATGTTCCGGTGGAATGGTGCTGCGGTGATCTGGCTGTCGCTGCTCACAGCGCCATTACTGATGAGTAGGCAGTTGCGCGTAGCCAGTCAAACACGGTGCCACTCGGCACCGCGTCCAAGGTGACGAGGCGTCATGGTGACGACTGAGAGCGGTCCGATGGTCTACCGGGACACCATGCGGACACTGCACCGCTGATCTGGCTATCGCAGGTCATGAGCGTGTCGCGCATGTTGTCGCGCAGCCGGCGGGAACACCGAGGACGAACTCCGGGCATCTTCTGCTGGGGGAGTAGCCGCCTCGTGTTAGCGTCAGCCCGCTGAGGCTGGGAGCGCGGTGTTACCGTTTCCCGCAGGGTTTTTCCTGGTTTTCGGTAGTGGGGTTAAGCGCAGCGGCCCGGTGTCGATCTGACACCGGGCCGCTGTCGCGCCGGGCGCGCGAGCACGCCCCCCGGGAACTCGCACATGAGAATCATTCCGGACAAGCAGGGACGCAGGTAGGACAAGCCGTCCTACATCGGGCGGAAACATACCGAGCAGTAACGGTCCCGCCGTGGTGGCCGATCTCCCTCGGACACCCCCCTGCCACCGAGGAGCCGCAGTGCTCGACCGCCGTACCCTTGCACCCGTCTTAGCGTCGCTTGCTGTGTCTTGGGGGCTGGTCGGAGTGCTGTCCGGACGTGCCGTTTTCTGGCTGGCCGTCGCCGCCGGGGCCGTGGTCCTGGCGGGGTGCGGTGTGGCGGTGATGGTGCGCAGCTGGCCGGACCTGGACCGGCTCACCGACCTGGAGGACGAGTGGGAGCAGCTGATCGGCGTGACGCGCCGCACCGATCGGGCGATGTGAGCAGAATTCTCCCCTGACCGCTTGCCGATCGACATGCCTCCGGTGGGTGTTGATGCTCCGTCGGGCCATGAACGTTCCTGCGCTCTCGCACCCACCACACCACCGCCCCCGGATCATGCCCGTGATCGCGGGGGCGACTCCGGCCCGTGCCGTAAGCGACGAACGCCCCGGCCAGCCATCGCGGCTGACCGGGGCGTCCATCTGTCTGTGCCTGTGCTGGTCGGTCTAGTCGAACTCACCGTCCTTGACGCCCCCAGTGAAAGCGTCCCACTCCTGCGACGTGAAGGTCAGCACGGGGGCTTCAGCGGTCGTAGCCGGGTGCCATGGCCTGCCAGGGGGCGTCGGGTGTGCCTGGTTGGCGTACCTCTGGCCAGTCGTTCGTTTCGTTCTTGGTCACCTTCCCTTCTTGGCTGTCTGTCTGGCTGTCTGCGTCGCCACTGACACCTGCGCTTACGTAAGCGCTTACGCCGTCGCTGACGTCAGCGCTTACGGAGGGTTCGGTGGCACGCTTCCGCCACCCACGCTGAGCCTGCTTGTCCCGTTCGCGCTTGCGACGTTGAGCGGCGATCGACGCGCGGATCACGTCGGCGTGGTGCTCGATGAGGTACGTGTTGCCGCAGTCCCGCCAGAACCCGGCGGACGCCAACTCCACGACCGCCGACTCCCACCGGGTGCTGCCCGCGAAGCGGCGTATCAGGTGCTTGGGGATGTGCAGGTCGGTGCGCTCGATGCGGTACACCCAGCCGATCGCTTCACCGTGGGTGCGGGTCGCCTCGTCGGTGAGTCCACCGGCCGCGCACTCGTCCCAAAACTCGTCTCCGAGCTTCGTCCAGGTCATGCGGCGCCGCCGCCGATCACCTGCGGGGATGCGGTAACTGTGCTGGTAGCGGGCGTGATGCCCACGGGTCCTCCTTGCGTGTCGGACACGCAGACCCGCTGCCGCCTGTTGATGGATGGTCATCATCAACATGAGCTATCCTTACCAGGGTAGGTGGCAAGGCGTCAGGAACCAGCGGGTTCACGCGTGATGCTTTTGTCGGAGGCCGGGAGGGCTCAATCTCCCGGCCTCCACTTACGTCTAGCGTCTGATCATTCCACTTGGCTGGTGCCCGCCTTGACCAGTAGCCCGTCGCCGTAGAGCTTCTCGCTGCTCAGCCGCATCGCCAGGTCGGACCCGGCGTACAGCCGTTCCTCGTCCGTCTGCGCTGGCCGCTCAGGGATGCGGCTCGTGGGCTCGGCGTAGACCGCGGTGGCGTCGTCCGACCGCTTGTTGCGGGGGTACCGCGCACCCAGCGGGTCGGAGTCCTCCACTGCGCGCACGAGGTGCTCGATGAACCACTGCGGTCCGGAGCTGCTGAGCACCTTGAGCCCGCCGGACCAGTTGCCGCACCGGAAAAGGTCGACCCATCGGGCCGCGCCGTCGGTCAGGACAGCGAGCCGCCCGCCATCGGACAGCCGCACTTCTCCGGTCAGGGCGTACTCGACCACTGACGGATCAGCGGCAGCGATCCAGTACTCGCGGTTCCGCGCGGCCAGCTCGGCGCGCTTCATGGCGATGAGCGCGTCGACCTTCTCCGGTGAGCCGATCAGGTGGCGGTCCACCTCGTCCCGTTCGACCCGCGCGGAGTCACTGATCCGCTGGTCGGAGATCCACATGGTGCCGCCGTTGTGTGCGTCGAGCACGACGGTCACGTCACCGAGTACGAGGTAGCGCAGCGCCCGGCCGTCGAGCCGCACGATCGCCGCGCCGGCTGATGGCGTACCGGCGTGCGTGAGGTCGCAGTGTGGGTGGAGCGCGGCTACGTCGCGGATGGCGTTGGCGAGCACATCGTCCAGTGGCGCACCGCGGTCCGCCGCACCTGCGAGGATGGCCCCGCCGAGCTTGCGCGCGTACCACGCGGCTCCATGCACGCACCCGGTGTCGGTGCGGATGGTGGCGCCATCGAGGACGACGATCAGGTCAGAGGTTGTCGCGTACCAGTCTTCGTTCGGGGTGTCGGGCGACCCCGCGACGGTGAAAGCAGTGACGTGCATGGGCTGCCCTCTCAGGTGTAGTAGATCTCGGTCAGGCGGTCGGCGGATTCGATCGCCTTCGTCTTCGGGTGCCAGTGGCACTGGACCAGCATCGACCAGGTCTTGCCCTTCACCTCGTCGTAGATTTCCTTGACGTTGCTGGTCAGGAAGGTGGCCGCGCCGAGAGTGCCCTCGGCGTGGATGCCAGCGAGATACAGAAACGTGCCGCGACCGTCGGTGCGGGGGAGTCTGCCGATGTAGGCGTAATCGCCCGGCTGCTTGCCGTCTCGCGGCGAGCGGATCACCCGGCCGTGCTCCGTGAGGTGCCACTTCTCTTTGCCGTCCTCGGTGACCTCGTAGCCGAAGCCGAGGTGGCGATCTGCGGCGAGCACCTGTTCCATCAGTCGCAGGATGCGGGGACTGCCGACGACGATGAGATTGGGCCGGTTGAGCCTGAGTTGGTGGCCGTTCTTGGGCCGCACGGGTTCCCTCGTCGTCTTCAGCCCGTAGCCGTGGGCCGCCTCAGAGATCAGGTCGTATGCGGCAGCGGCCTCGACCGAGAGCATGTCGCTGCCATCCTCTTCGGACTTGCCCGCTTCCGGCTTGGCGCCGATCGCCACGGTGATGGGACCCGTCCCGAACAGCGCGCGTTCCGGCTGCGGGCCGGCCGCGAGCAGTTGGCCAACGCGCGTCACGCTTACGCCGAGCATGGCGGCGATGTCCTTACGGGACATGTCACCCGCGATGAGTTCCTCGATCGCTTCGCGCCGCATCCGACTGAGTTCGTTGACCCAGTCCTGGTAGCTGCTCAGCAGCTCGTTCGCGCGCAGGAGTCTCGTCCCGGCGTCCTGCGCTGCTAACTCGTCCAGGTCTTCCACGCCGCTCCTCCGTCACCAGGTCATCTCTGGGACAGATCGTCCCATGCAAGGGGGGGTTGAGGGCGGAAGCCCCCCGAATTAGTTCTTGACCGCGCGTCTCTCGGGGGGTTACCGTCTGTGGTGTACAAGCCCCCCTTGCGAAAGGGGGGAGATCAAGCTTCCGCTGGGTCTCCTTCTCCGATCAGGCCCGGACACCCAGCGGTCACCAACCCGGGGAGGCAATCGTGAGCGGACCTTCCGCCACCTCCTCGGCACCCACTCGGCCACAGGCGAGTGGACTGCCTAGCCCCGCCGTCGGCACTTCCCGGTCGGCGGCGGGGCAGGCCTCACAAGCTCCCGGCAGTTCCCCCAGGCTGACCGGGACGTCCAGCACCGCCGCCCGCTTCCCCCTGCTCGCGGCGGTGCTGGACACCTCAACTCCCACCGGGTGGTCCGGTGGGACGTCCGGCGCCGTCGCAGCTTCCCCGTCTCTCCGCGGCGGCGCCGGACACCATGTCGGTCAGGCTTACCCAACCTGGCCGGTTCCCTACCGCAAGCCGCGGCGGCCCTCGAAGCGCGCGTTTGAGTCGCAG
>DASXOV010000256.1:0-9442 GCA_036494005.1 Pseudonocardiaceae bacterium | reverse complement strand
AGCAGGGTGCCCGCACCGCTGACCTTGCCCAGACGCAGCAGCGCCACCCGGGGTGGACCGGGACGCACCACGAATCCGTCCACCCTGGCCACCCGGGTCGCGGAGGCGGTGCTCACCACTTCGTGCTTGCGTGCCCGGCTGAACAGCATCAGTCGGAGCCCTCCTGTAGCCGGGCCCGGAAGGCGTCCACCGCCGCGCCGAAACCGGACAGGTCCTCGGAAACGAACTCGGTGACGGCCGCGGGCACGATGAGGTTCTCGCCGGACACCGCAACGGTGGCGGGCAGCGGGATGAAGACCCGGCGTCCCGCTGTGCCCAGCGCTTCGCTCGCCTCGATCTCGTAGCCGACCACTTCCAGGCGCTGCCCGCTCTGCAGCACCACGTCCACCACCCGGCCGAGGTCGCGGCCGTTGTCGGTGAGCACCCGGTCGTCCAGAACGTCGCCCTTGCGCGACTCCTCCTGGGGTGCCAGTTCCGCGGTCGGCAGCAGGACGCTCTCGTCCGGCATCATCACGGCGTCCCGGCCCACTCCGTGCACGCCGCTCCAGGGCAGCGAGTCCTTGCGGGAACGGCTGAACAGACCCGGATTTCGCAGGGTGAACCCGGCGATCTGCCCCCCGGCACGATCGAAGACGACATCCTTGATCTCGGCGATCAGCTCGCCGTCCAAGCTCACCACCGGCCGGCCGGTCAGCTCGCGGGCTCGCAGCAGCAGAGGGGGCGCGGTCATGATGCCGCCTCCGTGGAGGGGAGTACGTCGGCGGTCACTGCGAGTTCCCGTCGGTGCCGCCCAGCCCGATCACTCCGCCGCGTCGTCGCCTGCGCTGGACGACGACGGCCACCATGATCAGCACCACCAGAATGGCCAGTGCGATGATGGCCCAGACCCACCACTCCATTGCCGCCTCCGTACATCTTTCGGGCCCGGTACCTCTTGCGCGCACAGTAACGCGACGGGACGGCGATCGTTGTCTGAGCATCACCGGGCGGGGGTAAAGTCCGATTTGCCGGACCGGGAACCTGACTCGCCGCAGGCGCGTTGATACCGGTGACGGCGTCCTGCAACGCCCACCAGGAGGACACGGTGCGCTCCACCAGCAACCCAGCTTTCCGCAACCTCCCCACCGGGGGCGGCGGGTATGCGGACTTCAACTCGGCCCCCGCGGGTCTCGGGGGTGGCTACGCCGGTACCCCCCTGGCCGCCAGCCGGCCGATGACCGTCGACGACGTGGTCACCAAGACGGCCATCACGTTGGCGGTTGTGATGGCCACCGGAGCGGCGACCTATTTCAGTGGGCTCTGGGGGCTCGCTCTCCCAGCCGCCCTGATCGGGTTCGTGCTCGCGCTGCTGATCACCTTCAAGAGGTCGGTCAGCCCACCGCTGATCTTGATCTACGCAGCGGCTGAGGGTGTTTTCCTCGGTGGCATCAGCGGTGTCGTCGGCGATTACGTGGCTGCCAGAACCGGTTCCTCGGGTAGCGGCATCATCTTCCAGGCGATCGCGGGCACGGGGCTCGTCTTCGCCGGGATGTTGGTGGTGTACCGGACCGGCGCGGTCCGAGTGACCCCACGGTTCACCAAGTGGCTGCTCGGCGCCATGATCGGCGTGGTCGGCCTGATGCTGCTCAACCTGGTTCTCAACCTGTTCGGCGTCGATCCCGGCCTGCGCAGTGGCGGACCTCTGGCGATCGTCTTCAGTCTGGTGTGCATCGGGGTCGCCGCGTTCAGCTTCCTGCTCGACTTCGACATGGCCGACCAGGCGATCCGCGCCGGTGCACCGGAGAAGACCGCCTGGTACATCGCGTTCGGGCTGACCGTGACACTGGTCTGGCTGTACCTGGAGATCCTGCGTCTGCTCTCCTACTTCCAGAGCAACCAGTAGCCTGCTCTCTGCTGCTCATGGGGCCCGGTCCACAACGGACCGGGCCCCCGGCACGTGATGAGCCCCGATCAGGAGAGGCGCTCGAGCACCATGGCCATGCCCTGACCGCCCCCGACGCACATGGTCTCCAGGCCGATGGTCTTGTCGTGCCAGGCCAGTGAGTTGAGCAGCGTGGTGGTGATCCGCGCCCCGGTCATGCCGAAGGGGTGCCCTACCGCGATCGCGCCTCCGTTGACGTTGAGCCGGTCGATGTCGATGCCGAGGTCGCGACAACAGGGGATGACCTGCGCCGCGAACGCCTCGTTGATCTCCACGAGGTCGACGTCACCGATCGACATGCCTGCCCGCGCCAGCGCCTGCCTGCAGGCCGGTACCGGCCCCAGGCCCATGATCTCCGGGGACAGCCCGGACACCCCGGTGGAGACCACCCGGGCCAGCGGCGTGCAGCCCAGCCTGCTGGCCTTCTCGTCGGACATCACGACCAGGGCGGCGCCATCGTTGAGGGGGCAGCAGTTGCCTGCGGTGATGCGCCCGTCGGGACGAAACACCGGTTTGAGCCCGGCCACCCGCTCCAGCGTGACACCGCAGCGTGGTCCGTCATCGGCCGGTGGCACCGTCCCGGACGGCGTGCGGACCGGGGTGATCTCGCGCGCCCAGAACCCGGCTGCGGTCGCCTTCTCGGCGAGGTTCTGCGAGCGGACACCGAACTCGTCCATCTCCTGCCGGGAGACGCCTCGCAGCCGCGCCAGGTTCTCGGCGGTCTGGCCCATCGGGGCGTAGATGTCGGGGAGCATCCCCACCGACCGGGGGTCGGTCCAGCCGTCACCACCCTGCTCGGCCACGCTACGGGTGCGCTCCTCGGCATCGGCGAAGGCCGGGTTGTGGGTGTCGGGCCACGCGTCGGAGCTGCCCCTGGTGAAGCGGGAGATCATCTCCACCCCCGCCGAGACGAACACGTCGCCCTCGCCCGCCTTGATGGCGTGCATCGCCATCCGGGTGGTCTGCAGCGACGACGAGCAGTACCGGGTAACGGTCGTGCCGGGCAGATTGTCGTGACCCAGCAGCACCGCGACGACTCGGGCCAGGTTGAAGCCCTGCTCCCCACCCGGCAGGCCACAGCCGAGCATCAGGTCGTCGATCTCGGCGGCATCGAGTTCGGGCACCTGGTCCAGGGCCGCCCGGACCACCTGTGCCGCGAGGTCGTCCGGGCGGATGTCCACCAGCGAACCCTTGCCTGCCCGTCCGATGGGGGACCGGGCGGCGGCGACGATCACAGCCTCTGGCATCGCAACTCCTCACCGGACGACAAGGTGTCAGGCCGGCGATGATGAGGATGTCAGGCGGTTGCCCCACACGCCGAGCGCGGAACACAACGCGGGCAACAGGACCGAGCAGGCGGCGTCGTAGCCCGCGGTCGAGGGGTGGAAACGGTCCCGGCTGAACAACGCGGGCTGGGTCGAGAACTCCGGTGCGAGCAGATCCGCGATCGGTACCGGCAGCCCGCCCGCGCGCAACACCGCGGTCCGTTGCATCCGAGCCAGCGCGAGACTCCAGCTGCGCGCGATGGCCCGCAACGGCTGTGGGATCGCCCGGATCGAGCCGAGATCCGGACAGGTGCCGACGACCACCTCGGTGCCGGCCATCCGCAACCTCGCCACCCCCTCGCCGAGCAACTTCGCCGACTGTCGTGGTGGCATCCGCAACGTCACATCGTTGGCGCCGATCATGAGCAGGGCCGCATGCGGGGGATCCACCAGGACCGCGTCGACCTGGCCGCTCAACATGAGAGACGTGCTGCCACAGATCGCCAGGGTGTCCAGCCGGACCGGCTGACCGGCCTCCTCGGCCAGCCCACGGGCCAGCACCACCCCGGGCAGGTCGTCGGGCCGGTCGACGCCGAGGCCGGCCGCGGAGGAGTCGCCGAGCACCGCGAAGCGCAGCACATCGCCCATCTGCCCGGACGGCGGGAGCGGGCCGGTCCCGTCCGGGAGGTACACCCCGTCCGCGCGGTACGGGAACCACCCGGGGATCGCCAGCGTTCGCCGAGCCCGCTGCCCCTGCCTGTTGAGCATCCCGTAGGCGGCCCCTGCCATCGCTCCCCCAGCGCCGACCAGCACGGCCATCGTCCGCATGAGACGCAGCACTGGCCCCACCTCCTCAACGCGGCACTGCGGAGAGCCCCTAGCGTCCGGTATACGCCAGATGAATCCGCTCGGTACAGGGCTTTGCCGTTCCGTGATCCACGGCCGGCTGACGCGGCCCGGCTAGGCTCTCTACGGCGCGATCCGCCCCACTGCCGAGGAGCCCAGGTGCGCTACGCCGAACATATCGTCGACCTGGTCGGCGACACTCCGCTCGTGCGACTGAACGCCGTCGCCGAGGGGATCACCCCGTTGGTCCTGGCGAAGGTGGAGTACCTCAATCCGGGTGGCAGTGTGAAGGACCGGATCGCGCTTCGCATGATCGAGGCCGCGGAGCGATCCGGCGAACTGCGACCCGGTGCCACCATCGTCGAGCCGACCTCGGGAAACACCGGTGTCGGACTGGCCCTGGTTGCCCAGCGCAAGGGCTACCGGTGCCTCTTCGTCTGTCCGGACAAGGTCGGTGAGGACAAGCGCAACGTGCTCGAGGCCTACGGCGCCGAGGTCGTCGTGTGCCCCACAGCGATCCCACCCGACCACCCCGACTCCTACTACTCGGTCTCCGACCGGCTGGCCGCCGAGATCGAAGGGGCGTGGAAGCCCGATCAGTACACCAACCCCGAGAACCCGGCCAGCCACTACCACAGCACCGGTCCCGAGCTGTGGGCCCAGACCGAAGGGCGGATCACACATTTCGTGGCCGGTATCGGCACCGGCGGCACGATCAGCGGGGTCGGGCATTACCTCAAGGACGTCAGCGACGGCCGGGTGCGGGTGGTGGGCGTGGACCCCGAGGGGTCGGTGTACTCGGGTGGTACCGGCAGGCCCTACCTGGTCGAGGGAGTGGGGGAGGATTTCTGGCCCCGCACCTACGACCGCGACATCTGTGACGAGGTCGTCGCGGTCTCCGATCGCGACTCGTTCGCAATGACCCGGCGGCTGGCGCGGGAGGAGGGCCTGCTGCTCGGCGGGTCCTGCGGGATGGCCGTCGTCGGCGCGCTGCGCGTCGCGTCCCGGGCGGATCCCGATGCGGTGGTGGTGGTGCTGTTGCCCGACGGGGGACGGGGCTATCTGGGCAAGGTGTTCAGCGACCCGTGGATGGCTTCACACGGCTTCCTGGCGCCGGACTCCTCCGGTGCGACGGTCGCCGATGTGTTGCTGCGCAAGGACGGCAGCACCCCGCAGTTGGTGCACACCCATCCGAACGAGACGGTTGCCGAGGCCGTCATGATCCTGCGGGAGTTCGGGGTCTCCCAGCTGCCCGTGGTGTCCGCCGAACCGCCGGTGATGGCTGCCGAGGTGGTCGGGGCGGTCAACGAGCGCACCCTGCTGCAGGCCCTCTTCGCCGGTGAAGCCGAGCTGGCGGACCGGATCGAGGGGCACATGTGCCCGCCGTTGCCGACCATCGGCGGGAACGAGCCGATCGGGGCGGTGATGCGGGCGCTGGCTGCTGCGGATGCCGCGCTGGTCCTCATCGACGGCCGGCCGGCCGGTGTCGTCGCCCGGCAGGATGTGCTCGGGTTCCTGGCTGCACGCTGATGACGTGCGGTGATCCGCTAGCGTGGCCGCCCGACGCAGCCGGTCAGCCCGAGAGGAGGTTCGAGTCCGATGACCACGCCGCAGCCGCCGCACTCTGAGCCCGGCCCGGAAGTAGGGCGGGGTCCTGCGGGCAGCGCCAACGGGGCCCAGCCAGCTCAGACGATCTCCACCACACTGGACTCCTCGAACGGCGCTGCATCCGGTGCCGAAGCCGCGCGGACCGACCCACTCGTGACGCGGCACCCGGCGCCGCCACGGCCCGATTCCGCGGTACCGGTGGTAGCCGACCCGCAGGACGACGCAACCCAGCAGGACGACGCAACCCAGCTCGACCCCGACATCTCACCGGACACCACCCAGCGGATCTCCGTCGGTTCGATGCCGCCCGGCCCGCCCCCGGCCGTGCCCCCGCCGGCCGTGCCTCCGCCGCCGGCCGTGCCTCCGCTGCCCGCCCGGCCGGTCGTGGGGTTCCCCGCCCCGCCACCGCGCCATCCGGCGCCTCCTGCCGGTGTCCGCCCGACCGCGCCGCACGGCATGCCGCCCGCCCCACCTCCACCGCAGCACGCCCAGCCACCGGCGCAGTTCCGGCATCCGTACGGTCAGCCGGCACCACAGCCTCGCCCGGGTGGCCCCGCCCCGCCGTCGTGGCAGGGGCCCCGGCTGGGTCCGCCACCCCGGCTGGGTCCGCCACCCCGCCTGGGCCGGCCGTCACTGGGTCCACCCCCGCCGGGTCCATCCCAGCCGGGTCCACCACCGCCGTACGCCCAGCCGCCACGGCCCTACGCCCAGCCGCCGCAGCTCTACACCCAGCCGCATACCCGGCCCTCACAGCCGCCGCAGGCCGCGCCGTCGAGCCAGGCCGGCGCAATCCGGCAGCCCGGCGGTGAACAGATCAGGCCGGACCTGCTCGACGACATACCACCAGGTCAGGACATGACCGCGCAGGACCCGGACGGTGCGTCCCGGCCGCCGGCGAGCTTCGGGGTACGGGTGATCAGTTTCCTGATCGACTACGTGGCACCCTTACTGATCCTCGGTGTCCTGTTCCTCATCGGGTTCGTGGTCAACAGCCTGGTGCTCACCATCGTGCTCGGCGCGGTCGGCTGTTTCGGGGTGCTTGCGTTCCTGCTCTCGAACTCCTGCTACCAACAGGGCATCACCGGGCAGAGTTTCGGCAGGCGGCTGACCAGGACGATGTTGGTGAAGATCGGCACCGGCGCGCCGATCGGATTCGGCACGGCGCTACTACGACAAGTCTGCCACCTGGTGGAATTCGGGATCGGCTTCCTCTGGCCACTCTGGGACCGGCGGCGGCAGACCTTCGCTGACAAGATCGTCGGCAGCATCGTGGTCCACGTCGAGGACCGAACCGAGCGCCGGACTCATCAGACGGATCAGTCCGATCAGGCCGGGGACACTCCCTTTCCGGCTGGTTCGTAGGCTTGCGGGGTGACAGGTTTCTCCACCCGCGCCATTCACGCCGGCCAGCGTCCGGATCCCGCTACCGGCTCGGTGATCGTCCCGATCCACGCCACGTCCACGTTCGTGCAGGACGGTGTCGGAGGGCTGCGCGACGGGTACGAATACGCGCGCACCGGCAACCCCACCCGTACCGCGCTGGAGACCTGCCTGGCTGAACTGGAGAGCGGGCGCCACGGGCGGGCCTTCGCGTCCGGGATGGCGGCCACCGATGCGTTGTTGCGGGCGACCTGCCGCCCCGGTGATCACATCGTGCTGCCCGATGATGCCTACGGGGGCACGTTCCGCCTCGTCGACAAGGTGTTCCGGCACTGGGGGGTGGAGCACACCCCGGTCCCGTTGTCCGATGTGGACGAAGTGCGGGCGGCGATCCGCCCGGCGACCCGGCTGGTGTGGTGTGAGACCCCGAGCAATCCGCTGCTGAACCTGGCGGACATCGCCGTGCTCGCCGGGGTCGCGCACGAGGCAGGTGCCCGGCTGGTGGTGGACAACACCTTCGCGTCGCCCTTCCTGCAGACCCCGCTCGGGCTCGGCGCGGACGTGGTGCTGCACTCGACCACCAAGTACCTCGGCGGACACTCCGATGTCATCGGCGGTGCGCTGGTGACCGACGACTCCGAGCTGGACGAGCAACTGGCCTTCCTGCAGAACGGCGCCGGTGCGGTTCCCGGCCCGTTCGACGCCTGGCTGACCCTGCGCGGCGTCAAGACGCTCGCGGTGCGCATGGAGCGACACTGTGACAACGCCGAGCGAATCGTCACGGCGCTGCAGGCGCACCCGGAGGTGACCGGCGTCCGGTACCCGGGCTTGGACACTCATCCCGGTCATGAAGTGGCCGCCAAGCAGATGCGGCGCTTCGGCGGGATGGTCTCGTTCACCGTGCGCGGCGGGATCGACGCCGCGCTGGCGGTCTGCGCCCGCACCCGGCTGTTCACCCTGGCCGAGTCGCTGGGCGGGGTGGAATCTCTCATCGAGCACCCCGGACGGATGACTCACGCCTCCACTGCGGGTTCACAGCTGGAGGTTCCGGCGGAACTGATCCGGCTCTCGGTGGGCATCGAGGACGCCGCGGATCTGGTCGACGACCTCCTGCAGGCACTCGGCTAGCCAGGACCACCGATACGAGGAAATGTTCGGGACGCATGGGGCGAACGTGGCCGTTGTCCCGGGATGCGGCAAGATCGATGCTCGTGACGTTCAGGATCGTTGACTTGATGCTCGTTCGGCTCTTCTGGTGGATGGCTGTGCTCGCGCGTGTGGCAACGTCGAGGGACCCGGGCAGGCGAGTACAACCGCAGCCGGTGCCCCGTGGCACACCCCGACTGGATGACCGGAAGACGGCCGGTCCCGTGAGTGTTCGGATCGGCCGAAGTGTCCTCGGATGCAGCGGGGTAGCGGGATGAGCAGCACACGTAGGATCCGGATCTTCGTCTCCTCGCCTAGCGATCTCGACGACGAACGGGACCAGTGCGGCTCTGTCGTACAGGACCTCAACATGACACTGCGTGTCCTCATGCCGGAGAAAGGCGTGGAGCTGGAGCTGATCCGCTGGGAGACCCACACTCATCCCGATCTTGGGGCAGATCCCCAGGACGTGGTCGACGACCAGATCCCGGTTGACTACGACATCTTCGTGGGCATGATGTGGACCCGCTTCGGCACTCCGACGTCTGAGGCGGGCTCCGGAACCGAGCACGAGTTTCGCAGGGCGCACGCGGGACGGCAGCAGCGACGACGCCCTGCGCATATCCTGTTCTACTTCTGCGAAGCGCAGATCCCGCCCAGCCTGGCTCGGAACACCACAGAACAGCTCAAAGCGATCCACGACTTCCACACCGAACTGAGCGGGAAGTGCCTGCTCGGGAGCTATGAGACACACGCGGCGTTCGGTGACACATTGCGCTGCGATCTGGTACGGGTGCTCGGCAGGTTGCTGCACGCCGGCCAATCCCCGGCGCAGGTTGCCCAGCGGGCAACGGAAGGGATGCTCGACACCGACACGGCGATTGTGCGCGAGCGCGTGAAGCGCTCCGCAGATGAGTACGAACAGCTCCGCGACACGAGGGATAGCGGGCCGGACCGGACCCGCCGTATGGAGGTCGTTGCCTCAACCCTTCGTACGCTCGCTCAATCAATTTTTGGTCTGCTCCCTGAACTGATGGGCAGCGACTCGCCTGGAGAGCGGCTCGCGGCAGTCTGCACCCTGCAGGCGATACCCGACCCCCGCTACCTGGGCTGGCTGGGTGAGCGCTTCTGCACCGAGAAGCCCTTCCTCGCCTACCATGCGGCGCAGGGTCTGCTCGTTGCCGCCCGTGAGCTCCCCGACGCCAAGCTCGGCCTCGTCCACGCCGCGCTCCGACAAGCGAAGTCCTTCGCGACAACGCTCGGGCCCGATACCGAC
>DASXOV010000255.1:0-5725 GCA_036494005.1 Pseudonocardiaceae bacterium | reverse complement strand
CGTCCGGATACCCTGACGAATCTGGACATCGGGCGTGCCGCCCAGGAAGCTCAATCACTCCCACTGCCGTTCAGGAGACACTGCCGTTCAGGAGAACACATGCGTTTCGGATCTGATCAGGGTTTGGCGTGGATGGACGTGGTGGACGCGCGGGTCGCCGCGGTCGTCGAGCCGGTGGCGCGGCAGTGCGCCGGCTGGGAACCACAGTCCCTCAAGCCGATCCTTCGCCGGGAGTGGCGGGGTGCTTTCCAGTGCGAGCTCACCGAACCGGCACTGACCTGGTGCGCCGACGCGATTCACGACGGCACGCCGTGGCGGGTGGCGCTGTGGGGCGACGGGCCTGCCAGCTGATCTCCTGGTAAGCCCGAGCAGGTGCGATGCCTGGTGACCGGCGCGACGGGATACCTGGCCTCCCGTGCCGAGGTCGGGGAGATCTTCCTGCGCAGTGGGGTACCGACTGCGGTGCTGCAGGCCGCGGTGATCCTCGGCTCGGGCAGCGCGAGCTTCGAGATGCTGCGTTACCTGACCGAGCGGCTGCCGGTGATGATCACTCCGCGCTGGGTACGCAACCTCGTGCAGCCCATCGCGGTGCGCGACGTGCTGCGGTATCTGATCGGCGCGGCACACCTGCCGCCGCGGATCAACCGCACGTTCGACATCGGCGGCCCCGACGTTCTCACGTATCAGGCCATGATGCAGCGCTACACCGTGGTGGCCGGCCTGCCCCGGCGGCGGATCGTCCCCGCCCCGCTGCTGACCCCGAAGCTGTCCGCGCACTGGGTCAATCTGGTCACGCCGGTGCTCCGGGCGATCGCGGGCCCGCTGATCGAGTCACTGGTGCACGAGGTGGTCTGCCGGGAGCACGACATCGCCGAGTACGTGCCCGCCCCGCCGGGGGGCCTGATCGGCTACGACAGCGCCGTGCGACTCGCGCTGGCCACGATCAGGGACGCCACCGTGGAGACCCGGTGGTCGGGTGCCTCGCTCCCGGACTCACCCCCTTCCGACCCGA
This sequence comes from Pseudonocardiaceae bacterium, assembly GCA_036494005.1. Lineage (GTDB taxonomy): Bacteria > Actinomycetota > Actinomycetes > Mycobacteriales > Pseudonocardiaceae. Next base: position 4,713 of record DASXOV010000255.1, on the reverse strand, counting down.
TGCCCAGGGACCCGGAGTGGTCGGGTGGTTCGATCTACTCCGACCTGCGCGAGCAGCGGTGTCGTGCCACGCCCGAGCGGCTGTGGCGGGTTGTCGAGGGCATCGGTGGCGAGCAGGGCTGGTATTCGTTTCCGCTGGCGTGGTCGGTACGTGGCCGGCTGGACCGGATCGTCGGCGGGGTGGGGTTGCGCCGTGGCCGCCGCGATCCGCACGCCTACTGGTGGGCGGTCTCGCCGTTCCATGCCGTCGTGTTCGGCGGAATGGCGCGCAATAGCACCAGCACCGCCGAGCACTCCGACGATCCCTGGAGCCATCCCGGGCGGCAGGCATAGATAGTCGCGCAATGGGTACTCCCCGTGCAGAACCGGCACGGAGGGGCCTTCCCCCCGGCCGGTGGCCGGAAAGGGGGCCGACGTGGACATTCCCTGCCAGGCTCCGCCATGACGGCCGCATTGCGATGGCACACCTACCCCGGCGACGGTGCACTGGTGCTGCGGCCGATCGGCGACCTGACCAAGGACACCTACGCCCAGCTGCGGGACTGGCTGCTCACCTGCGCGGCGCACGAGCCCCCGGCGATCGTGGTGGACCTGGACGGCATGCGGGTGGCCGGTCCGCTGTCGTTCTCGGTGTTCCGCGCGGTTCGGATGAGGATCAACGACTGGCCGGGGGTACCGATGGTGCTGGCGGCCGCTCGCCAGCCGCTGCGCACCCTGCTCGAATCCAGCAGCGTGCCGGGGCACGTCCCGACCTACCGCAGCGTGGCCGAGGCACTGGACGCCCTCGGCGCGGCACCACCTCGCCACAGGCGCCACATGCCGCTGCCCTGCGAGGTGACCCACGGACGGCGGGTGCGGCGAATGGTCGAGCAGACCTGCCAGGAGTGGGGGGTGCCCGGAATCGTCTCCGACGCCGTCCTGGTGGCCTCTGAGCTGACCGAGAACGTCGTCCGGCATGCCCGCTGCGAGGGTGTGCTGCGACTGGAACTGCGTGGCACCGTCCTCTCCGTGGCAGTGACCGACACGGATTCGCGCCCGCCCCGATTGCGTCCGGCGCACCAGCGCAGGGACGGCGGCCGTGGTCTGGTGCTCGTCGCCGAATTGAGCCGGGCGTGGGGATACGCTCCTCGGGGCCGCTTCGGTAAAGTCGTCTGGGCGGTGCTCACCGTTCCTGCGGGGTGATGCGGCAGCCAGTGCGGACGACCTGACGGGCCGGTCGCGGCCCCGCCACCCGGTCCTGGTACGGGTACCGTTCAAGGATGGTCCGGGATCTCGTCGTCGTGGGTGCCTCGGCGGGCGGGGTGCATGCCCTGCGCGCGGTGGTGCACGGTCTGCCCCGTGATCTCGACGCCGCCGTGCTCGTGGTGCTGCACATTCCGCCCGGGGCGCCGAATGCACTGTCGAACATCCTCGCGTATTCCGGGCCGTTGCCCGCGGTCTCGGCGCGGGACGCGGCCCCGATCGAGCGTGGTCACATCTACGTCGCCCCGGCCGGCCAGCACATGCTGGTCCGGGACGGCCGGATCGGGCTGTCCAGCGGCCCGACCGAGAACGGGCACCGTCCGGCGATCGACCCGCTGTTCCGATCGGCCGCCCGATACTACGGTCCACGGGTGATCGGCGTGATCCTGTCCGGGTCAGGCAGCGACGGGACCGCCGGGCTGGCCGCGATCGCCGAGCGTGGTGGCATTCCGGTCGTGCAGGATCCGGACACCGCGCTGCACCGATCGATGCCCTGCACGGCGATGCGGCACCTCGCGGTCGACCACGTGCTGCACCCGGCGAGTATCGGGGGCCTGGTGGCGGAGTTGACCGGTCGTACTCCACCGGCCGTTGGCGGTGGGCTACGCTTAGCGTGTTGGAAATTGCACCCGGCGGGAGAGGGTCGGGACCTTTGTATCCTGCCCGGAGGCGTGTAGTGACCGCGACCGATCCTGATTTCGAGGCCCTCCTGCTCCACCTCAAGGAGGCCCGGGGCTTCGACTTCACCGGCTACAAGCGCTCCAGTCTGATGCGCCGAGTCGACCGGCGAATGGCGCAGATCGGCATGACGGACTACAGCGAGTATCTAGACCACCTTCAGGTGCGATCCGAGGAGTTCGTCGACCTTTTCAATACGATCCTGATCAACGTGACCGGATTCTTCCGGGACGCCGACGCCTGGGACTTCCTGGGCACCGAGGTGGTCCCCCAGTTGCTGGACAGCAAGGCTCCCGGCGAACCCATCCGGGTGTGGAGCGCGGGCTGCGCTTCCGGCGAGGAGGCCTACAGCTTGGCGATCCTGTTCACCGAGGCACTGGGACCCGAGCAGTTCCGGGAGCGAGTCAAGATCTATGCCACCGATGTCGACGAGGAGAGTCTGACCCAGGCCCGGCACGCCAGCTACAGTACCCAGGACGTCCGCGGTATCCCGCAGGAATTGCTCGGCCGGTACTTCGAGTGCTCGGGCAACCGGTACCTGTTCCGCAAGGACCTGCGCCGTGTGGTGATATTCGGTCGCAACGACCTGGTGCAGGATGCGCCGATCTCTCGAATCGATCTCCTGGTCTGTCGCAATACCCTCATGTACTTCAATGCCGAGACCCAGGCCCGCATCCTGGCCCGCTTCCACTTCGCGCTCAGCGACGTGGGTGTGCTGTTCCTCGGCAAGGCCGAGATGTTGTTGAGTCACTCGAAGATATTTCAGCCCGTCGACCTCAAGCGCCGGGTTTTCCGCAAGATCCCGCGGGGCGCACCGAGCAATGGGAATCTGCTCGTCGAGGTCCCGAATTCGCCCCCCCGCACCTCCGTGGGTGAGCTGGACCTGCTGCGCAACGAAGCGCTGGTGGCCAGCCCGGTGGCGCAGATCGTGGTCACCGCCGACGGACTGGTCGCGTTGACCAACCGGCGGGCCGACGTGATGTTCGGGATCTCGGCGCGCGACATCGGGCGGCCCTTTCGTGATCTCGAGCTGTCCTACCGGCCGGTGGAGTTACGTCACTTCATCGAGCAGGCGCAGGTGGAGCGCCGGACCGTGCGGGTGGCCGATATCGAGTACTCCCGGAGTGATGGCGACCCGCTGCACCTCGAGGTCCAGATCAACCCACTGGTGCACAGCGACTCGAGCCTGCTCGGGGTGACACTGATCTTCAACGACGTCTCCGACGCGCGGCGCCTCCAGGAGGAGCTGGAGCATGCCAACCGGCAGCTGGAGACCGCCTACGAGGAGTTGCAGTCCACCAACGAGGAACTTGAGACGACCAACGAGGAACTACAGTCCACGGTGGAAGAGCTGGAGACGACCAACGAGGAGTTGCAGTCCACCAACGAGGAACTCGAGACCATGAACGAGGAACTGCAGTCCACCAACGATGAACTGCAGACCATCAACGACGAGCTCCGGGACCGCACTGCCGACCTCGACGAGGCCAACGAGTTCCTCGAGGCGATCCTGACCAGCCTGCAGGCCGGCGTCACGGTGATCGGCCAGGACATGACGATCCAGGTGTGGAACCGCCGGGCGGAGGACCTGTGGGGGTTACGCCAGGACGAAGCCGTCGGCCAGCATTTCCTCAACCTCGACATCGGATTGCCCACCGACCAGTTGCGTCCGATCATCCGCCAGACCCTGGGCGGTGACGACGGCCCGCACGAGCTGCAGGTCAAGGCGGTCAATCGGCGCGGCCGCACGATCAACGTACGGGTGCTCTGCACACCACTGCACAGTGCCCGCCCGGACGCCAGGGGCGCGTTGCTGGTCATCGAGCAGCAGCAGGACGGCTACCACGTCGCGGTCACCGATGCCGCCGGCTCCGCCCAGTCCTGATCGCGCAGTTCCCGTGGTTCAGGGTTGCCGCGGCTCACCCTCGCTCGCTTCGCGACTCCGCGGGGTCTCGCGATCTTCACCCCGCTCGACCCTGCCGGCCCGTTGCCTGGCCGCCGCCTCCTCGGCCCTCCTTCGGGCCTGGCGGGCGAGCCCAGCCGCGTCCAGGTTTCTCGGGCTCGACCGTCATGCCTGCCGGAATGGCGGCCTCGGACCGGGCAGGTGAATACCCGGACCTGGTTATTCAGCGGGGTTGGTGACGCGGCTGTCGCGTGCGGTCGTGTTGCGGTGGCCGAATCGCTCGTGTGCCGCCTGCTTGCTGACGTGTAGCGTCGCGGCGATTTCGGACCAGGAGGCGCCCTGTTCGCGGCAGACCTGTACCACTTCCGCGATGCGCTGGGCCACGACCACTTCCAGGGCGTTGAGCCCCCCCAGGACATGCAGTTCCCGGACCCGGCGATTGATCGGAGCGTCCGCCGCGACGTCCAGTTCGAACTTCCGGACCGCATCGGTCGGTGAGCGTGTCACGATTCCGAACAGTACCCGAGACCAACCGGATCAGAGCCCCGGTCAGCCTTGCCTGACGAGCGGTTCCGCAGGTGACAGGCATCATAAATCCGCTCGACCGGATGTTGGCACCACCTGGCCGATCGGGCCCGCTCCAGCCGAGGGCCGCTCCACAACGGTCGAAGCGCCCGGAGTAGGCGAACCAGACCGAGGCACCGGCCGAGACAGCGACCAAGGCACTGCCCACGACTCGTCGCGCCGGTCCCCCCGGTACGCTGTCGCCTCCGGCGTACCCGGGGAACTCGCAGGGAGGGTGGGAGCACGTGGAGTTCGAGCTCGAGCGGGACGCATTCGCTGACGCCATCGCGTGGACGGCCCGCGGCCTGCCCACGCGACCTGTCGTCC
>DASXOV010000254.1:0-10012 GCA_036494005.1 Pseudonocardiaceae bacterium | reverse complement strand
GTCGGGGTCGGTCACAGGTACCGATGCTTCCAGGTGGACCTACGCTGATCGTTGTGAGCACCGTGCTACTGGCTGAGGACGACACCGGCATCGCCGAACCGTTGTCCCGCGCCCTGCAACGTGAGGGGCACCGGGTCGTCGTGGTCGGTGACGGACCCTCCGCGCTCGCCCGCGCCGGCGACGGCGAGGTCGACCTGCTGGTGCTCGATCTCGGCCTGCCCGAGATGGACGGGCTGGACGTCTGCCGCCGGCTGCGCCGGGTCCGGCCCGACGTGCCGGTGTTGATGCTCACCGCCCGCACCGACGAGGTGGACTTCGTGGTCGGGTTGGACGCGGGCGCCGACGACTACGTCGCCAAGCCGTTCCGGCTGGCCGAACTACTGGCTCGGGTACGGGCACTGCTGCGCCGCAGCGCCCCGGACGCGCTGGAAGCAGGTGGGGTGGTGATGGACCTCGCGGCCCGCCGGGTGCTCGTGGAAGGCCGCGAGATCGGGCTGGCGAACAAGGAGTTCGAGCTGCTGCGGGTGTTGCTGACCCGCTCGGGCCAGGTGATCAGCCGCGAGGAGATCCTGCGTGACGTGTGGCACGACCCCGAGCTCAAGACCTCGAAGACCCTGGACATGCACATGTCCTGGCTGCGCCGCAAGATCGGTGGTAGCCGGATCACCACGATCCGCGGTGTCGGCTTCCGCTTCAACGACTCGTAAAGGCGATTCGTGAGGCGGAGGATCCTGCAGTCGACGCTGATCGTGGTCGCGATCACCGGCTTGGTGCTGGGTGGCCCGCTGGCGTTCGCCACCTGGCGGCTCGTGGCGGATTTCACCCGGGCTGAGCTGCTCTCCCGGCTGGAGCAGGTGGTGTCCCGGCTGGACGACCAGAACGCTGCCGCTCTGGGCCGCCCGGGGGAGGATCTGCGCTCGGTCGAGTTGGCGATGCCCCCCCGCGGACAGCTGGTGGTGGAGTCGCCGAACACCGGCCGGTCGGTGCTCGGGGCGGATCCGGGCCCCGGCGCGGTGGCGGAGTCGCTGCCCGTCGGACAGCGCGGGACCGCCCAGCTCGCCATTCCGGGCGATGCGATGCGCCGGACCCAGATGCAGGCGGTCGCCTTCGTGGGGCTGCTGCTGGTCGCGTCGGTGGGGCTGGGAGCGGCCATCGCCACCGTGACCGCCCGCCGGCTGGCGGGGCCGCTACAGGACGTCGCCGATCGCGCCGCCCGGCTCGGCGCGGGGGACTTCCGATCCGATCCGCGGCGCCACGGCGTCCCCGAGCTCGACCGGGTCGCGGACGTGCTGGACACCTCCGCGAGCGCGCTGGCCGAGCTGGTCCAGCGGGAGCGCGATCTGGTCGGCGACGTGTCCCACCAGCTCCGCAGCCGGCTGACCGCGCTGCAGCTGCGGCTCGACGAACTCGCCGCGCACCCGGACCCCGACATCGCCGCCGAGGCCGAGGCGGCCCTGGAACAGACTGAGCGGCTCAACACCGTGCTCAACGAGTTGTTACGGGCCACCGAGGAGGCCAGAGCTGCCACCGCCGAGTCGGTACAACTGTCCGGGCTGCTCGGCGAGGTGGTCGCCGACTGGCGGCCGCAGGCGAATGCGCAGCGGCGGGCGTTGCGGTTGCGCGTGGACAGCGGGCTGCGTGCCAGGGTCACCCCCGGCAGGCTGCGGGAGGCGCTCGGGGTGCTCATCGACAACGCGCTGCGGCACGGGGGCGGTGAGGTGGGGGTGTCGGTGCGCCCCGGCGGAGCGGGCCGGGAGGGCATGGTCGTGGTGGAGGTGACCGATGCGGGCGCCGGGGTGCCTGAGGTGCTGATCCCGCACGTGTTCGACCGCGGTGTCTCGGGGGCGAGCTCCACCGGTCTCGGGCTGGCCCTGGCCAGGGCGCTGGTGGAGGCCGACGGGGGACGGCTGGAGCTCAGCTCGGCGCGGCCGGCCACCTTCGCGATCTATCTGCGGGTGCCGAGGGCCGAGGACATGGTGCAGACCCCCCGGCCGGGCGCAGGGGCGGTTCGCTGAGCTCACCGGAGACGGGCTACCCGAGCAGGGCTACCTGAGCGCGGGTGCCGGTCACCCGAGGTCGTCGCTGATGGCGGGCACTGCCTGACGGCGGACGTTCTCGTCCGGGAAGACGTACTTGCGGAACGCCCACCACCGGAACCCCATCGCCAGCAAGGTGCCCAGCACATTGGCGGTGGCGAAGTCGGCGACCTCCTGGACGAGCAGGCTCGTTTCGGGGACCTGCAGATGCAGCACGTACCGCGAGATCCACAGTGGCAGCGCGTTGATCGCGAGCCCGACGCCGCAGATCACGAAGAACAGTGCGGCTTCATGATGACGCTCCCGGCCACCTCGGGTACGGAATGACCACTCCCGGTTCAGCACATACGACAGGATCGTGGCGATCAGCACTGCGATGATCTTGGCGGTGACCGGCTTCGGCGTCAGCACCGTCGTCTTGAGCAGTGTGAACACCGAGATGTCCACGATGTAGGTGCTACCACCGACCACCGCGAACTTGACCATCTCGCGGTTGCGGACAGCGATGTCGCGGTAGGGCTGAGGGATCCGGATGAGCACGGCGTCGATCACGGACACCGTCGCAGTCTACGGACCGTGCAGCTGCCGTCTCAGCCAATCCCCGGATCGGGTGTCGCCGCTGGAAACCGGGGGTGCTGACCTCGGACGTCGCCGGGTCGGCCCACGGGGATAACGCCCAGGGGGATAGCATCGCCGCTTCGTGGCCGCCCGAACCAGCCTTCCCCTCGTCGGCGTGGTGGGTGGCGGGCAACTGGCCCGGATGACCCAGCAGGCCGCCATGGCGCTGGGCCAGTCCCTGCGAGTGCTGGCCCTCGCCGCGGACGAACCCGCCGCGCTGGTCACCCCGGACGTGGTCCTCGGCAGGCATGACGACCTGACGGCACTACGGGCCCTGGCGGTGGGCTGTGACGCGGTGACCTTCGACCACGAGCACGTGCCCGGCGAGCACCTCCGAGCCCTGGTCGCCGACGGTGTGACGGTTCATCCGGGTCCCGACGCGCTGCAGTACGCCCAGAACAAGCTGCTGATGCGCAGGACTCTGGACGGCCTCGGGATCCAGGTGCCGCCCTTCCGCGAGGTGAACCGGCCGGAGCACGTGCTGTGGTTCGGGGCCGAACACGGCTGGCCCTGTGTGCTCAAGGCGGTCCGCGGCGGCTACGACGGACGGGGGGTGTGGATGCTCAACACCCCCGGCGGCGCGCGCAGGGTGGTGCCCGAACTGCTCGCCGCGGGCACCTCCCTGATGGTCGAGCAGTGTGTCGCAATGCGCAGGGAACTGGCCGCGCTGGTGGCCCGCTCGCCATTCGGGCAGGGGGCGGCGTGGCCGGTGGTGCAGACCGTGCAGCGCGACGGCATCTGCGTCGAAGTGCTCGCCCCGGCGCCCGGCCTGGACGACGACATCTCGGCGGCCGCCCAGGACATCGCGCTGCGGGTGGCCGCCGAGCTGGGGGTGGTCGGTGTGCTCGCCGTCGAACTGTTCGAGTCCTCCACCGGCCTGCTGCTGGTCAACGAGCTGGCGATGCGTCCGCACAACAGCGGACACTGGACCATCGAGGGGGCGGTGACCTCGCAGTTCGAGCAGCACCTTCGGGCGGTGCTGGACTATCCGCTGGGATCCACCGCGCTGCGCGCCCCGGCCACCGTGATGGCCAACGTGCTCGGCGCGCAGCGCCGTCCGGCGATGAGCATGGACGAGCGGCTGCACCACCTGATGGCCCGGTACCCGCAGGCGAAGGTGCACCTGTACGCGAAGGCGGAGCGGCCGGGGCGCAAGATCGGGCACGTGACGGTGCTGGGCGGGTCACCGGAGCCGATCCGTACGGTGGCCGCCCGATCCGCCGCCTTTCTCGCCTCGGCGCGGTGGCCGGACGGCTTCGACGAGCCCGGTGGACGAGACGAGCCCGGTGGACGAGAGGACACGGCGTGAGCGGACCGCTGGTAGGTGTGATCATGGGAAGCAACTCGGACTGGCCGGTGATGCGCGCCGCCGCCGATGCCCTCGACGAGTTCGGTGTCGGGCACGAGGTGTCGGTGGTCTCCGCGCACCGCACGCCGGCCCGGATGCTCGAGTACGCCCAGCAGGCGGCGGGCCGTGGCCTGAAGGTGATCATCGCTGGTGCCGGCGGCGCGGCGCACCTGCCGGGCATGGTGGCCTCGTCGACCGTGCTCCCGGTGATCGGGGTACCGGTGCCGCTGGCCCGGCTGGACGGGTTGGACTCGCTGCTGTCGATCGTGCAGATGCCCTCAGGTGTGCCGGTGGCCACCGTGTCGATCGGCGGGGGACGCAATGCCGGGCTCCTCGCGGTGCGCATCCTCGCGGCAGCCGATCCGGAGTTGGGCCGTCAGCTGGCCGCGTTCCAGGACGATCTCGCCGACCGGGTGTTGCGCGCCGACGCCGAACTGCGCGCCGAGCTCGACTGATCCGCCACCGTCGGCAGGGGAGTGGGCGCCGGGCGTGTGGGCTGTCTCATGGTGACGAGCCGGACACGGGGGGAGACGCCGCCACGCACGTCCAGTTAGCATTCATTAACTCCCTGCTAACGCCCTCGACCACTCCCTCGACGACAGGAGGCGTGCCGTGAATCCCGACTTCGGCATCTACCAACTCGGCGAGGAGCACGAGGCGCTGCGTGAGGCGGTGCGGGCGATGGCCGAGAAGGAGATCGCGCCGCACGCCGCGGACGTCGACGAGCGGGAGCGGTACCCGGAAGAGGCCCGAACCGCGATGGTGCGATCGGGCTTCCACGCGGTGCACGTGCCGGAAACCTACGGCGGTGAGGGCGCGGACTCGGTGGCCACCTGCATCGTGATCGAGGAGGTGGCGCGGGTCTGCGCGTCGTCCTCGCTGATCCCGGCGGTGAACAAGCTGGGCACGATGGGGCTGCTGCTGGCCGGTTCCGAGGACTTGAAGAAACAGGTGCTGCCCTCGCTGGCATCAGGGGAGGCGATGGCCTCCTATGCCCTGTCGGAGCGGGAGGCGGGCAGCGACGCCGCGGCGATGCGGACCAGGGCTCGGCGCGACGGCGACCACTGGGTACTCAACGGCACCAAGTGCTGGATCACCAACGCGGGGGAGTCGACCTGGTACACCGTGATGGCGGTGACCGACCCGGGCAAGGGCGCCGGCGGGATCAGCGCTTTCGTGGTGCACGCCGACGATCCGGGCTTCTCGGTCGGGCCCAAGGAGCGCAAGCTCGGCGTCAAGGGCAGCCCGACCAGGGAGATTTATTTCGAGGACTGCACGATCCCGGCGGACCGGATCATCGGTGAGCCCGGCACCGGGTTCAAGACCGCCCTGCAGACCCTGGACCACACCCGCCCGACCATCGGGGCGCAGGCGGTGGGAATCGCGCAGGGCGCGGTGGACGCCGCAATCGCGTACGTCAAGGAGCGCAAGCAGTTCGGCAAGCCGATCGCCGATTTCCAGGGTGTCCAGTTCATGCTGGCGGATATGGCGATGAAGACCGAGGCCGCCCGCCAGTTGGTGTACATCGCCGCGGCGCGGGCGGAGCGCGGTGAGGCCAGGCTCGGTTTCATCTCCTCGGCGTCGAAGTGTTTCGCCTCCGATATGGCGATGGAGGTGACCACCGACGCGGTGCAACTCTTCGGTGGTTACGGCTACACGAGGGACTTCCCGGTGGAGCGGATGATGCGTGACGCCAAGATCACCCAGATCTACGAGGGCACCAACCAGATCCAGCGCATGGTCATGGCCCGCGCCCTGCTCAAAGGCTAGATCACCGATCATGACGTGGTGACTGGAGCATGTCTGGTTCATGACCAGGCCGCCTCCAAGTCGTCCGTCGCCACCCAACGTCGACCACCCTCACCTGACGTTCCGGCAGTTCACCAGCCATTCCGGCCATTGAGCCCTGGCCGGAATTCTAGGATCCACGGACAGGTCTCCATGCGAATCCTAGCCGGGCCCCTCCGTCCTTCGGCGCACTGTCCCCTTCCGTGGAGGGCGACCGCAGATGGGAAGATTAGGAGAGGCGGCAGCGGCAGGTCTATGGTTGTTATGTGGATATTTCGACAGTCATCACAAGTGGGTTGCTGTTAACGATAGGTGCTGCGGTCGGCCTCGTTCCGGCCTACCTGATCGAACGAAGAAAAGAGCGACATGCGCTTAGGGTGCGCTGGGATCTGCCGCTCTACGAAATGTGCAAGGACTGCGCTTCAGCGGTGCGTCAGTTTGTCCATTTAGTGCGACGATACGATCGTACGGCGGACAGAGAGCAGCACTACGCGAGGGTAGATGAACAGCATGCAAGAATAAGAACATTAGTCCAGCAGATTCGCATTCTCGGCAGCCAGGACCTTCAGCAGGCGGCACGGGAAGTGGAGCATCATGCATGGTGGGTTCGAAAGGTCTGCGAAGGGGGAAAAGATGAGCTGGCCGAATACTATGCCGACCTACCACCTGAGGATCGCCTCCGTGAGTCCATGCTCAGGCTCTTCATCGCAGCCCGCCGACAGCTCGGTGTCAAGAACCCAGATGACGTGGCTTCGGATGAACCAATTGACCCTCGTTTTGAGAAACGATCCTCTTCAGAGGCTACAAATTCCGCTCGTCCAAACAGTTAGGTACGGTCAACCACGGTTCTCAGGGACAGCTACTGGAGGATAGAACCGCATTTCAGCGTGCACCAATGGGTACGGTTGCCAGATTCCCAAGCTTACGATCAAGGACGCAGGCCGCTCAAGATCAGGCCCATGGGCAGTACCACAGCCTCACTTTCATGCAGAGTGAACACTGAGGACGTGCAGAACGACCGCCTCCACGTCTCCGCAATTTCTATTCGGCTCCGAATGGCACCCGGCGAGCCCCTCAGAACCGCCATTCAGGTCCGATGGCGGCGAGCAGAGACGGGGAAGTAAGGAGGGTGAAGAATTAGCCGTCTCACGATATGGAAGTGCGGCTGTAGTGATAGGTCGTTCGGGGTTGGGCAGCGGTAAGAATCGTCGAGAACCACAGAGATGCGTTCTGCTCGTCATGGCATGAATCGGGGGCGTCATGCCTGATCGCCCACAGTTAGCAGAGATCACCCAGATCTACAAGGGCACCAACCAGATCTAGCGCATGGTCATGGCCCGCGCTCTGCTTAAAAGCAGATCACACTGATCGTTCGGCGCTGGCATTGCCGCACTGCCCTGGTGCGTATTTCTTACCTCGTTGATTTCTGTTTTTGTTAGCGCAGGCTCAAACAGCTCCGCAAACACGGTCACCCCGCGCGGGTAGAAATGACTGACACCCGCACAGCTGGCAGGTTTGCCACGTCAGGCGGACCCGCCTGCGGGCTCGCTGCCGGGCGGCCAGCAGCACTCCGAGCCACCCCTTTCGCATCCGCCTCACCTCTGGGCGGGAGCGGGCCCGATCCGCTCCAGATGGTCGCCGGCCAGCTCGATCCACAGCGGCTTCAACAGCACCGCGGGTGCGATCTCCAGCGCCTGGGCCAGGGCCACGATCTCCGTGAGCCGATCCAGCGCACGCTCACCGCGCTCGAGCCGCCACAGCGTGTTCGTGCTCATCCCCGCCAGCCCCGCGACCACCCGCAACGACTTACCCCGCGCGTAGCGCACACTGCGCAGCCGTCGACCTATCGCACACACCGCGTCCGGATCCCTCGCCACCGCCGGGGGAGCGACCTGACCCCGTGGCATCAGGCGGCCTTGCCGTCCGCGCCGGTCGGCTTGCCTACCACCTTGGTCCCGGTGGCCGGGGCGTGCATCGCGCGTGCCGGCAGTCTGTGGGCCACCCGGTTGCGTTTGTCGTCCACATACGGGCTGACCGTGAGCCCGTCGAACTCCACCGGCCGGAACGGCAGCCCCGCCACCGCCTCCGGGGGCACCGGCCGCACCGGAGCACTGATCTTCACCACCACGATCTTGGCGCCCTTCGGAGCCGGCTCGTCGGCGTCCAGGACCGGCACCGACCACACCAGCTCGCTGGCCTCCTTGTCCCTTGGCCTGCACAAACCGCTCCGGCGTGGACTTGTCGAAGTCCGGCACAGTCTTCACCTCCCCGACCACGAACGCTCCCGCCGGGAACACGTCTCCCATCGAGACCCGAAATCTGCCGTTGATCGACACTCTTTGCTCCTTGGGTTCTCGGCACCTATCTGGCCTATGCCACTTGCCGGCAGTTCTGCCAGGTCACCCGGACTCGCCGACGTCTCAGCCGCCGGTGCCTTGAGCGTTTCCGCGCCCGTCGCCGTTCGACCAGCCGCGCCCAACCCCGGCCCAATCCCATCACTCTCACCTCCCCTTTCCCTTCAGCGCCGTCAGGGGGTCTTCTCGGCGCTGATCCGGGCCGCGATCTCATCGGCGCTTTTCTGCTCCCGATCCGCCCAGTACAGCGCCTCGTGATGATGTCCACGGTCGATTTCGGCGATCTCTCGATACAACGCCACCGACCGCTCGTAGTAGGCCTTCCATGCCGTCGGCGACGCATTCGACTTCGGCCTGATCCGCACGAGCGCCGTATGCGCTTGCATCAACGTCCTGGGTGGCCCAGGTTTCTGGACGCTGTTGTCCCCGCTCATTGCGGCCGCATTGCCCTCGGCCATGTGTTGCTCCCTCCTGATCCTCGGCACGGGTCCATCTGCCCGGTGCCGGTGATTCCCTCGGATACCGTTACGAGTCCGCGAGGCCACGCTGCCCCGACCCGGGCGTCAGGTAATCCGAATGGCCCAGGGACATACAAGACATGCCGGGACAAAACCAGATAATCGCGCCGCTGTGATCGTTAGAGTGCGCCACAGGAGGTCACTATGCGCGATCGCGAGCCGACAATTCGGAGCCGGGAGCTGGGCGAGGGACTGCATCGGGCGATGCGGCAGGCCCGGCTGGACCAGAAGGGCACCGCCCGGCTGCTGGGCTGGTCACAGAGCCGGGTGTCGCGGCTGCTGTCCGGTAAGCGCGGCGGCACCGAGGTGGACGTCTCGGCGTTCCTCGCGGTGTGCCAGGTGACCGGTGCCGAGCGGGACCGGCTGCTCGGGATCTGCCGGGAGCAGAACATCCCGGGCTGGCTGCAACAGCACGGCCCCCGGCTGCCCAAGCAGCTGCTCACCCTGATCGACCACGAGAACAAGGCGGTGACCATCGACGACTTCCAGGCGACGTTGGTGCCCGGCCTGCTGCAGACCACCGACTACGCCCGCGCGCTGATCCAGGAGGCGGGCACCAGTCCGCCGGACGAGATCAAGGATCGGGTGGCCGCCCGGCTGGGCCGGCAGAGCCTGTTTGGCCGGGAACGCCCGGCCCGATTCACCTTCTATCTGCACGAGTTCGCCCTGCGGTTGCCGGTGGGTGGTCCTGCGGTGATGCTTGAGCAGTTGCAGCACCTGCTGCGTAAGGCAGCCCGCCCCTACCTCACATTGCGGGTGTTGCCCGCCGAGCGTGGAGGACATGCTGCGGTGGCTGGATCGTTCAGGCTCATGGAGTTCACCGAGTTCCGGCCGGTGGCCTACCTGGAGAGCGAGACCGCCAGCCTGTTCCTGGAGAAACCTGAGGAGATCGCCGCCTACCGGCGCATCCTGGGTCTGCTGGCCGAGACCGCGCTGAGTGAGGAAGAATCGGTGGCGCTGATTGCCACCCTGGCAACCGAGCTCTACGCGGATCGAGAGGACCATGATGACCGCGCCTGAGCCGGACGGGACTGTCTGGCAGAAGAGCAGCTACAGTGCCGTCAACGGCGACTGCGTCGAGGTCGGCTGGCGCACCAGCAGCTACAGCGGCACTAATGGCAACTGCGTCGAGGTGGCGCCCGCGCCGGACCGCGTCCTGGTGCGCGACTCCAAGGACCGCGACGGCCCAGCGCTCGCCATCCCCACCCCCGCCTGGCAAGCCTTCCTGCACACCATCACCCGCTGACCGCATCCCACCCCGCTCGGCGCCGAGCCGCGCAGACGGGGGCCGGCCGCCGAGGCGAAGTAATACATCGGCCACGTTCGCCGCAGACGGCGCTGTCAACGGGA
>DASXOV010000253.1:0-2280 GCA_036494005.1 Pseudonocardiaceae bacterium | reverse complement strand
CCGTCGCATCCTCCGCCCAGCGGTGTGCACTGGCGCTGCACGTCGATCAGTTCGGTGTGCGGCACTGATCCGCGCCACACGCGGTAGTCGACCTCGGCGAGGCCGAACTCCGAGGCGCGCTGGCCGTTCTCCCCGATGTAGTGGATCACGGCGTACTGGGGCCAGGACTCGACGAGTTCGATCGGCAGGCCCCGCCAGCCGGCGCGCCAGCGCACCAGCTCCAGCGAGTCGAGTCTGCAGATCCGCACCGCCAGCGTGAAGGTGGCTGCCTGCTCGATGAAGTCCGCGGGCGGCTGGGTGCCGGGCAGCGGGTGCAGGGTGACCTCGCCGGGGTGGGGACCGAAGTCGGCGTCGAAGTCTTCGCCGCGGAAGCGGGCGACCAGACCGCGGCGCACGGTCGGTTGCAGCGATACCGGCGGTTGGTTCCACCGTCCGGGGCCGAGCCGGACCGGCGCCGTGCTGACCCAGCCGACCTGCCGGTTGAGGTAGGCACCCACCCGCAGCTCGATGCCTTCGGCATCGATCCGCCACAGCTCGGCGCCCGCGGGCAGCTCCAGCAGGTCGAGCTGATAGACGCTGCGCTCGAAGGGGGAGATGTAGAGCTCCGGGCTGTGGGCGTAGAAGCGCAGCACATGAAGCTCGGAGGTGACCGGCCAGCCAGGTACATGGATGAGCCCGTAGCGCCGCGCGAGCTCGGCTGACGATGCGGCAGGCACGTCCTGCAGCCGGGTCACGAAGCCGGCGATCCGGTACGGGTCGAACCGCCCCGGCACGACGACGTTCCCCAGCGTGAGATCGGCCAGCCCGGGTAGCACCACCTTCTGCATCGAGGTGTCCGGCGCCAGCTCGGGTGCGGGGCAGGACACCATCGGCCGGGGCGGCGGTGGCGCGATGAGCTCCTCGGGCAGGGAGTGCGCCGGGCGGCTGTCGGCGCTCACCCGAGGAGCGGTCAGCGGCCCATCCGGAGGGCCGGCCAGCGGCCCATCCGCAGCGCTGCTCAGCGGCCCCTCCGCAGCGCCGTCAGCCCACATCCCACTGGCCGCCACGCGCGTGGCAAGCACCCCGACCATAGGATCGGCCATCCTCCGCACCTCCAGCATCGGTGCCCCGCGATCCGGCCACAGTGCCGGGCTGCGAGGAACCTACTACGCCATTCGGTCGAACGCTGCTGTGACCTGGTTGTTCACTCTGCGCGCAGGTGGCTCATGACCCGCTCGAATACGTCGGCCAGTACGCTGCGTTCTCCTTCGGAGAGCAGATCAACCAGATTGTCCCGCACACCACGCACATGTGTGGGTGCTGCGCTCTGCAAAACTTCCCGTCCGTGACCGGTGAGCACCGCGAACACTCCGCGTCCATCACTCGGGCACTCTTCGCGGCGTACGAGTCCGGCCTTCTCCATCCGCCCGATCTGATGGGAGATCCTGCTTTTGGATGACGCGACCTGTTCCGCCAGCGTGCTCATCCTGGTGCGTCCGCAGGGTGCCTCGGAGAGCCTGACCAGCAGTTCGTAGTCGGCCAGTGCCAGGTGGTGTTCCGCCTGCAGGTCGCGATGCAACCGGGAGTCGAGAAGCGCTTTTGCGACCACGTAGGCCCGCCACGTGCGCATCTCGTCCTCGTCGAGGTGCGGCTTGCCGGTCCGGGTGCTCACTCGTCTAGGCTAACTGACCCCCCCTGGACCAGTGTGTGCACCCGACCGGGTTGTCTCACCGCTCCTTGATCACCGACTGCGCGTCCAACTCGTCCGGACGGGCGTATCCGGCCAGCGCCAGCGTGAGGTCCAGATCGCCCAGAACGGTACGGAGCACGTGCTCGACCCCGGGCTGGCCGGCCAGTCCCAGTCCGTAGACCCACGGCCTGCCGAGCAGCACGGCGTCGGCGCCCAGCGCCAGCGCCATCAGCACATCGGCTCCGCACCGGATCCCGGAGTCCAGCAGCACCGGGGCCCGCCCGCCGACCGCGGCGACCACCCCCGGCAGGCAGTCGAGTGCCGCCCGGGCCCGGTCGACCTGACGACCGCCGTGGTTGGAGACGACTAGGGCGTCCGCGCCGTGGTCGAGCGCGAGCCGCGCATCATCCGGGTGGCAGATCCCCTTGATCACGATCGGTAACCGGGTCCACTGCCGGAGCAGCAACAGGTCCGGCCAGTCCAGCGCCGGGTTGCCGAACAGTGCGACCCAGGCGTGCACGGCCGCCTGCATGGCCTGCGCCGACTCCTCGGGTGGCGTGCTCAGCCGGGAGCGGAACACCGGATCGGACAGGTAGTTGGCGATGCCCTGA
>DASXOV010000252.1:0-12255 GCA_036494005.1 Pseudonocardiaceae bacterium | reverse complement strand
GTGAGCGTCAGGCCACCGATACCGCCCGGCAACGACGGGACCGGGACCAACGGCAGATCGACCGCGAATTCAGCCGCAGCCAGCGAGAACTCGACAGACTCGAGGCACCGGCCGACGACGGGTCCACATCACCCGCAACGGCCGGGACTATGTCGTGCTGCTCGCCGCAGAGGATCTCGAGTCGATCGAGGCGACCCTGGAGCTGCTGGCCGATACCCAGGCCCAGGAGCGCATCGCCGCTGGCGAAGTTGACTTCGGTCGCGGTGATGTGCCCGACGAGCAGCAGGTGCGAGCCCTCATCGATCAAGGAACCCAGCCCGAGTGACCTACCGGGTGCACGTCGCCCGTACCGCGGCACGCCAACTCACCGATCAACTGCCGGAGGCCGTTGCCGCGGCATGCATGGAGTTCCTTGAGGGGCCACTGGCCGAGAACCCCCCTCGCGTGGGAGCGCCGCTGCGTAAACCCTTCGAGGGCTATTGGCGCGCTCGGCGCGGGGAGTACCGAGTCCGATACACCATCGATGACAGCACGCAAACCGCCCAGGTTCTTGACATCAGCCACCGGCGAGACGCCCACCGTTGATCGCGAAGCCTACGGTCGGTTTCGCCACCGAGAACCATCAAGAACATTTCCCTGAGCAGAACTCCCGCTCCGGTATCCAGGTGCGGGTACCGGGAGGCGGGGCGGACGAGCTGGCCTGTAAGCCGGATCCTGTGCACCGGGCGCCTTTCGGCATCCCGGCCGGCGACCATCCATCTAGGCCTGCCGTCGCCGGCAGGCTCCAGCGGCCTACCCGCAGGCATCGGGCGGGCCACCCTCGATCGCCTGCGCAGCGCGCCGTTACGGCGCGCCTCTTGGCCTTGCTCCGGGTGGGGTTTACCGAGCCGTCCCGGTCACCCGGGACGCTGGTGGTCTCTTACACCACCGTTTCACCCTTACCCCGGCCCCATCGATCTCTCGTGGGGCGGGGCGGTCTGTTTTCTGTGGCACTGTCCCGCGGGTCACCCCGGGTTGCCGTTAACAACCACCCTGCCCTGCGGAGTCCGGACTTTCCTCGGCGGGCCTGTCGCCAGGCCCGACGCGGCCGCCCGGCCAGCTCGTCCGCCTCCTCAGCATAGATCGCCCCCCTCAGCGAAGATCGCCCGGCGCCGGGTTAGCGTGGCCCGTCATGCTGTCGACGTCGGCTCCTGATCTTGCGCTGCTCGTCCTCACCGGCATCGCGTCGGGAGTCGTCAACGCGGTGGCGGGCGGCGGGTCGCTGTTGCTGTTCCCGGCGCTGCTGGCGGTGGGCTTCACTCCACTGGCGGCGAACGTCACCAATTCGGTCGCCCAGTGCCCCGGCTACGGGGGCCTGGCGCTGGGCAGCCGCCGGGAGCTGAGCGGACAACACGGCCGGGTTCTGTCCACCGCAGGTGTCGCAGTGACCGGCTCGCTGGTGGGCAGCCTGCTGCTGCTGGTGCTGCCCGCAGCGGTGTTCGATGCGGTGGTGCCTGCTCTGGTGGCACTGGCCAGTGCGCTGCTCGCCACGCAGCCGTGGCTGACCCGGTGGATCGGTGCGCCCCACCCCGACGCCCCGGACCGCCGGGGGATCCTGCTGCCCGCGGTGTTTCTGGCCGCGGTCTACGGCGGCTACTTCGGCGGGGCGCTCGGCATCATCCTGATCGCGGTGCTCGCCCTGACCGCGCACGACGACCTGCGTCGGCTCAATGCCGTCAAGGGTGTGCTGTCACTGATCATCAGCGTGGTCAGCGTGGTGGTGTTCGCGATCGGCGCCCCGGTCGACTGGTTCGCCGTGGCGCTGCTCGCTCCCACCACCCTGGTGGGGGGCTTCGTCGGTGCCAAGCTCGCCGGGCGGCTTCCTGCTCCGGTGTTGCGGATCGCCGTCGTGGTCGTCGGGGTGTCCGTGGCGATCTATCTGTTCATCACGTGAGTCTCTGCTGTGCATGAGGGACGGACACACCGTGCATGAGGGCACGACACACCGTGCACCAACGACTGACACACCGGGCATGAGGGGCTGACACGCGGGGGACGTTCAGGTGAGGTGGGAGGTGTCGTTGACCAGGCGGACGGAGGCGGGACCGTCGGGAAAGAACTCGGCGATCGACAGCGAGGCGAGGTCGAGGTGCAGCCGGTAGAACAGGGCGGGGCCGGCGTCCAGCGCCATCCGCAGCAACGCCTTGATCGGGGTCACGTGGGTGACCACGACCAGCGTGGCCCTGCCGTACTCGGCGATCAGCTGGTCCCGCACCCGGCGCACCCGCCGGTGCACCGCGTCCATGCTCTCGCCCTGCGGCGGTGCGATCGAGGTGTCGGTGAGCCAGCGCGCGTGCAGGTCCGGATCCCGCTCTCGGGCCTCGGCGAAGGTCAGCCCCTCCCACGCGCCGAAGTCCGTCTCGATCAACCCGTCGTTCACGTTCAGCGCGACGCCCAGCGCGTCGGCGACCGGCTTCGCGGTCTGCCGGGCTCGCAGCGTCGGTGAGCTGATCACGGCGGCCACCCCGTCCGTTATGGCCAGCCGAGCCGCGGCCGCCGCGGCCTGGCGCTCCCCCATCTCGGTGAGCGGCAGATCCCGGTGCCCGGAGTAGCGGCGCTGCGCGGAGTACTCGGTCTGCCCGTGCCGCAACAGCAGCATCCGGGTCGGCGGGCCCGTGGCGCCGGTCCAGTGCGCGGGCGGCGCGGTCCGGGTACCTGAGCGGAGTACCGGGGGGTTCCCTGTGCCCGGCCATTCGACTCCCTGCGCCTGGGCATCCATCGCCTCGTTGGCGAGCCGGTCAGCGTGCCCGTTACGCGCCCTCGGCACCCAGGTGTAGCGGACCTCGCCGAGCCGGCGGGCCAGTCCGGCAGCCTCGGCGGCCAGCGGCCGCAAGTGCGGCTGCTTGACCTGCCAGCGGCCGCTCATCTGCTCGACGACCAGTTTGGAGTCCATCCGGACCTCGGCGGCCTGCGCACCGGTATCACTCGCGGCCCGCAACCCGGCGATCAGGCCCGAGTACTCCGCGACATTGTTCGTGGTGCTGCCCAGTCCCCCGGCGACCTCGGCGAGCACCTCACCGGTGCCGGCGTCACGGACCACCGCCCCGTACCCGGCCGGTCCGGGATTGCCCCGCGAGCCACCGTCGGCCTCGATGATGACGCGACGGGTCACTGCGGCTGTCCCGACGACTGTCCCGACGACTGTCCCGACGACTGTCTCGGTGTCCCAGGCAGCCCGGATTCGGGGACCCGGACCAGCAGGACGCCGCACTCGTCACAGCGCAGCACCTCCTCCGGCGCGCCGTCGCGCAGCCGTCCGATCGCGGTGCGGTCCAGTTCGAGGCGGCAGGCACCGCAACGGCGCTGCCGCAGCAGCGCGGCGCCGGTCCCCCGCTGCGCACGGATCCGTTCGTAGAGTGCCACCAGATCGGCGGGCAGGCCGCCTACCAGGGTGCCGCGCTCGGTTCGGCGGCGCACCTCCGTGGTGTCCAGGTCCGTCAGTACCTCGTCCCGCCTGTGGGCGGCGTCGGCCAGCCGCTGCTCGATCTCGGCCAGCGCGGCCCGGCTTCGGCCGAGATCGGCGTCCGTGGCCTCGCGCTGCTCCATCACCTCGAGCAGTTCGTCCTCCAGGATCGTCTGACGTCGTTGCAGAGTGGCCAGCTCGTGTTCCAGGTCCTCCAGCTGCTTGCCAGAGCTGATCGACCCGGAGTTCATCAGCCCGCGGTCGCGCTCCTCACGGGCCCGCACCTGGTCGATCTCGGCTTCCAGCTTGCGGATGTCGCGATCCAGGTCCGATGCCGCCGTCTCGGTGCCGACCAGCGCGTCGCGGGCGGTGCGCAGGTCCCGTTCCGCCTGCTCGACCTCGGCCGTCTCGGGCAGCGTCCGGCGCCGGTGCGCGGTGCGGGCCAGCTCGGCGTCGACGTCGGCGAGGTCCAGCAACCGGCGTTGCGCGGCAGGATCGGCGTTCACCGCGAGGACCTCCCAGATGTCCCAGATATTCCAGATGTTCCAGATGCCTCGGCCGAGCCGATCGTCCAGGGATCGGTGCGGCGCTGCGAAACGCGAACGTCGACCGTACCGCCGAGCGCCACCGACACCACCGATGCCGCCTGCGCGCACCACGGATGCTCGCTGGCCCAGTGCGCGACGTCCACCAGTGCGGGGCCACCGGCGGCCAGTTGCTCCGACGCCGGGTGGTGGCGCAGATCAGCCGTGACGAAGGCGTCCACCCCCGTGGCCGCCACGACGCCGAGCAGTGCGTCCCCGGCACCGCCGCACACCGCGACGATGCGCACCAGCTGGTCTGGGTCGCCCGCGGCGCGTACCCCCCACGCGGTGGCGGGCAGCGCGGCGCGCACCCGGTCGGTGAAGGTCCGCAACGGCTCGGGCGCGGCCAGCTCACCAACCCGCCCCAGCCCGGTGGACCCGGAGCCAGCCTGCGCGGCGTCGCCGGGCCGGGCGAGCAGCGGGCCGGTGATCTGCAGCCCCAGTGCGCAGGCCAGGGCGTCGGACACTCCGGGATCGGCCACGTCGGCGTTGGTGTGCGCGCAGAACAGCCCCGCCCGGGCCCGCACGAGGCGGTGCACCAGAGCGCCCTTGGGATCGTCGGCCGGCACTCCGTGCACCCCACGCAGCAGCAGCGGATGGTGCGTGACCAGCAACTGCGCGTCCTGCTCCAGCGCTTCCTCGACGGTCTCCTGGACCGGATCGACCGCCACCAGCACCCGCCGGACCGGCTCGGCCGGGTCACCACAGACCAGCCCCACCGCGTCCCAGTCCTCCGCCAGGGCGGGCGGGTAGGCGGCCTCCAGCGCGGCCACCACATCACGCACCGTCGCCGTCACGTTGTCACCCGCGTCGTCAGGGCGGGCCGCGCCAGCGCGCCCCGCAGGCCCGCCACCAGCCGGGCGGCTAGCTCGGACGGGCGGACCGCGACCCGCAGGTGATCGGAGGTGAGCCCGGGAAAGGTGTCCGCCCGGCGGACCGCGATGCCACTGTCGTCCCGCAACGCCGCGCGAACCCGTTCACCCGCCGGCACGTGCAGCAACAGAAACGGTGCCGCGGCCGGTTGGTGCACCGTGACACCGGGCAGCTCGCCCAGCCGGCGCGCCATCCAGTCCCGATGCCCCGCAACCTGCACCGCCGCGCTCCGCGCCTGGGCGACGGCAGCCGGTGCGCAGCACACCCGCACGGCCTCCAGCACCAGGCTGCTGACCGGCCACGGCGGGCGCGGGCGGGCCAGCCGGGCCAGCAACCCGGGTGCCCCCAGCGCGTAACCGGCCCGCAACCCGGGCAACCCCCAGGTCTTGGTGAGACTGCGCAATACCAGCAGGCCGGGGGTCTGCCGGTCGGCGGCCAGCGACTCCGGCTCGCCCGGCACCGCGTCGGCGAACGCCTCGTCCACCACGAGTACCCGGCCCCGGCGGGCCAGCGAGCGGACCAGATCGGCCGGGTGCAGCACCGATGTCGGGTTGGTCGGGTTGCCGAGCACCACCAGATCCGCCTCGGGCGGCACCCGCTCCGGGCGCAGCCGGTGCGCACCGTCGGTCAGTACCCGGTGGACCGGGATACCGGCCCGGCGCAGCGCCACCTCAGGCTCGGTGAACGACGGGTGCACCACCGCGGCGCATCCGGGCGCCGACGCCGGCAGCAGGGCCGGCAGCAGGGCAAAGCCCTCCGCGACCCCGCCGAGCACGAGCACCTCGTCCGGGTCACGGCCGTGCCGGGCGGCCACCACGGCGCGGGTGGCGGCGTCGTCGGTGGCCGACGGATAGCGGCCGAGCCGGTCCAGCGCGGCGGCCAGCCGGTCCCGCAACCAGTCCGGCGGCCCGTCGCCACGCACGTTCACCGCGAAATCGAGCAGTCCGGGCACGGCATCGACGTCGCCGTGGTGACGCAGCATGGGATCCATCGTGATGGCACGCTACGCGCCCCCGCACCGCCGACCCGTGAGTGGCGTTACCGGTGGGAACACTGTTATTCACTCACGGGTGCACATCACCTTCATCTGCACCGGGAACATCTGCCGCTCCCCGATGGCCGAGGTCGTCTTCGCCGACGCGCTGCGCAGCGAAGGTCTGGCCGACCGGGTGCGGGTGAGCAGCGCGGGTACCGGCGGATGGCATGTCGGCGACCCCGCCGACCCCCGCACCGCCGAGACGCTGCGCCGAGCCGGTTACGACTGCAAGCACGTCGCCGCGCAGGTCGGCCCGCAACACCTGTCCGCCGATCTGCTGGTTGCGCTGGACTCGGGGCATCTCGCCACGCTGCGCCGGGTGGTGCGGGATCCTCAACGGGTGGTGCTGCTGCGCTCGTTCGACCCGGCCGCCGACTACCTCGACGTGCCCGACCCGTACTTCGGGGGTGAGCACGGATTCGACGACGTGCTCGCCATGGTCCGGGCCGCGACCCCCGGGTTGCTGGCATGGGTGCGGGACCGGCTGTGAGCCCGGCCGATGCGGTCGCCGCGATCACCGGACAGCCGGTGCGGTTCGCGGCGCCCCGCAGTGGGATCTGGCTGGTCGAGCTGGCCGACCGGCGCACCGTGGTGGCCAAACGCGGGGAATCCGGGCAGGCCGAGGCCGAGGCGGCCGGGCTGCACTGGCTGCGGGTGCCCGGAGGTCCACCGGTGCCCGAGGTGTTCGGGTACGACCGGCAGTGGCTGGTCACCGAGTACGTGCCGCCCGGGCGCCTGGACGGCGCGGCGGCGGAGCAACTCGGCTGCCGGCTCGCCACCCTGCACGCCGCGGGCGCACCCGCCTTCGGCGCCCCGCCGCCGGGCGGCCCGCGGCGGGCCTGGATCGGCAAGGCCCCGATGGCCAACATCACCGGCGAGCAGTGGCCACGCTGGTACGCCGAACACCGGGTGGCGCCCTATCTGCGCCGCGCGGTGGAGCGGGACGCGATCGATCTGGCCGGAGCGCGTGCCGTGCAGCGGGTCTGCGATCAGGTCGAGCAGCTGGCCGGGCCCGCCGAACCGCCCGCCCGGCTGCACGGTGACCTGTGGTCGGGCAACGTGCACGCCGGTGCCGGCGGGCAGGCCTGGCTGCTCGACCCGGCCGCGCACGGCGGGCACCGGGAGACCGACCTGGCGATGCTCGCCCTGTTCGGGCACTCCCACCTGGCCCGGGTGCTCGCCGGCTACCAGGCCACCGCGCCGCTGACAGCCGGCTGGCAGGCCCGGGTGCCGCTGCACCAGCTGTTCCCCCTGCTGGTGCACGCGGTGCTGTTCGGCGGCGGCTACGGCGCCAGTGCCGCGACGGCCGCGCGGGCCGCCCTCGGGTGAGCACCGGTTACCGTAGGGACGTGCGGTGGCGGTTTCTGCTGCGTCCCGGCTGGGTGGCGCTCACGATCACGGTGGTGTGCTTCGCCGTCCTCGCGTTCACCGTGCTCTCACCGTGGCAGTTCGGCCGCAACAAGGAGCAGTCAGCCCAGAACGCGGCCATCGAGCGGTCCTTCACCGTCGCACCGCAGCCGCTGCGGACCCTGGTGGCGCCCGGACGCACCCCGGCTGCGGAGATCGAATGGCGCCAGGTCCGGATGACCGGGCACTACCTGCCGCCGGACGAACTGCTGGCCCGGCTGCGCACCGTCCAGGGTGAGCCTGCCTACGAGGTGCTGATCCCGCTGCGGCTGACCGACGGCTCCACCGTGCTGGTGGACCGTGGCTACCTGCGTCCCGACGAGGGGGTGCGGGTGCCTGGGTACGCCCTCGCGCCCGGTGGTGAGGTGACCGTGACCGGCCGGTTGCGGCTCGACGAGCCGGACCCGCAGCACGGCGAGGTCGTGACGCAGGACGGGCGCAGGCAGATCTATGCGGTGAACTCGCACACCGTGGGCGCGGCGACCGGGACCCGGGTCGAATCGGGCTACGTGCAACTGGTCGACGGGTCACCCGGAGTGCTCTCGGCGCTGCCCCTGCCGCAGCTGGATTCCGGGCCGTTCTTCTCCTACGCCTTGCAGTGGATCGCGTTCGGGATCATGGCCCCACTCGGGCTGGGATACTTCGTCTGGCAGGAGATGACCGAGGGGCGCCGCGTGAAGCGGCGACACGATCCGCACGACCCTGACGACCCGCACGATCCACCGGAGCCCGAGGCCATGCTCGCCGACCGCTACGGCCGATCCGCCTGATCGGAAGCACAGACGACCGGAGCCGCGGGCGGTCAGCGATCAGCGGCGCCGGGACAGGAGGGCGGCGAGCGCCGCGATCAGGGCCGCGACCATGCTCACCACCCGGGACAGCTCGGCGCCGCGGGTCAGGTCTCCCGCGTCGGGAGTACGGCCGTCGCCGAGCACCGGGCGCTGCTGCACCCCGTGCGGATAGACCGTGCGCCCGCCCAGCCGGACCTCCAGAGCGCCCGCGAACGCCGCCTCCACCTGGCCGGCATTGGGGCTCGGATGGGCCGACGCGTCGCATCGCCAGGCCCGCCACGCCCCCTGAGCCGAACCACCCACGACGGGAGCGCAGAGCACCGCCAACCCGGCCGCCAGCCGGGCCGGGAGCAGATTGGCCAGGTCGTCCAGCCGGGCGGCGGCCCAGCCGAACCGCAGATGCCGTGGCGTGCGGTACCCGACCATCGCGTCCAGGGTGTTGGCGGCCCGATAGGCGAGCAGGCCGGGTACCCCCGCCACCGCCCCCCACACCAGCGGGGCGACGACCGCGTCGGAGGTGTTCTCCGCGACCGACTCCACACCAGCCCTTGCCATTCCGCGGGCATCCAGCTGGTCCGGGTCGCGGCCGCACAGATGCGGCATCCGGGCCCGGGCCGCGGGCAGATCACCGGCATCCAGCTCGCGGGCCATCGCGGCGCCCTCCTTGGCCAGCGAGGCACCACCCAGCACCGCCCAGGTGGCCAGCGCCGTGCTGAGCACCTGCACCCCGGCCCGGCCTCGCCCGGCCAGCTCCAGCAGGCTCCCGAAGGCCGCCGCCCCGCCGACCAGGACGGCCGCGTAGGCCGCACCGGCCAGCCGGTGATCGGCATAGCAGGCCCGCTCAGCGTTGGCGGCGAGCCGCCCGAACGCCGCGACGGGGTGGTTGCGGACCGGGTCTGCCAGTGTCGCATCGGCGGCGACCCCGAGTAGCAGACCCACCGCGCGCTCCGTGCCCACCGTCGACCCCCCAGGTATGTGACAGACGAGGTGTGTGAACCCGAGGCCGACACCATACTGAGGTTTCCGGGATACTGAGTTTCCGGGCGCCGCTGTGCGGGCCCTCCTGACCTCAGCCGCCGGGTGGACGCAACTCGCTCTTGCGGACCTTTCCCAGCTCGTTGCGGGGCAGGGCCGGCAGGTGATGGACCACCCGGGGCCGTTTGTGCGGGGCGAGCAGCGCCGCGACATGGGCCGCGAGTTCCTCGGTGGACGGCGCCGGATCGGCCGCGGTCACCACCCACGCCACCACCCGCTCGCCGAGGTCGGGGTCGGGCTCCCCGGTGACCGCCACCTCGGCGACGCCGGGATGCTCCAGTAGCGCGTTCTCGATCTCCCCCGCGCCGATCTTGTAACCGCCGCTGGAGATCAGATCCGTGGCACGCCGCCCGACCAGCCGCAACGAGCCGTCCGCGCCGCGGGTCGCGACGTCGCCGGTGCGCAGCCACCCGTCGTGCAGGACCTGCGCGGTGACGTCCGGCCGGTTGAGGTAACCGAGGAACAGCGTGCGCCCGGAGACCTCGATCTCACCGATGGTCTGATCATCACGACAGTCGAGGACCTCCCCGCGCTCGTCGACCAACCGCAGCGCCACCCCGTCCAGCGGTGGGCCGACGGTGCCCGGTCTGCGCGACCCCGCGACGCGCGCCCCGCAGGTGATCAGCGATTCGGTCATGCCGTATCGCTCCACCACGTGGGCGCCGGTGGCCGCCGCGATCCGCTGATGATCGGAGGCAGGCAACGCGGCCGATCCCGAGACCAGCAACCGGGCCGACCGCAGTGCCGCGGCGACCGCCACGTCCTGCTCGGCGGCCGCGGCCAGCCGGTGGTACATCGTCGGGACGCCGAACAGCATCGTCGCCGGGCCGGACAGCTCCCGCGCGACACCCTGGATCGAGAACGAGCCCAGATGGTGCAGTGCACCCCCGAGGCGCAACGGCCCCAGCACCCCGAGCACCAAGCCGTGCACATGGAACAGCGGCAGTCCGTGCACCAGGATGTCCCGCTCGGTCCACGCCCAGGCGGCGGCCAGCGCGTCGATGTCGGCCGCGATCGCCCGCCGCGGCAGTACCACGCCCTTGGGCGGGCCGGTGGTGCCCGAGGTGTAGACGATCAGCGCGGCCGATTCGGGGTCCGGCTCCGGCGGCACCGGTGCGCTGCCCTGCCCCGGGTGGATCTCCGCCCGGGGCACCGCGCGAAGTGCATCGGGCAGGTCGGCGCCGGGTGCGGTGAGCACCAGGTCGGGGACCGCGTCGCTGACGACGTGCTCGAGCTCCCTGGTGCCCAGCTTCGGGTTGAGCGGAACCGCCGGCACACCGGCCGCCAGCGCCGCCACGATTCCCAGGCAGGTTTCCAGTTCCGGAGCGGCCCACACGGCGACCCGTCCGCCACCGGACAGGCCGGACAACCGGGACAGCAGCGGCGCGATCGCCGCGCGCAGCTGCCGATGGGTCAGCGAACGCGACCCGAAGCGCAGTGCCTCCGCGTCGCTCGGCCGGTGCAGCGTGGGCAGCAGGGGCGGGTGGCTGGGCACTGCGGTGGACCTCCTCGGCGGTCGGCGGCAGGCCGGCCGGCGCACGGATCAGCCGGGCACGCCGAGCGGCCCAATCTGCCCGGACGGCGCGCACGCGGCGTGCCGAAGGCCCTACTCTTCCGGCGATCCCGGGGGGCGTTCGTACGCCAGGGAGGACCCACCCGATGAGCCGCCACTTGTGGAACAGCAGCAACCGTGCCAGCTCGGAGGATCCGTCGCAGCCGGAGTCCGAATCGCAGCACCTCGGCATCTTCGCCGCCACCGTCCGCGCGGTGAAGGGACTGGCCGGGCGGCCCACGCCGGCCACGGACTCCGCGGACCTCGACCTGCCCGTGCCCCGGCCCACCCTCGACGTGGACGAACTGGGTCCGCCGTCCGATGAGATCACCGTGGAGTTCCCGCGGTACTACGAGATCGAGCCGGCCGAACCCGCGCTGTCCATGCTGTCCCGGGGACGGCACGGCCTCTGGTGAGCCCGGCCATCGGGGCTCTCGCTCAGATCCCGATCGCCCCGCGGACCTGGTGGAGCACCGAGGTGGTTCGTTTGCGGGCCTTCTCGGCCCCGGCGACCAGCACCTCGTCGAGCGTGCTGTCCGGCTCCATCAGGGCGTCGTAGCGATCCCGCATCGGGGCGAGTCGCTGGTCGAGCACGGTGGCCAGGCGATCCTTCAGCGCACCCCAGCCGAGCCCGCCTGCCTCCAGTTCACGACGGGTGTCGGCGAGCAGGCCCGGTTCCGCGAAGTGCGTGAGCAGCTGGAACACCAGCGAGGAGTCCGGATCCTTGGGCGCCTCGACCGGCGTGCTGTCGGTCGGGATGCTGCGCACCAGCTTTCTGAGCTGCGTCTGCGACGCGAAGAGCGGGATGGTGTTGTCGTAGGACTTGCTCATCTTGCGGCCGTCGAGACCGGGCAGGGTATGGCCGGTCTCCCCGTGCGGGAGGAGTGCCTGGGGAATCTTGAACCGGAACTGCTTGCCGTACACGTGGTTGAACGAGCCTGCGATGTCCGCGGCGATCTCGACGTGCTGGGCCTGGTCCTTGCCGACCGGCACCACGTCTGATTCGTTGATCAGGATGTCGACCGCCATCAGGACCGGGTAGCTGTACAGACCCATGTTGACGCCGGCGTCATCGTCCAGACCGGCTTCGCGGTTCGCGTCCCGGGCCGCCTTGTACGCGTGCGCCCGGTTCATCAGCCCCTTACCCGTCAGGCAGGACAGCACCCAGGTGAGCTCGAAGATCTCCGGCACGTCCGACTGCCGGTAGAACGTGGTGCGATCGGGGTCCAGCCCGGCGGCGATCCAGCCGGCCGCTACCGACCGGGTGTAGTGCTTGAGCAACTTGGCGTCACGGATCGTAGTCAGTGCGTGGTAGTCCGCGATGAAGTAGATGCTCTCGTAGTCACAAACCAGATCCAGCGCGGGCTTGATCGCGCCGACATAGTTGCCGAGGTGCGGCTCACCAGTGGGTTTGATACCGGTGAGGGAGATCCTGGGTGTTTCTGCTGCCATGGTAGCCCACCCTACCGGCCGTCACATTGCGTCACCATCCAATATCCCGCCATCGGGTCCACTGGTTCATTCGTCCGGCAGGC
>DASXOV010000251.1:0-2057 GCA_036494005.1 Pseudonocardiaceae bacterium | reverse complement strand
CGCCGCCCGAAGCTTCATGACCCTATCCTTGCCGAGCCCGCCCGCGCCGGGATGGCTATGACTGGTCTCGCATTCGCGCTTCGTAGTCAGCGAACGGCTCAAGTCCGGCTTCGGCGCGACGCTCGTCCAGCCGTTCCCGGTCCTCAATCGGGGAAGGCCCGAGTTCACCGTCGGTGACGGTGAACTGGTGCCGTACGGCTGAGGCTGGTCGGCATTCACACCAGATGCGCCGCGCTTGGTAGCGGAAGACCGGACGCGTGATTGTGCATCGCGTCCGGCTGATGGCCCGAAACCGCCGGTACGGTGCAGGTGTGACTGCGATGCGTGTGATCCTGGTGTCGGACACTCACCTATCGCCGGCCGCGCCGGAAGCGGCAGCAAACTGGGATGCCGTGCTCCGCTACATTGGCGCGAACGCCCCCGACGTCGTCATCCACCTCGGCGATCTCACCCTCGACGGAGCACATAACGCAGGTGACCTGCACTATGGCCGCCGGCAGCTCGACCGGCTGCCCGTGCCGTGGCACGCGATTCCCGGCAACCACGACATCGGCGACAACCCATGGCCCGGCGCGCCAGGGGACTTTACCGTGGATGCCGACCGGTGCCAGCGGTGGCTGGACATCGTCGGGACCGACCACTGGTCGGTGACGGTGAACGACTGGACTTTGCTCGCGATCAACGCGCAGCTCCCCGGATCCGGCCTCGAGGCCGAGGCCAGGCAATGGTCATGGCTCGAGGAGCAACTGAGCGGGCTCAGCGAGAACCAGCGCGTCGCGCTCATCACGCACAAGCCGGTGACCGCGACCGAGGAGGAGCTGGCCGGCTCACCGGCCTACCGGTTCCTGCTCCCGTCAGCCCGTGACCGTCTACGTGGCCTGCACGGGCAAACGCCGCCGGCCCTGGTGATGAGCGGGCATGTGCACCAGTACCGCCTGCTCCGCCTCGACGGCACCGATCACCTGTGGGCACCCAGCACATGGGCGGTTCTCCCGGACCAGGTGCAGCCCACGCTGGGAGCAAAGCGGTGCGGGATCGTGTCACTCGATCTCGCCAGCGGCACGTCACCAGAACCGGTGCTGGTTGAGCCGGACGGCATCGCGCAGCTGACCGTGGGCACCGACATACCCGACCCCTACCACAGCTGATCTCGTAGGGCTCAATCGTCTATGAGCCGGAATTCCTGCGCCACGACGAGAGTGTCGTCGCCGACCGTGAAACCGGGATCACCCAGAGCCTGGCGCACCTCGGCCGAGTGCCAGAACTGCTCATGCCCCGCCCGCCACTCCGCGACCGAGGTGTATCCCTCGCCCTCGCCCAGCGCGTGGTTCAGGTCCACATCGGCCAGGCGAATCACCCGCACCGCGGTCGTCTCGATAACCGCGACCGGGCGACCGGCCGAGTCGACCACAGCCTGGCGCAATCCCGGGCCCGGGAGCGGCTCGTTCTCGTGCTCGTAGTCTGCGACCAGCCCGGTCGTCGTGGTCTTCGCACCCGCCAGGATCGCGGCGACGAGCTGATCGCGCAACGGTCCCGGGAAGGCGAACTCCGCGACCGGCAGATCGTGGGCGGGCACGGCGAAAAGCCTACCGACCCCGGGGGTGGCGTTAGCTGGTCAGGGGGGCGGGGTGCGGGCGCCAGCTGGGCTGCCGGGGGTGACCGGGGAGTTCGATCCGGCCGCCGGCCCACTGCAGCGCGGTCCACGGGTCGGATTCGGCCAGGTCGGTAGGGGCCTGCGGGAAGATACGGGCCAGCACGCGGCGGCAGACGTCGCGCGGCGGGTCGAGGCTGAGGCCGAAGGCCTGGGCGATGTCGTTGCCGTGCAGCAGGGCCTCGTGGCAGCCCATCCCGGCGAAGCCCTCCGGGTCAGCCATCCCGGCCGGATGGTAAGCCCGGACGTGCGCGCGGGACGTGCGCACCATGGACGCCAGGACGCGCCCGCCGGTCACGGCGAACTCCAGCACTTCGGCCGGCGAGGCGCCCTTCTCGGCGGTCGCCACGGCGCGGACGTAACGGCCGCTGGGCTGGACCGCGAGCTGCCACGCGAAGGACATGAG
>DASXOV010000250.1:0-60333 GCA_036494005.1 Pseudonocardiaceae bacterium | reverse complement strand
ACCGACTGGCGCTCGGATCGGTCCGCGCTCAGCTACGAGGTCGTGTCCGTACCGGATGCGGTTGCGGACGGTGTGTCCCGATACCTGAAGGCCATGAACTTGGTCTACGCCGGATTGGATTTCGTGGTCACTCCGGATGGGCGGTGGGTGATGCTTGAAGCTAATTCCGGGCCTCAGTTCGGATGGCTGGAAGCGGCCACCGGCGCTCCCATGGCGGCCGCTATGGCGAGCCTACTGGCAGAGGGGAACACGTGATCACCGTCGAGGACTGGCATACCCGCGCCGCAGCCTTGCGGGACGAGCTGATCACCGCTGGCAAGCTCACCTCGCCGGAGTGGGAGGAGGCACTGCTAGCGATACCGCGACACAAACTCGTGCCGAAGTTCTTCCAACAAGGCCCGCAGGGATGGGAGATGCTCTCGGCCTCGTCACCGAATACGCGGGAACGCTGGTGGCGTGGAGTGTGGGCGAACACCTCCCCGGTGACACGACTGGGCTCGGTGGGCCGCCTCGGTGCTCAGGCCGCCATCGGCCCGGAGTCGTCATCGTCCGCGCCGTCGCTGATGACGCGAATGCTCGAAGCGCTCCAGATCCGCGACGGACAGAGAGTGTTGGAGATCGGCACCGGCACCGGGTACAACGCCGCGTTGCTCTGCCACCGGCTCGGCGATCGCAAGGTGTTCTCTGTCGACATAGATGCGGAGCTGGTGGAGCACGCCCGAGGCCGGCTCGCGGCCCTGGGGTATCACCCGACCTTGGCGGCGGTGGACGGCGTGGCGGGATTGCCCGAGCACGCCCCCTACGACCGGATCATCGCCACCTGCGCGGTGTCCCGGGTGCCATGGGCCTGGGCCGTGCAGGCCGCCAAGGACGGGCTCATTCTGGTCGATCTCAAGGTCTATGCCTCGGTCGGCAACCTCGTGCTACTGCGCCGCGAGGGTGACCACCTGGTGGGCCGATTCGACGCCGGTTACGCCACGTTCATGCATATGCGCACTGCTGAGTTCCACGTCGGTGCCCGCACCGTGGGTACCCGCGACCGTGAGGACTCCGAGCAGCGGACAACCACGCTGACCCACGAGCGCCTGTGGGACATCACCCCACTGTGGTTCCTCGTGCACCTGACCGAGGGCGGGCGGGTCAGCTTCGGATACGCGATGGATCCGGCAACCGGCGGGCCAGGGCCGGTCTATTTCGCCACCGAGGATGGTTCATGGTGCGAGCTGTCTCCCGCTGGGGACGGAGATGTCCGCCAGGTCTGGGAGGGCGGCCCGCGCCGCCTGTGGTCGCGCATTGAGTCGACGCTGGAGCTCTGGCGACAACTCGGCGAACCGGGATGGGATCGCTTCGGCCTCACTGTCACGCCAGACAGGCAGGTGGTCTGGCTTGATGAGCCGACCGGTCAGCACCGCTGGCATGTGCATGTCAACAGCTAGTACCAGACGTGGAGGACCGTTGGTAGCTCGTGGACGACAGGCCGGGCCATTGCATGCACTGCTGGCCACGTGCAGTCGTAGGCTGCGCCCGTGTCCTCCGCCCGTGCCGAGCGCCTGGTCAATCTGGTGCTCTGCCTGCTGTCCAGCCGCCAGTATCTGCCCGCTGAACGGATCCGGCAGATCGTGCCCGGCTACGCCGACACCCCCTCCGATGAGGCGTTCTTCCGGATGTTCGAACGGGACAAGGCCGAGCTGCGCGAGCTGGGTGTCCCGCTGGAGACGGGCCGGACGGCGGGCTCGGAGGTCGGCGAGGGCTATCGCATCGCGCGCCGGGACTACGAGCTGCCCGACATCGATCTGGAGCCCGACGAAGCGGCCGCCGTCGCGCTGGCCGCTCGGCTGTGGGACTCTCCGCAGCTGGCGGGCGCTGCCCATGGCGCGCTGCTCAAGCTGCGTGCGGCCGGGGTCGATGTGGACACCGAGCCCTCCGCCGCGGTGGAACCGCGAGTACGGGCCGTCGACCCTGCGCTCACCCCGTTGATCTCCGCGGTTCAGGCCGGGCAGGTCGTTACGTTCTCGCATCGCAAGCATCCGGCCGCCGAACCGTCGATGCGCACCCTTGAGCCGTGGGGCGTGGTGTCATGGCGGGGCCGCTGGTATGTGGTGGGCCACGACTGCGACCGGCAGGCGACCCGCTGTTTCCGGGTCTCCCGGATCGTCGGTCCGGTGGGCACCCTCGGCCCGCCCGGCGCGGTGCCGCGGCCGGCAGGAGTGGATCTGCTGAAGATCGTCGCCGGTTCCGCGGAACCGCCACCGGTGGCACACACCGCCCGGCTGTGGCTTGCTGACGGACGCGCGCAGGGCCTTCGACGATATGCCACGGTGCTGGGCAGGCTGACCCTCGACGGCATCGACGGTGATCTGGTTCAGGTGCAGCTGCCCGCGTCGGATGTGGCCGCCCGCTGGATCGCCGGGCACGGGCCCGACGCTGTGGTGATCGAACCCGCCGGGCTGGCCGACGCGGTCCGCGCCCGGCTGGTAGGGGCTGCGGGGAGTGCGGGCTGATGGCCGGAGTTGCGGAGCGGCTTCCCCGGTTGCTGGCCCTGGTGCCCTACCTACTCGCCCGCCCCGGCGTGCCGATCGACGAGGTGGCGGCGGACTTCGACGTCACTGTCCGGCAGTTGCGTCGCGATCTGGAGCTGTTGTGGATGTGCGGGCTGCCCGGCTACGGACCCGGCGACCTCATTGATCTGTCCTTCGAGGGTGACACCGTGACGGTGACCTTCGACGCCGGTATGCGCCGTCCGCTCCGGCTGTCCGGCGCAGAGGCGACCGCGCTGGTGGTGGCGTTGCGGGCGCTGGCCGAGACACCCGGCGTGGTGGACGCCGGTGCGGTGCGCCGGGCACTGGCCAAGATCGAGGCGGCGGCCGGGCAGGCCGACGGCGTGGTGGTCGGCCTGGCCACCCGGGAGGAGTCGGCGCTGGCCGCGGTGCGCCAGGCACTGGATCACCGCCGTGCGCTGCGGATCCGCTACTACACCGCCTCCCGGGACACGGTGGGGGAGCGCATCGTGGATCCGATGCGGCTGCTGCTGGTGGAGGGCCGCAGCTACCTGGAGGCCTGGTGCCGCCACGCGGAGGGGGTCCGCCTGTTCCGGCTGGACCGCATCGAGCATGTCGCAACCCTGGACGAGGCGTCCGCGCCACCCCCGCACGCGCGCCCGACCGACGTGTCAGACGGGCTGTTCCGAGCGGATCCCGGACAGCGGGTGGCCGTGCTCAGCCTGGCCCCCGACGCCCGGTGGGTCGCGGAGTACTACCCGGTGGACGAGCTCACCGAGACCGGAGCAGGGTCCGCCACCGTGCGGATGCGCTATGCCGACACCGGCTGGATGGTCCGCCTGGTGCTCGGGCTGGGGGCCGACGTGGTCGTCCAGGAACCAGCGGAGCTGGCTGCGGTGGTCACCGAGCGGGCCCGCGCGGCAATGGATCGATCCAAGCACCTGTCCTCGATCGTACGAAGCTAGCGTGGACACATGCCGTACCTCATCAGCCTGCTCGCCATCCTCGCGGCCGCGGTGGTGCTGCTGGTTCTGCTGGCCCGCCTCGGCACACCGGCTCGCAGGCTGACCAGGACCGCGCAACTGTGCGGCGCGTATCTGGCCGACCGGATCGGATTGCTGAAGGCCCGGGCCGCGGGGCTCAGAGTGGAACTGCAGCGCAGACGGCGCCGCGGGCCGGTGGAGGTTCCGCCAGTCCTCCGGCCGCGTAGCATCACATCACCAGGGGAGAGAGAGGGTCCAGGATGATTCCGACAGGCTGGGAGCTTGTTCTC
This sequence comes from Pseudonocardiaceae bacterium, assembly GCA_036494005.1. Classification (GTDB taxonomy): domain Bacteria; phylum Actinomycetota; class Actinomycetes; order Mycobacteriales; family Pseudonocardiaceae. The sequence goes on along the minus strand of DASXOV010000250.1, from coordinate 56,562 downwards.
CTGGTGGTTGTGCTCTTCGTGTTGTTCGGCTCGACCAAGCTGCCTGCGGCAGCCCGATCCGTCGGACAGTCCATGCGCATCTTCAAGGCCGAGACCAAGGGACTGCGCTCGAACGACGAGAAGGCCGGACCGGACACCCCGGGACCGGCCGCTGCGCACCCGTCGTCCCCACCGCAGCAGCAGGGTCTGCCTCCTTCCAGCCCGCCCGCCGCGACACCGCGCGAGCACTACCAGCGCAACGACGACACCAGTCGCTGATCACAAAGGCAGGGTGAAGGAGGGTGCGCTTCCTGAGGCGGCGGCCGGAACGCCGACGCAAGCTGAACCCGGACGGCTCCATGACCCTCATGGAGCACCTCTACGAGCTGCGTGACCGCCTGTTCATCAGCGTGGCGGCGATCTCGCTCGGGGCCATTCTGGGGTTCATCTGGTGGGGAACGACCCCGTTCGGCCTACCCAGCCTCGGTGATCTGCTCACCGGCCCGTATTGCGATCTGCCTGAGACGCTGCGGCTCACCCCCAACAAGGGCCAGTGCCAGCTGCTGCAGACCGCCCCCTTCGAGGTCTTCACCATCCGCATGCAGGTGGCGGTGGCCGCGGGCGCGGTGCTCACCGCCCCGGTCTGGCTGTACCAGGTGTGGGCATTCATCACGCCAGGGCTCTACACCAAGGAACGCAAGTTCGCCCTCACCTTCGTCACTGTGGCCAGCGTGCTGTTCGCCGCAGGCGCGGTACTCGCCTACTTCGTGGTGCCCACCGGCCTGACCTTCCTGGCCAACCTGGGGAGTGGTCAGTTCATCACCGCCCTGGCAGGCAGCTCCTACATCAGCTTTCTGCTCACCATGCTGGTGGCCTTCGGCCTGACCTTCGAGCTGCCCCTGCTGGTCGTGATGCTCAATCGGATCGGTGTGCTCTCCTACCAGAAGCTGAAGGCCTGGCAGCGCGGCATCGTGTTCGGACTGTTCGTCATAGCGGCGGTCGCCACCCCCGGCTCCGATCCGATCTCCATGCTGGCGCTGGCCGGCGCGCTGGTGGTGCTGTTCGAGACATCGGTGCTGATCGCCCGTGCCCATGACCGGAAGCTGGCCAGGCGGCGAGCTGAACAAGGCTGGGACGACCTCGATCCGGACCAAGCCGCACCGCTGACTCATCGGGTGGAGCCCGTCTCCTCCAGCGAGCAGCCCACCCGGTACGACGACGCCACCTGAGCGTCGCTGACGGTTTCCGAATCGAGGACCGCGAGTCGCCGTTCACCGAAGCGTTGATCGGCCTCTCAAGGGCATATCATCCGGCGCCGTGCATGCTACCTTGATCGTGAATCCCAGTTCCGGGCACGGAGCGGCGGCCCGAGTGGCCGGCGCAGTCGCCGATGCGTTGCGCGGCGCGCTGCCCGGCCTGACGGCCACGGTCAGTGTGGACGCCGCGGACACCTGCCGGCTCGCCGCACTCGCCGTACAGCGTGGTGACGATGTGCTGGCCGTGCTCGGTGGTGACGGAACCGCCCATCTGGCAGCCCAGTCCGTTGCGGGCAGCCGGACGGCGCTCGCTGTGGTGCCGAGCGGCACCGGCAACGATCTGGCGGCCGCCCTGGGTATCCCAGCCGACCCCCGGCAGGCCGCGCGGTACCTCGCCGACGCCCTGCAGGACGGGCGGCGGCGGCGGATCGATCTGGGCCGGATCGAGGGCGGATCCCACTTCGCCACGGTGTTGTGCACCGGCTTCGACGCCGCGGTGAACGCGCGGGCCAACGCGATGCGCTGGCCGACCGGCCCCCGCCGGTACGACCTCGCGGTGCTCGCCGAACTCGCCGCCCTGACACCGCGACGAGTGCAGGTCACCGCGGGGGACACCGAAGTCGCACTGGAGGCGACCCTGGTCGCGGTCGGCAACGGGCCCAACTACGGCGGTGGGCTGCGGATCTGTCCCGCTGCCGAACTGGACGACGGCCTGCTCGACGTGATCGTCATCGCCGCGGTCACCAGACGTCGGCTGCTGAGAGTGTTTCCCGCACTGCGGGCAGGCGGGCACATCGACGAACCGGAGGTGACGCTGCTGCGAGCACGCAGCGTCCGCATCGACGGTGACCACAGCTGGCCCGTCTACGCCGACGGAGAGCCGCAGGGCACCCTGCCGGTGACCGTGCACTGTGCACCCGGCGCCCTCACTGTCGTCGGCTGACCCGCCTGAACCGGCAGCAGCGAGCGGGGTATGACAGCCTGATACGGTGGCCAGCCCGTCTCCCTCCGAGGCCTACGCGGCCTCGCGCCGCCGCCTAGCGCTACCTCGCCTCAGCGAGTTCGCCGGTGGCCTCAGCTTCACGCTCGATCCCTTCCAGATCGAGGCATGCGAGGCGCTCGAGGACGGGCACGGCGTGCTGGTGTGTGCGCCGACCGGAGCAGGCAAGACGGTGGTCGGCGAGTTCGCGGTGCATCTGGCCTTGGCGGAGCACCGCAAATGCTTCTACACCACGCCGATCAAGGCGCTGTCCAACCAGAAACACGCCGATCTGGTGGCTCGGCTCGGGGCGGCGAACGTCGGTCTGCTCACCGGGGACACCTCGATCAACGGGGGCGCACCGGTGGTCGTGATGACCACTGAAGTGCTGCGAAACATGCTCTACGCCGACTCCACCACGCTCGCCGGGCTGGCCTACGTCGTGATGGACGAGGTGCACTACCTCGCCGACCGATTCCGGGGCGCGGTGTGGGAGGAGGTGATCCTCAACCTCACGCAGAGCGTGCGCCTGGTCGGGCTGTCCGCCACGGTGAGCAACGCCGAAGAGTTCGGCGAGTGGCTGGTCGCGGTCCGCGGCAACACAGCGGTGGTCGTCGACGAGCACCGCCCGGTGCCGCTGTGGCAGCACATGATGGCCGGTCGCCGCATGTTCGACCTCTTCGCCGGGGAGAACGAGGCGGGCCGGCTCGCCGTCGACCCGCATCTGGTCCGGCACGTGGAGGAGCTGGAACGGCGGCACGGCAGCTGGAACCGGCCACGCAGGGGGCCCAGAGGCCATGGCACCAGCGGTAGTGGGCTCCGGTTCCGGCCCCCTGCCCGGGTGGACATCGTCGCGCGGCTGGACAACGCCGGGTTGCTTCCGGCGATCACCTTCATCTTCAGCCGGGCGGGTTGCGACGCGGCCGTCGCCCAATGCGTGCACAGCGGGCTGCGCCTGACCACTCCCGAGGAGGCAGCCGAGATCCGCAGAGTGGTGGACACTCGCACCGCCGACCTGCCGGAGGGCGATCTGGCGGTACTGGGTTTCTGGGCGTGGCGCGACGGCCTGGAGCGTGGCTTCGCGGCACACCATGCCGGTCTTCTGCCCGCATTCAAGGAGACGGTGGAGGAGTTGTTCGTCCGGGGGCTGGTCAAGGCCGTGTTCGCGACCGAGACCCTGGCGCTCGGGATCAACATGCCCGCGCGCACCGTGGTCCTGGAGCGGCTGGTCAAATTCAACGGAGAGGCGCACGTCGACCTCACACCCGGTGAGTACACCCAGCTCACCGGGCGGGCCGGGCGGCGCGGCATCGACATCGAGGGTCATGCGGTCGTGCTGTGGCAGCCCGGTATCGATCCCACCCAGGTCGCAGGACTGGCGTCCACCCGCACCTACCCGCTGCGCAGCTCGTTTCGGCCCGGCTACAACATGGCGGTCAATCTGGTCGACCGGGTCGGCGTCGAGGCCGGGCGCGCGCTGCTCGAACAGTCCTTCGCTCAGTTCCAGGCCGATCGCTCGGTGGTGGGTTTGGCGCGAAGGATCGAGCGCAACAGTGAGGGCTTGCGGGGCTACACCGAAGCGATGACCTGTCAGCTGGGCGACTTCGCCGAGTACGCCCAGTTGCGCAGGCGGATCTCCGAGCGTGAGCGGGCATTGGCCCGTCAGGGTGCGGCGAGCCGTCGAGCCGAGGCGGTGGCATCGCTGGAGCGGTTGCAGCGCGGCGACATCATCATCGTCCCCGGCGGACGCCGTGCGGGTCTGGCCGTCGTCATCGACCCCGGCGACGGCCCCGCCGAGGAGCCTCGCCCGCTGGTACTCACCGAGGACCACTGGGCGGGACGGCTGTCGGTCACCGACTTCCCCCGCCCGGTCGAGGTGCTCGGCCGGATGCGGTTACCCAAACGAGTGGAACATCGGGTGCCTCGGGTACGCCGGGATCTCGCCTCGGCATTGCGCGCCACCAGCATCGAGCTCCCGCATGAGGTACGGCGGCGCAGCGCGGCCGCCGACGACACCGAGTTGGCGACGCTGCGCCGGGCGCTGCGGGCACATCCCTGCCATGGCTGCGACGACCGGGAGGCACACGCCCGATGGGCCGAGCGGTACGACCGGCTGAACCGGGAGACCGACACGCTGCGCCAGCAGGTCGCGGCCACCACACATTCCCTGGCGCGCACCTTTGACCGGATCCGCGCCCTGCTGTCCGAACGGGGTTACCTCCGGGACGAGCGGGTCACCGAGTACGGCAACCAGCTATCCCGGCTGTGGTCGGAGACCGACCTGCTCACCGCGGAATGCCTGCGCCACGAGGTCTGGGAGGGTCTGGAGCCCGCTGAACTGGCCGCTGTGGTCTCGGCGCTGGTCTACGAGGCACGCCGGGACGATGCCGCCGCCCCGCGGGTGCCGCCGGGCGCGGTGGCAGACGCGTTGGCGGCAACGGTGCGGTTGTGGGCTGAACTGGAAGCCGACGAACGGCGCCACCGGCTGGAGCGCACCCGGGAACCCGACCTGGGTTTCGCCTGGCCGGTGTATCGCTGGGCCCGTGGCGAATCGCTGTCAGCTGTGCTGACCGCCGCCGAGAAGAACGGAGCCGAGCTGTCCGCGGGGGACTTCGTTCGCTGGTGCCGCCAGGTGCTGGACGTGCTGGACCAAGTGCGCGGCGTCGCCGGAGAGGACTCCGGGGTCGGCGCGGCCGCAGCCGGTGCGGTACAGGCGCTGCGCCGTGGTGTGGTGGCACTGGGGCCGGCCTAAACCTGTCTGCCAGGGGCGCGGCGACGGCCCGTGAGATCTTCCCGATGTGGTTGGATCCCCTCGCGGATCCTGCAGCTCGGATACTCTGACCCGTGCATACCCCGGAGGCGCATCATGAGCACGCCGTACGTCCCGCCCGGCTCTGAAGAGCCGACGCAGGGCCGGCAGCAGCTCCCCGGCCAGCAGACCTCAGGCCAGCAGAGCTACCACCCGCAGGGTCATCCGCAGCCGGGATACAACCAGCAGGCTCGCTATCGGCAACCCATCCCCACCACCCAGGCTTATGGTCAGCAGTACAGCCCACCGGCATATGCCCCGTACGGCTACCAGGCCTACGAACCGCGGGATCGTGATCAGCTCGATTCTGGCCGCCCGAGGAGGAGATCCGCGTTGCCCTGGATCCTGTCCGGGGTGGCCGCAGCGGTGGTCGTTGTGATGATCGTCGTTCTCGGGTTCATCGCTCCGGGGTTCTTCACCACCACGATCTTCGATCAGAACGCCGTCCAAGACGGCGTCCAGCGGATTCTGTCCGACGAGTACGGGCAGCAGGCCCAGTCCGTGACCTGCCCGGCCGATCAGGAGGTCCGGCCGGGTTCCACATTCACCTGCCAGGCCGTCATCGACGGAGCGAGACGGAACATCACGATCACGGTCAAGACCGACGCGGGGGAGTACGAGGTGGCCAGGCCGAGCTGAGCCGGTCAGCGCCCCGGTGCCCTGCCGGGGCCGCTTACTGCTGAGACCGCCGGGCCTGAGTACGCAACGCGGCTACGAGACGGTCCACCGAGGCGCCCAGCCCCCACTGCTGCTGCAACGCGCTCAGGGCTGCCGGATCGGCCGGTACCGAGGGCAGGGTGTCGTCGCGGTCCTGGCGAACCGGAGCGTCGGTGGCCACTCGCACCACGGTGGGGGCGACTGCCAGGTAATCCCGGGCCGCCCTGAGCTTGGCCCGCATGGCCGGCGCCAGTGCCGCAGCGGGGTCGTCGAGCGCGGTGAGCACGCCCTCGACGGATCCGAAGCGCCCGATCAGGACCGCCGCGGTCTTCTCGCCGACCCCGGGCACGCCGGGGAGCCCATCGGACGGGTCGCCGCGCAGTGCGGCCAGATCCGCATAACCGGGCCCGGCGCCGGCTTCGGGCAGCCCGTAGCGCTTCGCCAGCTCAGCGGGACCGATGAGTTCCGCCTTGGACAGTCCTCGTGCCACGTAGTACACCCGCACCGAGGTGGGGTGATCACGCACCACCTGGAACAGATCCCGGTCACCGCTGACCACCTCGACCGGGTTCCGGCGCTCGGCTGCGGCCAGTGCGCCGATCACATCATCGGCCTCGTAGCCCGCAGCACCCGCTGTAGCCAGGCCGGCCGCGGCCAGTACGTCGAGAATCACGGGCACCTGCGGAGTGAGCATGTCCGGCACCTCCTCGACATCGGCGGTGCCGGGCGCGGTCTGCTCGGCGACCCGGTGCGCCTTGTACGACGCGATGGCGCCGACCCGGAACGCCGGGCGCCAGTCCAGGTCCAGGCAAGCGACCAGGCGGGACGGCCTGCGCGACTCGATCAGCCGGGCGAGCATGTCCGTGAAGCCCCGCACCGCGTTCACCGGGGTGCCGTCCGGAGCGGTGATCGACTCCGGGACACCGTAGTAGGCACGGAAGTAGAGGCTTGCGGCGTCGAGTAGCAGTACAGGTGCGTCCACGACGCCAGAGCCTGCCAGCTCACATGTCGTCGCAGGTCGGCGACTCTCGGTATACCCGGGCACCGGGGGCGGCTGACCGGCACCACGAACGGTCTTAGGCTTCCGGTGTGACGACGCCCTTAGACGCCCTGTCCGCCCGCCTGGCCCGGGCGCAGCGGGCCGCCAGGTCTGCTGATGTGGACGCCCTGCTGATCACCCCGAGCCCGGATCTGCGTTACCTGCTCGGGGTGGCCGGTGAGTCGCATGAGCGGCTGACCTGCCTGGTACTGCCGGCCGAAGGTGACCCGGCGCTGGTGGTCCCAGCGCTGGAGAGACCTGGCCTGGACGGCACCCCGGTGTGCGATCTCGGCCTCGAGATCGCACAGTGGACCGACGGCACAGATCCGTACGCCCTGGTGGCCGACCTGCTGGTGCGGTCTGGGTCGCCGAACCGAGTGGCGGTGGGCGACGCCATGCCCGCCGCGCACGTACTGCGGTTGCGGGCCGCCTTGCCGTCGTGCGGGCAGGAACTGGCCGCACCGCTGCTGCGGCAGTTGCGGATGCGCAAGGACGCGGCCGAGATCGCCGCGCTGACGGCCGCCGGACAGGCCATCGACCGGGTGCACGCCCGGATGGGGGAGTGGTTGCGGGTTGGACGCACCGAGGCGCAGGTGGGCGCCGACGTGGCTGCCGCCATCGTCGCGGAGGGCCACACCTGCGCGGCGTTCGTCATCGTCGGCTCCGGCCCGCACGGCGCCAGCCCGCATCACGACGTCTCGGAGCGGGTGCTGCAAGCCGGTGACGTGGTGGTGGTCGACATCGGTGGACCGACCTCGGAGGGTTACTTCTCCGACTGCACCCGGACCTACAGCCTGGGCGAGCCGGCGCACGCTGACGTGGCCAACACCTACGCTGTGTTACAGGGCGCCCAGGACGCGGCGGTGGCGGCGGTCGCGCCGGGAGTGACCGCACAGCAGGTGGACGCCGCCGCACGGGTTCCGATATCCGACGCCGGCTTCGGGGAGCGGTTCATCCATCGGACCGGACACGGAATCGGTCTCGATGTGCACGAGGATCCCTACATCGTGGCGGGCAACGATCTGGTGCTCGAACCCGGGATGGCGTTCAGTGTGGAGCCCGGCATCTACCTTCCGGGCCGCTGGGGTGCCCGGATCGAGGACATCGTGGTGGTCGGCGAACAGGGGGCCACCCGGCTCAATCACCGCCCACGCGACCTCGCGGCCCTGCCGGTATGACCGCCGACGCACTCCTCTACGCGGAGGCGGCCCGGTGACCGCCGACGTACTCCTCTACGCGGAGGCGGCCCGGTGACAGCGCTGGAACCCACCGATGCCGCCATTGTGCGTGCACTGACCACAGACGGGCGAGCCAGCTTCACCGATCTCGCCGAACAGGTGGGACTATCGGTCTCAGCGGTGCACCAGCGGGTGCGCCGACTCGAGCAGCGCGGCGTCCTCCGTGGCTACACCGCACTGGTGGACCGTGAAGCGGTGGGGATTCCGCTGACCGCATTTGTGTCGCTCACCCCGTTCGATCCAGCTGCCCCGGACGACTATCCGCAGCGGATTGCGCACCTTCGCGAGATCGAGTCCTGCTATTCGGTGGCAGGCGAGGAGTCCTACATCCTCACCATTCGGGTCGCCTCGCCGCAAGCGCTGGAAGACCTGCTGCGCCGGATCCGGGAGGCTGCCAAGGTGTCCACCCGCACCACAGTGGTGCTTTCCATCCCGTACGAGGCCCGCCCCCCGGCTTTCTGATCGCACTGGTCGCCCTGGCACACCGAACCCGCAGGCTTCCCCGAGGACCACATCGGGGGAACATCAGGGTCTGCACCGACGCAGGCATGCTGCGTACGGAGCAGAGTGGGCGGTGATGGCGGCAGTACCGCCCACCAGGGAGGAAACGATGAGCACATCACTGGCCCGCCCGCAGGAGGACAAGGTCATCGCCGGCGTGTGCGCCGGCCTGGCCGAGCGGTTCGGCTGGAGCGCGAACGCTGTGCGGGTGCTGTTCCTGCTGTCCTGTCTGCTGCCAGGTCCGCAGTTCGTGATCTACCTGGTGCTCTGGGTGATCATGCCCAAACGGCGGTACTGACGCGGGTCAGGGCCGGCGCGACCGCAGCCAGTCGTACCACTCGGTGATCCCGTCCCCGCGTGTCGCGGACAACTGCAACACCTCGACGCCGGGGTTCGCCGCCCGGGTTCCCGCCAGGAACGCGTCGACGTCGAAGTCGACATAGGGCAGCAGGTCGATCTTGTTGAGCAGCACCAGGGTCGCTGTGCGGAACATATGCGGATACTTCCGCGGTTTCTCAGCGCCCTCGGTGACCGAGGTGATGACAACCCGAGCCTGCTCGCCGAGGTCGAACAGTGCCGGGCACACCAGGTTTCCGACATTCTCCACGAGTACCAGGGACCCGTCCGGAGGCGCCAGCGTGCGCAGGCCACCTGCCATCATCTCGGCATCGAGGTGGCAGCCTGAGCCGGTGTTGATCTGTACGGCCGGCGCGCCGGTAGCCCGGATCCGGTCTGCGTCGAGCACCGTCTCCTGATCACCTTCCACGACCGAGACGTGCAACTGCGCGCCGAGTTCGCGGATGGTTCGCTCCAGCAACGTGGTCTTTCCGGCACCAGGCGAGCTCATCAGGTTCACCGCGAGGATGCCGCGCTGGACCAGCCATTCCCGGTTGCGCTCGGCAAGCGAGTCATTGCGGGCGAGCACCGCCTGCTCGAGCGTGACCGTGCGAGTCTCCGGCTCGGCGTGTCCGTGTCCGTGGCCGTGCTCATGGCTGTGGTCGTGCTCATGGCTGTGGCCGTGCTCATGGCCGTGGTCGTGCTCATGGCCGGGGCCATGCCCAAGATCTTCGATGACAGCACTCCCTGAGCAGCCACACGTCGCGCACATCAGGCCAGCACCTCGACTTTCCGGATTCGTAGCTCCTCGCCGGCGAGCAGTTCACGGTTCGCGCTGCCACATTCGCACAGCATCAACAGATCATTCATTTCGAATTCGGCCCCACAATCGCGGCAGCGAGCCTGCCCGGAGGGTTGGACGATGTCCAGTTGCGCTCCCTCGAGTGTGGTACCTGCGGTGACGAGATCGAAGCAGAACCGGACCGAATCGGGTACCACCCCGGAGAGCTTTCCGATCTCCATACAGACTCGCCGAACCGGAGTATCACCCATCCGAGTGCACACCGCGTCAACAACACTCTGGGTGATTGACATCTCGTGCACCAAAGGCCTCCTCGCCAGCGTGCCCAGTGCAGTGCCGGGCGGGGATCTTGTCAAGGGGGAGAGAATCCTCCCGTGCCGCAATGTGTCCGCATCGAGGTCCGGGTCGAGGGTGTCGTGCAGGGCGTGGGGTTCCGGCCCTACGTACACGGTCTCGCAGGCCGGTTCGGTCTGTCCGGCCGGGTCGGTAACGACACCGCAGGGGTTTTCGTGGAAGTCGAGGGCGCCGAACTGGCGGTCACCGAGTTCCTGTCCGCGCTGTCCGCGGAAGCGCCACCGCTGGCCGTCATCGAGCAGGTGCGGACCAGCCCCCTGGTGCCGACGGGACAACCGGGCTTCCACATCGTGGCAAGTGACTCCTCGGGCCGGCGCGACACCCTGGTCTCGGCGGACAGCGCGACCTGCGCCGACTGCCTGCGCGAGCTGGCCGATCCCACCGATCGGCGCTTCGACTATCCGTTCATCAACTGCACCAACTGCGGCCCACGGTTCACCATCGTGTGCGACGTGCCCTACGACCGGCCGTTCACCACGATGGCGCCGTTCACGATGTGCGCGGCCTGCGCTGCCGAGTACCACAATCCCGCTGACCGCCGTTTCCACGCACAGCCGGTGTGCTGCCCTGCCTGCGGACCCCGGCTGAGACTCATCGACGCCCAGGGCGCGGAACTGCCCGGAGACCCGATCCGGGCGGCCGCGGCACTGCTGACCGGAGGAGGTGTGCTGGCGGTGAAGGGATTGGGCGGATACCACGTCGCGGTCCTGGCCGGCGATGCGACCGCGACCGCGACGCTCCGCGCCCGTAAGCACCGCGAGGACAAGCCGTTCGCGGTCATGGTCGCCGATCTCGACACCGCCCACCAGCTGTGCGTGATCGATCCGGTGGGCGAGCAGGTGCTGACCAGCAGGCGGCGGCCAGTGGTGCTGCTGCCTTGCCGTCCGGACGCCCCCGTTGCCCCGGCGGTCGCGCCAGGAAACCGCTCGTTGGGTCTGATGCTGCCCTACACGCCGCTGCATCACCTGCTGCTCAGGGAGAGCGCGGCGCCCGTCGTGCTGACCAGCGGCAACATCTCCGACGAGCCCATCGCTTACCTCGATGACGACGCGCAGCGCCGGCTGACCGGGATCGCCGACGCCTACCTGACTCATGACCGTGCCATCCATATGCGCACCGACGATTCGGTGGTACGGGTGTTCCGGGGCGCCGAACTCCCCGTCCGCCGCGCCCGGGGCTACGCCCCCGAACCGCTGAGTCTGGCGCGGGCGGTACTCCGTCCGGTGCTCGGCTGCGGTGCTGAGCTCAAGAGCACCTTCTGCCTGGCTCGGGGACGGCACGCGTTCGTGTCCCATCACATCGGCGATCTGGAGAACTACGAGACGCTGCGCTCGTTCACCGAAGGCATCGAGCACTTCCGCCGCCTGTTCGACGTGCAGCCGGAAATCGTGGCGCACGATCTGCACCCGGAGTACCTCTCCACCAAGTACGCACTCGATCTGGCCGAGGCGGAACCGGCCGATGTCGAACTCGTCGCGGTGCAACACCACCACGCCCATATCGCCTCCTGCCTGGCCGACAACGGTCATCCGGGCCCCGTACTCGGAGTGGCCTTCGACGGGCTGGGTTACGGCAGCGACGGCACTCTGTGGGGCGGAGAGTTCCTGCTGGCGGACCTGACCGGGTTCCAGCGGCTGGGCCATCTGGTGCCGGTGCCGCTGCCGGGGGGCGCCACCGCCATCCGGCAGCCCTGGCGAATGGCGGCGGCCTATCTGGGTGCCGACGTCCCCGACGAGTTGAGACGGCGCAACGCCGAGCAGTGGGACGCGGTACTGGCAATGGCGGAGCGCGGGGTGAACGCCCCGCTCACGTCCAGCGCTGGGCGGCTGTTCGATGCCGTGGCGGCGATCCTCGGAGTGCGGGATGCGATCAACTATGAGGGCCAGGCGGCAGTGGAGCTCGAGCAGCGGGCCGATCGCGCCGAGCAGGGCAGCTACCCGGCGAGGGTGACCGAGGGACCCACGATGCAATTACACGGCGCCGATCTGGTGCGTTGTGTGGTGGACGATCTGGGTGCCGGGGTGGCACCGGAGGTGATCGCCACCCGGTTTCATCACGGTGTGGCCGACGCGATCGTCCGGATCTGCCGCGCATTGCGGGAGACGACCGGCATCGATACCGCCGCACTGTCCGGCGGGGTGTTCCAGAACATCCTGTTGCTGGAACGCACCGTGGCAGGGCTGGAGCAGGCCGGTTTCCGGGTGCTCACCCACTCCCGGGTACCGCCCAACGACGGTGGTATCAGCCTCGGGCAGGTCGCAGTCGCCGCTGCTCGCAGCTCCCTGACCAGCAGGTCCGGCTGATCCGCCCGCTCGCCGCCGCCGGACTGTGTGACTGGTCACGAACGGGCCGATTGCGCTGTGTGGCTGCTCACGACCCGGCTAAGACCCATAGGGGCGCGGGGTATATATGGGCATGGCAGCCACCATTCCACAGAGTCCGCGGCCAGAGGGGTCCGCGGCTGACCTGATTCCGTTCACCTTCGACCTCACTGCTCACGAGGTTCGCCGGGTCAGCGCTGTCCTGGACGCAATGCCGGACTGGAACCCCGTCACCGCACTCGCCGGGGAGACCGAGGCGTACGCACTGCTGTATTCCGGCCTGAGCGCCGAACAGCGTGTCGTGTACGACCTGCTCCGCGAGGAGGGCGTGCTCGATGCTGGACCGTAATGCTGACCTGGGCCGCCGGGCCTGGCTACCGTGTCTGTGGTGTCCCGACGAGGAGTGCCCGGCCTGCGCTGCGGGAACCACCTGCGGGCGGCATTGGTGCTATCTGCTGGCCCATGAGACCCGACTGGTGTTCCTGCAATGCCCTAGGTGCCAGCGCCGTTGGTGGCAGGACACCGGGTGCGGCGTGGGTGACAATCGACCGGATCGACGCGAACTGCCGGATTTTCCGGCCAGCCCGGGCGAAGCGGCCTGAGCCGGTGGATCGTCATGAATTGCGGGGCCAACGAGGCGGCGCCGCACCGCGGTTCATCGACCAGGTGACGCCCCCGAGCCTGCCCTCTTCGATCTGTTCGGCTGGACGGCGCCGGTAGGAGCGGGACAGTTCGGCGGCAACGTCCCCGCCCTCGTTGAGCACCAGGCACGGAGCGCGGTACGGACAGGGTCGGCAGATCTCCGGTGCCGGGCTGGGATAGATCTCCAGGTCCCGACCGGTGACCGCACGAGCCTCAGCCACCAGGCTCCCGCCCGCCAGCGCGAGTTCCGCTTCACCGCGTAGGATTCGGGTGCGCCGGAACCCATCGGTGCCTTCGGCACGTACCCGCTCACGAGGCACCGCGGCGGTTCGGGCGTACATTCGCCGGTGCCGCATCTGTTGCTGACCGGCCACCGGCGCGGCAGACGTCGCGACCCGTTCCCCGGCATCGGCTCGAATCTCGTTGTACATCGTGCCGGCTATGCGCATCCCGAGATAGAACAATGGCCACGCCCAGCACCACGTGATCGTCCGTTCGTCAAGCTGCAGAGTGGAATCGGCAGCCCAGTCGTCGACAACCAGCCGATGCTGGATCACCCAGTAGGCGTCATCGTCGTCAACCGCGAGCAGGTCGACGCGATCGGTGTACCGAATCGGCTCCCCGTCCGACGTCAGCAGGTCGGAACCGGGTGTCGCCGGGTCCGGCACGTTCACGTCGAAGTCGGTGTGGACCCGCACCGGAGTGAAGTGGTCGACCGAGGGTGCCCACGCCGCGTACGCGTCGAGCAATGCACGGCCCCGATCCAGTGCGGACCGCAACGCCTGGTCGTCGGCCTCGGCCGCGGCCTGACCACGTACCGACTTCTCCAGGGCCTGGTGCACGAGCGGCTGCACGATGGACCTGTTCCATTCCCACATCCCGGGGAAGTAGTACACGGCCAGCGCATCCCGCAACGCCTGGTTCAGATCGATCGAGCCGTGCTGCGGATTCGGTTCGAAGTTCTGCCGGTTGCGTGAGCCCAGGTCCCACGCCCGGCGACAGCGCTTGAATGCCGTCCGGTCAGATGCACGGATCCGGTAGGCCATCGCACCTCGACTTGGCTAGTGCGGCCAGGGGTCATCCACCGACCAGCGGCATCGATCATGACCCCCGGCCGCCGCCTCCATCTCGGCGAACAGATCATCGAAGAACGCCGTCGGATCGGCCTTGTGACGTTCCTGCCACCCGGCGTAGTAGATCCAGGCGTCAGGCAGCGGGGCGTCGGGCAGCGGCCCGGCAACGATCCCGCCGGCTCCGGTGCGGCCGAGCGTGTAGCTGTCGCCCCGGCGTTCGATGTAGATCAGTTCACCGGGCTCGGGCCAGGCGCCCATGATCTCAGCGACCAGTTCGCTCTGATTCAGCGTGCCTCCTCACGACGTGCTCAGCAGATTCGCGGCAACGGGTCTCCGACCAGCAGGTCGATGATCCGAGTGCCGCCGAAGCCTGTCTTGAGCAGAACCAAGCCCGGCGGATCGTCGGCGACACGACCCACCATCGTGGCGCCCGCCCCGAGCGGATGTGCCTGAAGCGCGGCCACCGCCGCATCGGCCGCACCGGGATCGACGAACACCACGATCCGGCCCTCGCAGGCGACGTAGAGCGGGTCGATGCCCAGCAATTCGCAGGCCCCACGGACCTCCGGGCGAACTGGGACAGCTTCCTCCTCCACAACAACGGCGACATTGGATGCCCTGGCCACCTCGTTCAGGATCGTCGCGACCCCGCCCCGGGTGGCATCCCGCATAGCCCGCACGTCCGGGCCCGCCGCGTCGAGCAGTCCCCGCACCAGACCGTGCACAGATGCCGTGTCCGAGACCAGATCCGCATCGATGTCGAGTTCGCCGCGGGCGAGCATCACCGTCATCCCGTGGTCGCCCACGGGTCCGGAGACGATCACCGCATCGCCCGGACGGACGGTGGAGGCACCGAGTGTCAGGCCATCGGTGATCAGTCCGATGCCTGCTGTTGTGATGTAGCAGCCGTCTGCTTTGCCACGCTGCACCACCTTGGTGTCGCCGGTGACGATCGAGACACCCGCCTCCTGTGCGGCCGATGCCATTGATGCCACGATGCGGCGCAGGTCCTCGACCGGGAAACCCTCTTCCAGGATGAATCCGGCCGACAGGTGGGCCGGGGTAGCCCCGGAGACAGCGAGGTCGTTCACCGTGCCGTTGACCGCGAGATCACCGATATCGCCGCCGGGGAAGAACAGCGGCGACACCACGTAGGAATCCGTGGTGAAGGCCAGCTGAGCACCGCCGGCAGTCAACGAGGCCGCGTCTTCGAGAGGTTCCAGCAGGGGATTGCGGAAAGCGTCCAGGAAGACCGCCTCGATCAGAGACTGGCTGGCCTTCCCGCCCGCACCGTGCGCGAGGGTGATGAGCTTCTCCCGCACCCGAGGCCGGGCCCGCCGGGCCCGCTCGATGCGTTCCAGCACGAGCTGCTCCCGATCGGAGTGCTCGGTTCCCGGCTTGGCGTGCATGCCAGGGTGCCCGGAATCATCGACATCGTGCTCGGCGACCGCAGCTTCGGCCCAGTCGGCCCGATGCGCAGTTGTGTCCGGATGGGTCATGCGTTGCTCGCCCCTATCTGGCTGGCCTCGCGGACCCTCTCACGGCTGAACCGTCCGAAGTTGTAGTACGCCGCGCAGGCTCCCTCTGAGGAGACCATGCAGGTACCGATCGGCGTCTCCGGCGTGCACGCGGTGCCGAACACCTTGCACTCCCAGGGTTTGAGCACACCCTTGAGCACCTCCCCGCACTGGCATGCCTTCGGATCCGCGACCCGAACCCCGGGCAGGTCGAAGTGCTTCTCCGCGTCGAAAGCAGCGTAGGAGGGCTTTATCCGTAGTGCGGAGTGCGAGATGAACCCGAGCCCGCGCCACTCGAAGTACGGACGCAGCTCCATGACCTCGCCCACGGCCCGGAGGGCCACCGGGTTGCCGTCCCACGGCACCACTCGGGCGTACTGATTCTCGACCTCGGAGCGGCCCTCGGCCAGCTGCACCAGCAACATGTAAACCGACTGAAGGATGTCCAGCGGTTCGAATCCCGCCGTGACCAGCGGCTTGCCATATTCCGAGGCGATGAACTCGTAGGGTCGGCATCCGATGACAGTGGAGACGTGCCCGGGGCCGATGAACCCGTCCAACCGCAGGTCCGGCGAATCCAGAATGGCCTTGATCGCCGGGATGATCGTGACGTGGTTACAGAAGATCGAGAAGTTCTCGATACCCTCCGCCGCCGCACGCAGGACGGTCATGGCAGTGGACGGCGCGGTCGTCTCGAATCCGATCGCCATGAACACAACCCGCTTGTCCGGGTTCTGCCGGGCGATCTTCAACGCGTCGAGCGGGGAGTACACCATCCGGATGTCGGCCCCGGCAGCCGAGGAGTCGAAGAACGATCCCCGTCCGCCGGGTACCCGCATCATGTCGCCGAACGACGTCATGATCACGTCTGGTTCCTCGGCCAGGGCAATGGCGTCGTCCACCCGGCCCATCGGGATCACGCACACCGGGCATCCGGGCCCGTGCACCAGGCTTACCGACTCCGGAAGGTAGTCCTCGAGTCCGTGCTTGTAGATGGTGTGCGTGTGCCCGCCGCAGACCTCCATGAATTTGTAGTGGCGCCCTGGCTCGCACAGCGCCGCGATCTTTGCGGACAGCGCACGAGCCTTCTCGGCATCCCGGTACTCGTCGACAAAACGCATACCGCTCACCGCTTTTCGTCGATTTGTGATTCGAGCAGGGCGGCAATCTCGTCCTCGTAGGCCTGACCGATGCCGATGAGGAAGTCCATTGCGGCCTTGGCCTCCTGCTCATCGATCTTGGATAGGGCGAAGCCGACGTGGATGAGAATCCAGTCACCGGGAACAACGGGATCATCGGACAACAAGCCGATATTGATGGCGCGTTTGACCCCGCTGACGTCGACCCTGGCCAGATCGGGTTGATCGGGCAGGATCTCGATCACCTCGCCCGGGATGCCGAGGCACATGGGCTTACCTCCGTGGTGGGTTGGTAATCACAGCTCGCTGATCTGCTTGTACCGAGCTACATCCTTAGACACCTGTACTGCTGTGATCGCCAGACCGATCACCGTTCCCCAGAACATCACTCGACGCAGCATCCGTCTCACTTCCTTCCATATTGGTGAGCAGATCCAGAACTACCCCGACGGCCTTCTCAACGGCTGTTGCGACGGTCGTGGAGAGCCCAATGCCTTCCTCGGTGTTGCTCGGCTCACAGCCGACCAGCAGGGTGCGACCCGCACTGCCACCGAGGTTGTCCAGCAGCGCGAGCACAGCATCGGGCGCCATGCCGTGCGCATCGACGGCGGCCGGTGAAATATCCGCCACGTGCTCGGGTCCGATCTCCAGCACGAAGACCGTGCCCGGCTCAGCGCCGCGGGAAACGGCGTCGAGCAGGATCGTCGTGTCCGGGGCGATCTCGAGCAGGTCGTACGCGAGGTGCATCCCCCGGATCCCGTAGTCGGCGACGGTGACACCCTCCGGGAGTTGCTCGGAGCCCAGTCGCTGGGCAAGTTCGACTCCGAACGCGTCGTCGCCGAGAAAGATGTTGCCGATTCCGGCCACCACAGTTCTCATGACTCGGTTCCCAGCGGCTCGAGCTCGTCGGGGGCGAAGTAACGGAACCGTCCGTGCGCAATGGCGATGTCGGCGCCGGGGTCATCGTCGAGAGTGACCGCGACGTGGGTGTCCCCGTCGACGTCGAGGAGCACAGCCGCGACTGTGGCTGTGCGCCCCGACAGGAACATGTCCTGCGCATCCGTGCGTTTCATCCCCGGGACGAGCTTCACCCGGCTGCCCTTCGCCACCTCGACTCCGGTGATCATCACGCTGTCGGTCTCCGGATTGACCGAAGCGTCCGCGCCGGGATCCCACCACGGGGTGCCCGGAGTGGTGATCGTCTCGATCGGATCCGGCTCCCGGGAGGCGGGCCGCATCGGGCTCTTGCCGAGATAGCGAATCGCACCGTGCAGCTTGTCCAGCATCTCGGGGGGCATCGAGTCGACCCGGTCCATCAGCTTGCGGACCTTCTCGTCAGTGGCGCGGGCCTCGGCCTTCTCCTCGTCGGTCAGCGTCATCGTCCGCAGCGTGAGAATCTCGTCGATCTCCAGCCCGTCGAACAGCTCACCGGGACTCTCCGGTGCGATCGCGGGGTGGTCGTACAGGATGATCGGCGAGGACAGGATCACGTCACGCCGCTCCGCTTCTCCGACCATCACCGGCCACGTGTGTTCGTTGTGGCAGGCCTCGACGGCCGGCTTCGCCCATTCCGGTGGGTCCAGCAGCGAGATGAACTCTCCGTCGGTGATCGCGATCACCGTGTGCGCCGCGATCAGGGAATGCCGCAGGGCCAGTTGCCGGTCCGCCTCCGGGTCGGCCCACTCGGCTGTGTTGACGACGTCGATACTGAGCTTCACCACCCCGTACGGACCCTCCAGCTGTGTGGCGGACACCCGGATCTCGCCATGCACCGGCCACCGCTCCCGAGTGACACCGTCCTCGCTCTCGCTACCTCCGGGAACGGAAACCGGGACCACTTTGTCGGCGTCCAGAAGCTCGCGGATCGGGACCACCTCGTCGACCTCGCGCTCCGCGGCCTCGTCGAACTCGGGTACCGGGCCGCCGCCGCCACTGCGATGCTGCAACTGCAGGAACCGCAGCCGCAGATGCAACACCGGGTCCGTGCCGGGCTCAAGCAGACACTCGGTATGCGAGCTGGCGTGCTCACCGTGCCCGGCAGTGGCGTAGGCGGGAGGCACGAGTACCCCCCACTGCCAGCGGTTCTGGTTCTTGCGCGCCGAAGCCCGATACGGGTAGAGGAGGTAACCCTCGTAGAGCACCGCGTCGGCTACTTCGCGTGCGACGTCCATCGGGGACGCAGTCATGATCCCCCTTCCCCGTTGACGTTCGGAATCGGCTGACGGGCGGCATCCAACACAGCGAGAACGGTGTCATCCCAGGTGGGCAGCGTGCGAGCGGCCCGGAATTCAGCCAGCGCGTCGATCGTCTCGCGCTGCAGCCGCAGCCACCCACTGCCAGGAAAGTGCATGTCCATCATCTCGCGCCAGCGCGCCACCGGTAGCCGGTATCGGCACTCGGCGTGCCAGGGCACCTGTTCGATCCACAGGCTCTTCTCACCATCGCCGAACACGGTCCCGCTGAACAGCAGGATGAACGGGATCTCACCGTCCTCCAGTGCGTGGAAGTACCGGCCCGTGGACACCTCCATGTCGTAACTGCACGGCACGGAGACGTCGACCTCTATGTTGTCGGTGAAGCTGGCCACGACCGTCGAGGTATTGGCGAACTGGAACGGCTTGAGCGTGTCACCCCACCGTGCGCGCTCGCCGAACAGCTCGACGAGCCGCTTGGCCTCCTCCTCTCCGTACTGACGGCGCTGCGGTTCGATCCTGATCTGACAGCGCAACGCGATCGCGCGGACCCGCTGTCCGTCAGCCACACCGATGCGGAGTCGAAACAGCATGGTCGGTGCGGCCGAGTACTGCTCGGGCCGCCCGTCTACGCAGGTGAAGGACAGTTCAGGCATCGCCGACCGCCACCGTTTCGCTGCGCTCCCGCAGGCCCTCGAAGAACTCGTTGATCGCCTTCCAGGCCTCTTCGCCGCCGTCGAAACCCTTCCAGTACAGGCGGACCAGGCCTACCAGCTGGTAGCACGCATCGATGGGCACAGCGAAGAACTCGAATCCGTCCTGCTGCCTGTGCACCAGCAAGGCCTCCACATCGGGCTGCAGATCGCCCAGCGCCGGGAGCGCACCGAGCAGGTCGGTCCACGCCTCCAGCGAGAGCAGCGATTCGGTGGCCCCCGCCGGGCTCGGGTAGAAGGCGACGGTGCGCTCCATCGCGGTGTTGGCGAAGAAGAACGCCATCGCGACCGGGATCCCGATCGAGTCCCAGGTCAATTCCGCCAGCGGCACGTTGGCCGCATGCCGATAGCGTTCCGGCACCGTCTTGAAACGCCCACCGCCCGCGCCATCGGTGGTGAACAGCAGGGCGCAGCCTCGGCAGGTGCACATCAGCCCGCGCCCGTCGAGGTCCACTACATGCCCGTGCCACTCGCCGATCGGCTCCGCGCACATCTCACACTTCTGGACCTGAGGTGCGGGAGATTTCGCGGGTGCGGCGCCAGGAACGAAGCGCCGCAGTCCCGCACTCATGATGCCGCCTGCGCGGGGACCGCGATCCGAACCCCGCCGTTCTCTGCAAGCAATGGCAACGGATCGAGGTGCCGGTCCCTCGCGCGGTCGCCACCGAAGCCGCGACCCGCCCGAACCACGTCGTAACGCTGCGTGCAGCCCGGACATGTCAGCAGGACACCGTCCAGCTGACCGCCGGTCAGGCCCGAACCACAGGCTGCGCAACGATCGGCATAGGCATACAGGCTGCCCGCCACGTTGCACACCACCGCGGCGGTGTCGGCCACCAAGGTCGGGACCAATTGGCCCTGGCCAAGACGATCGATCCCCTCGACCTGCACCCAGGTCGACGCCGGTACCTCCGGCTGCTTGCTGACCTGCTGCAGTGGCAGCAGGGTGTGCCCATCGGTTGCTCCCGGACCGGCCGCCCCAGCGGCTGCCGGGTCGGGTGCCATGCCCTCCACCTCGACCTTGGTCACCTCGGGGGCGACATCCTCGATGCCCCGTTCGATGGCCAGCTTGACGGTGATCGCGGAGGACGGGCAACCGTCACAGCTGCCCGCGAGCCGTAGCCGCACCGTCCCGTCGGGGTCCAGCCCGAGGTACTCGACGTCGCCGGCATGCGAGCCGAGATAGGGCCGGACCTTCTCCAGGGCGGCGAGGACGCGCTCCTCGGTGCTCTGCGGGTGCAACTCGTGCAGCACCAGCAGACTGGTCACCAAGCCGTCATCGAGCAACGTCTTGAGGTTCTGCTCGTCGAGGAGTTCCACGATGCGGGCTAGGCCCGCACCGTAGAACTCGACGAGCAGGCCGACCAGCTCCTCGGCCCGCTGGGCGGTGGCTGGGTCGGAGTTCGCGGCGAGCTCAGAGAGCAGCGCCTCGACCTTCGACCCAACCGCCTGAACATCCGATGTGTTGCTAGCGGGCACGATCAGCCGCCAGTCGTGCTGAACGCGTGCGGCGTGTGCAGTCGCTGCAACTCCTTGCCCTGACCCAGGTACATGTGCACACCACAGGGCAGGCAGGGGTCGAAACTACGCACCGAACGCATGATGTCGATGCCCTTGAAGTTCTCCGGCCGGTTCTCCTCGAAGATCGGCGTGTTCTGCACCGCGTCTTCGTACGGACCAGGAGTTCCGTAGACATCCCGGACACTGCCGTTCCACGGGGTGGGTGGGTACGGGTGGTAGTTCGCGATCTTCCCGTCCCTGATCACCATGTGGTGCGACAGCACGCCACGGACCGCCTCGGTGAACCCGCAGCTGATCGCTTCCTTGGGCACCTTGAACGGCTCCCAGGTCTTCGTCCGGCCAGCACGCACCTCGGCCAGGGCCTTCTCGATGAAGTGCAGCGCAAGACCTGCCGAGTAGGCCTGGAAGTAGGTCCGGGCCCGGTTGCGCTCGATCGCGTTGGACAGCGGCTTGCCAGCCTTGTCGTACGGGATCTTCCACTCGAAGCTGACCGCGGGCTTGGTCATCGTCCGCGGCAGGTTGATCTGAACGCTGTGGCCGGTGGCCTTGACGGTGCCCGTGTCGACCAGCCCGGACAGCGCCGTCGGCCACAGCCGGGCGAGCGGCCCGCCACCGGTGTCCAGCGGCAGGTAGTCGGTGCCGTCGAACCAACGCGGTGACATCGTCCAGCTGTACGCGCCGTCGAAGTCACGCTTGGCCGGCCGCGGAATCGTGTGCTGGTTCCAGGGGTGCCGACGGTCGACCGGGTTACCCAGCGGGTCCTTGTCGACGAAGACCTCCTGACCGTCCCAGTCCTCGTAGAACGAGTGACCGAGCAGGATCCGGATGCCGAGGTTGATCTTCACCAGGTCGTTGGTGACCAGCTTGCCGTCCACCACCACACCGGGGGTGACGAACATCTTGCGACCCCAGTTGGTCATGTGCTTGTAGTCGAAGTCGCAGTGCTCCGGGTCATTGAGGCTGCCCCAGCAACCGAGCAGCACCCGCCGACGGCCGACCTCTTCGTATCCAGGCATGGCCTCGTAGAAGAAGTCGAAGAGGTCGTCGTGCAGCGGCACGATCCGCTTGCAGAACTCCACGTACCGCATGAGGCGGGTGTAGTAGTCGGTGAACAGCTGGTGCGTGGCCACCGTGCCGGTGCCGCCCGGGTAGAGCGTGGAGGGGTGCACGTGGCGACCCTCCATCAGGCAGAACATCTCTCGCGTGTAGCGGGAGACCTGCAGCGCCTCGCGGTAGAACTCACCCTCCAGCGGGTTCAGCGCCCGCATGATGTCGCCGATGTACTTGTATCCGTGTGCGGCGGCCTGCGGTGCCTCGGTGCGGTTGGCCTGCTCAAGGACGCCGGGGTTGGTCTCGGCGACCATCTTCTCGCAGTAATCGACCCCGACCAGGTTCTCCTGGAAGATGTTGTGGTCGAACATGTACTCGGCGGCTTCACCGAGGTTGATCACCCATTCACCCAGGTGCGGCGGGGCCACCCCGTAGGCCATGTTCTGGTTGTACACCGAACAGGTCGCGTGGTTGTCGCCGCAGATACCGCAGATGCGGCTCGTGATGAAGTGGGCGTCGCGCGGGTCCTTGCCCTTCATGAAGATGGAGTAGCCGCGGAACACCGACGAGCTGCTGTGGCACTCGGCCACCCTGCCCTGCGCGAAGTCGATCTTCGTGTAAATGCCCAGACTGCCGACGATCCGGGTTACCGGATCCCACACCATCTCGGTGAGTTGGGAGTCCTGGCTGCCGACTGAGCCATGCCGTGGTGCGGTGGTTGTCATCGCTATTGATGCCTTTCTCCAGCAGTCCGGATCACCAGTTGGGCTTGTAGCCAGTGACGAGGTCGCGGCCCTTCTTGCGCCACTTGGGTTCCGCGTCGACCTTCTTGAGCGTGATCTGACGCAGCGACCTGATGACTGAGCCGTAGGTCTTGCTGGCGGCCGAGGACACCAGCGAGCCCGGAGGTGCGTCCATGAACGGCATGAACTTGTCGGGGAAGCCCGGCATGGTGCAGCCGATGCAGATACCACCCACGTTCGGGCAACCACCCACACCATTGATCCAGCCGCGCTTGGGCACATTGCACTTCACCACAGGGCCCCAGCAACCCAGTTTCACGAGGCATAGCGGTGAGTCGTAGGTTTTCGCGAATTCGCCCTGCTCGTAGTAGCCGGCCCGGTCACAGCCTTCGTGCACCGTGGAACCGAACAGCCATTGCGGGCGCAGTTGGTCGTCCAGCGGGATCATCGGAGCCGCCCCCGCCGCCTGGTAGAGCAGGTAGAGGATCGTCTCGGACAGGTTGTCCGGGTGCACCGGGCAGCCCGGCACGCAGACGATCGGGATACCGGCCTTGGTCTTCCAGTCCCAGCCCAGGTAGTCCGGCACACCCATGGCGCCGGTCGGGTTCCCCTGCATACCGTGGATGCCGCCATACGTCGCGCAGGTGCCGACCGCGAGCACGATCGTCGCCTTGGGCGCCAGCCGGTCGATCCACTCGTTAATCGTGATCGGCTGCCCGGTCTCGTGGTTGTACCCGAAACCGGTGAAGTAGCCGTCACCGTTGATAGATTCGTTGGGAATAGAACCCTCGAGGACGAGTACGAACGGCTCCAGCTCGCCACGGTCGGCCTTGTGGAACCACTCGATGAAGGTGTCGGCACCCTGGTCGGGGCCGCATTCGAAATCGATGAGGGGCCAGTGCACCGCGATCTTGGGCAGGCCAGGAAGGGCTCCCAGCGCGATCTCCTCGATGCTCGGCTGTGTCGCTGCAGTCAGCGCAACCGAGTCCCCGTCGCAGGACAGGCCGCAGTTGATCCAGAGGATATGGATCGGGCTCTCTTCTTCAGTCATGATCCCCTACTCCACGAGCGACCTCACGTCGCTCTGCTCGTGCCGGATCTGGCCTTCCGGTGGTCAGCTCGTTGAGCGTGAGCTCCCACAGCGTGTGATAGATCGTGGTCTGGGCCTCCTGAATGCGAGGTACTGACTCAGTGGGCACCACGAACAAGTGGTCGATGCTGCCCAGTTCGGCCATCGCTCCACCCTCATACCCGGCCAGGCCGACGGTGAGCAGGCCACGCCTGCCCGCCTCTTCGAAGGCGCGCACGAGGTTGGTGGAGTTAGCCGATGTGGACAGTCCGACGACGACGTCACCACGTCGCCCGAAAGCTGCGATCTGCCGGGCGAAGACGACGTCGAAGGAGACGTCGTTCGACTGCGCCCTCAGCACCACGATGTCGCCCGTGAGCGCGAAGGCGGGCAGTGCCTGCCGTCCCGTACCCGGGTGGAGGAACAAACTTGCCAGGTCAGCCGCGTCGATGCAGCTTTCCCCATCACCGATGGCGAAGAGCCGCCCGCCGTTGGCGAAGGCCACCGCCATTGCCGAAGCGCACTCCGCCAGCCGCCTGCCGTCGCGGGCAAGGACATCGCATCGTGGCGCCACGACCTGGTGGATCTTGTCAATCGTGGAACAGCGCACCTCGTCCAGCCCCGTATCGAGGGCTCCGGTACCCGAGTACAGAAATGGGTAGAGCGACTCTAGGTCACCGGACCGTGGCGGTCCGGCTGACCGGACCGGCCGACGGTGGCCGTTGCCGTTGGTCCTCAGGCTCATTCGACTCGCCCCAGGACCGCGATTGCTTCCTTGGCATGAACGAGGATCTCGTCACCGACCCCCGCCGTCACCAACGCGACACTCACCTCCTCGTTACCGGACCCGGTGTCGACGACAGCGAGGTCGTCAGGGAGCAACTCGACGATCCGAACCGCGACAGCCTCGTCCGAGCAGGTGATGCACACCTCCCCGTGACATTCCGGAACAGTCACGAGATCACCTCCGGGACCAGCAGGCCCGGATGCTCGAAGAACACGTGCACCAACTCCCACAGCACGTGGTAGAGGGTCACGTGCACCTCCTTGATCACTCGAGGATCGTCCGACCGCGCCACAAGGACGTGATCGGCGGCCCCGAGAGTCGCGATGAACCCACCGTCGCCACCGTCGCCACCGACGAGCGCGATCGTCAGCATGCCCAGCTCCCGAGCGGTCGCCAGGCTACGGAACACGCTGCCGCAGTTGCCGTCCGGCGAGATCCCCAGCGCCATGTCCCTGCCGGTGGCCAGGTGATCAAGGCTGGCAGCTCCGTTGCCGAAGGCCACAAGTGCGCCACCACCACGGAAGCGAACAGCCGTGGCATGGCACGCAGCGGTGATAGCTCCAACATCATCAGCCAGGTGGTACAGGGGTAGTACGCGCCGCTCGAAGAGTTCTCCGGCGGTGGCGGTCCTGGCTGGTGACCCGGACACGCCCTACACCTCCCCACTTCTTACCGGGATGTGTGGCTGGAGTCACAACCATAGGGGGGCGATGATCCAAGAGCAAGGTCTCTCATCGTTCGGATTACCTGGCCATATATGGTAGACCCAACGTATGCAGCTTGCCGTCGATATTCGCCAAAAAGAGGTTTATTTATACTCCGTTTGGGGGAATTGAGGAGGGGAAACTGCGACCTGGCTCTGCCCGATCGCGTTGGGGTGGGGAGGCAGCGGGCGCTCCTCATCCCGTTGCAGCCCGGAGTCAGGCTGCGGCGTGCTCGTTCCACCAGGCTCGGCCCCCGGGGGGTAGCGTCGCGATCGGGTCGTAGTAAGGGTAGGAGCGCCCGAGACCCGATACGGTCTCAGCGCCCGCTCGCTCGATGCTGGTGCGGTAGTTCTTGGTCCAGTAGGTGATGCCGCGTTCCCGGTCGTAGCCCGCGGTCTGGTGCACCCAGCGTTTTCCGACGTAGGGCACGTCGCACACGATCCGAGGGGTGGCGTAACCAGGCAACCAGCCCAGGATCGCCTCCTGCAGCGCCTGCGCCTCCCACACCGCGAGCCGCCAGTGCTCCGCGTTCGGGATCAGGTCACAGAGATAGAAGTAATAGGGCAGCACACCCGCCTCGTCCTGCAAGGCGAAGCACAGGTCCAGCAGCGCTTCCGCGGTGGTGTTCACCCCTCGCAGCAACACACCCTGGTTGCGCACGTCACGGACGCCGGCGTCGAGAGCAGCGCGGGCCGCCTGGGCCACCAGCGGGGTCACCGACTGGACGTGGTTGATGTGGGTGTGGATGGCCAGGTTCACCCCGCGACGCCGGGCCGTACCGGCGACTCGCTCCAGACCCTGCACCACCGGCTGCTGCAGCCAGTGCTGTGGCAGCCCGGCAAGGGCCTTGGTCGCCAATCTGATGTCGCGCACCGTGTCGATGCTCAGCAACCGCATCAGGAATGCCTCCAGCCGATGCCAGGGCACGTTGGCGACGTCGCCACCGGAGACGACCACATCGCGCACGCTGGGCGTACGACGCAGATAGTCGATCATGCGGTCCTGCCGGTCGGCCGGGGTGAGGGACAGCGCGAGCTTGTCCACCTGCGGGGTGGAGTTGCCGACCAGGTCCATCCGGGTGCAGTGTCCGCAGTACTGCGGACAGGTGGACAACAGCTCGGCGAGCACCTTGGTGGGGTAGCGGTGGGTCAGCCCTTCGGCCACCCACATCTCCGCTTCGTGCAGTGAGTCCCGGCTGGAACGGGGGTGGCTCGGCCAGACCGGATCTCGTTCCGAGCGCAGCGGGAGCATGTAACGGCGCACCGGGTCGGCGTACAGCGCGGACGTGAGGTCAGCACCCGCGTCCGAGGTGCCATCCCAACCGGGGGCCATCGTGTTGAGCATCTGCGGCGGTAGCAGCATCGACATGGTGGCCATCTGGGCCTGATCGGCGGCCAGATCGGCGTAGAACCCCTCGGCCACCCGCTGGCCCAGGACCGCACGCAGCTGACGGATGTTGCGGACACAGTGCACCCGCTGCCACTGGGCATCTCGCCACTGCGTCGTGGTGACGTCCGCCCACCCCGGGTACCGGCGCCAGTCCGGTTCCACGAGCTCCCGGCGTTGGTAGCGGTACGGCTGATCGACGGAATCCTGGAGGGGCCCTGCCGGACCTCCTTCGGCAGGCCTCGATGGTGAACTCATTTCAGCACACTCCCAGAAACACAGGATTTTATCCTGCTTCCTCGGAGATTCTAGCAATATTATTCGATCCCAGTATGCCGGGCAATCGGGTCCGGGCAGTGACTCACGGACGGCCCACTCGCATGCTCACCCGGGGGGTTCGGCCCGGTACGGTGAGCACTTGGGAGCGAAATAGGTGGTTCGCGCGTTTACCCGACAGCTGTGCGCACCGCGCCCGTCGAACCGATCCGAGGAGCACCGCCGTCATGCCGGTCCTGCTGATCCTGCTGCTCGCCGCCTTCATCGAGCTGGCGGTGCTCGTCACGGTGGGCAAGGCGATCGGGGTGCTGGCGACCGTCGGGCTGCTGATCCTCGCCTCGCTGGCCGGCGCGGCCGTGGTGCGCCGCGAAGGCATCCGCACCCTGACCGCGTTCACCGAAGCGGTGCGCACCCGCAAGCCCCCGCACCGCGAGCTGATCGACGGAATGCTGATCGTCGCGGCCGGCGTGCTCATCGTGTTGCCGGGCTTCGTCTCCGACCTACTGGGCGTTCTGCTGCTCCTGCCGCCGACCCGGGCGCTGGTCCGCCGCCGGCTGCTGCGCTCCGCCGACCTCGGCAGCGCTGCGCAGTACGGGCCGGGCACTGTCGTCGAGGGTGAGGTCGTCGACGAGTCGCCACGACCCCGGCCCGGCCCGGAGATCCACTGATCCGGATGGATGATTCCGATTTTTGTGGAGCCGTGACGGCCGTGCCATGACGACAATGTCCTCGCCCTGGGGTTTGCATCGCGTGCTCGACCCCGCCGGTGTGCTGCCCCAGCAGGCGTGGCGGCTGGATGCCGACCCGCGGCCCGGCGCCGACGAGGTGGTGCTCGACGTCGAGCGGCTGAACCTTGACGCCGCGTCGCTGCGTCAGCTGCGCGAGCAGTACGGCTCCGGCGACGCGGTCCGTGCCGCGGTACTCGCGATCGTCGCCGAGCGCGGCAAGATGCAGAATCCGGTCACCGGCTCCGGTGGCATGCTGCTGGGCACGGTCCGGGAAATCGGGCCCGAATCGCCGCTGGGCCTGCAGGTCGGGCAACGGGTGGCCAGCCTGGTGTCGTTGACCCTGACCCCGCTGCGGATCACCGACGGGCTGCGCCACTGGGACAGCCGCAGTGGGCAGCTGCCGTGCAGCGGTACCGCAGTGCTCTTCGGCCGCTCGATCGTCGCCCCGCTGCCCGGTGACCTGCCCGAGGAACTGGCGCTGTCCGTGCTCGACGTGTGCGGCGCTCCCGCGCTCACCGACCGGGTGGTCCGGCGCAACGGTCCAGGCGCCTCGGTGTGTGTGCTGGGCGCCGCAGGCAAATCGGGGTCCCTGTCGCTGGTCGCGGCTCGCCGTGCGGGTGCGGGGCGGCTGGTCGCCCTGGTTCCGGACGGCAGGCAGGCGCGGACGGTGCGCGCCGCCGGGCTGGCCGACGAGGTCGTCGTCGCCGACGCCCGCGACCCCGTTGCGGTAGCCGCGGCGGTTCATCCGCAGGTGGACGTCACAGTGGTCTGCGTCGACGTGGGCGGCTGTGAGCACGGGGCGATCCTGGCCACCAGGGACGGCGGCACCGTGATGTTCTTCTCCATGGCGACGTCGTTCAGCGCGGCCGCGCTGGGGGCGGAGGGCCTCGCCGCCGATGTCGAACTGCTCATCGGTAACGGCTACACCCCCGGCCATGCGGAACTGGCCCTGGGGCTGGTACGAGACGACCGACGGCTCCGCGCGCTGATCGAGGGTTCGCACGGCGAGCAGACCCAGGGGCGCGCGAGGCGGAATACTGCCGTGTCGTGAACACCACACTCTTACTCGGCGGGCGCATCCCGTCGGTCCCCGGAGCCACCTCGATGGCCATCGTGGACGGGACGGTGGCCTGGGTCGGGGACGACAGCACGGGCCGGGTTTGTTTCGGCCACGCCGCAGAGGTGCTGGAGCTGCACGGCGCGCTGGTGACCCCGTCCTTCGTCGATGCGCATGTGCACGCGACCGCCGCGGGTCTGCTGGCCGGCGGGCCGGACCTGACCGGCTGCGCTTCGCTGGCGCAGTGCCTCGACGCCGTTGCCCGGCATGCCCGGCCGGGCAGTGTGCTGTGGGGTCACGGCTGGGACGAGACGACCTGGCCGGAGCGACGCCCGCCGACCCGTGCGGAACTGGATCGGGCCGGCGGTGGCGCGCCGGTGTATCTGAGCCGGATCGACGGCCACTCGGCGGCGGTGTCCTCGGCCCTGCTGGAGCAGGTACCGGAGACGATCGGAGCGCCTGGCTGGTCAGCCGAGGCCGCGCTGACCCGGGAGGCACATCATCATGCCCGGCGGGCCGCGCGCGAATCGATGACGCCCGGGCAACGCCGTGCCGCCCAGCAGGCCTTTCTGGACGCCGCGGCAGCTCACGGGATCGCCGTGGTGCACGAATGCGCGGGCCCCGACGTCTCCGGCATCGACGACCTCGCCGACCTGCTGGCCGCCGATCACGGTGTGCAGGTGATCGGGTACTGGGGCCAGGCCGTCAGCACGCCCGACCAGGCCCGCGAACTGATCGGGGCCACCGGCGCCCAGGGGCTGGCCGGTGACCTGTTCTGCGATGGGTCGATCGGCTCGCGCACCGCTGCCCTACGCGCGCCCTACAGCGACGACCCCAGTACCTGCGGTACCCGGTATCTGGACGCCGAGCAGATCGCCGCGCACCTCAGCGCGTGTACCTTGGCCGGTGTCCAGGCTGGCTTCCACGTGATCGGCGATGCCGCCGCCGACGCGGTGGTGGCCGGCTTCGCGACCGCGGAGGCGACGGTCGGTGCCACGGCGCTGCGGCAGGGCACGCACCGGATCGAGCATCTGGAGATGGTGGATCCCGGCCAGATCCGGCGGTTGGCGGACTGGAGGGTGGTGGCCAGCGTGCAGCCGGCCTTCGACGCCGCCTGGGGTGGCCGGGACGGGATGTACGCGCGGCGGCTCGGCATGGCCCGCGCAGCCGCGATGAACCCGTACGCGCAGTTCGCCGCCGCCGGTGTGGCACTGGCCCTCGGATCCGACGCACCGGTGACACCGGTGGACCCCTGGGCCACCGTGCACGCCGCCATGGCGCACCGCAGCCCAGGTTCGGAGCTGAACGTCTTGGAGGCCCTCGCGGCACACACCTTCGGCGGGTACCGGGCCTCGGCCGAGGCCGATCCACTCGCGGGCACGTTGTTTCCCGGGGCCCCGGCGTCGTATGCGATCTGGGACACCACGGATCTGCCGAGGGCCGAGGCCGCGAACGGCGATTCACCGTCCTGCCTGCGCACCGTGCACCGTGGCCGGATCCTCTTCGATCGGGAAGGCGCACTGGGGTGAACCTGCTAGGTCTGGACCCCGCGACCGTGGCTCGCGCCCGGGAACTGGCTGCCCGGGCAGCGGCGCCGGTCATCGCACTGGCTCGCGACCGGACCACGGTGAGCGTGGAGCGAGCCACCCTTCGACTGGCCGGTCTCATCGGCGTCGGTACGACGGCCGCGAGCCAGGTGCCCGACGGCTCAGGCGCGGATGGCTCAGGTGCGGATACCCAGATACCCAGGGTGAACCAGGTGGTCGACACCATTGCCGAGCACTGCGGGCTGCAGGAGGGCGTCTGCCTACCTGCGTTTCACGCCTTGACCGAGCACGGTCTGGACTCACTCACCGAGCTGGCCGAGGCCACCGCCGCAGGCCAGGTGCGCTACCGCGTTCCGCGGGGCCGGGAACGCAGGCAGGCCGCCACCGCGGCCCGCCAGGCAGTGCGGGCCGGCCTGCATCGGATCCACCGTAACCGCGGGCAGCGCGATCGGCTGGTGCGCACACTCGGCGACCCCCCACGCAGGCCGTGGATCTACCTCATCGTGGCCACCGGGGACATCGACGAGGACGTGGTCCAGGCCTGTGCGGCGGCCCGAGCCGGTGCCGATGTGATCGCGGTGATCCGTTCCACCGGGCAGTCCCTGCTGGACTACGTGCCCGACGGTGCGACGCACCACGGCTATGCCGGCACCTACGCCACGCAGGAGAACTTCCGCATCATGCGGGCTGCGCTGGACGTCGTCTCCGCCGAGGTCGGCCGATACGTCCGGCTGACCAACTACGCCAGCGGGTTGTGCATGCCGGAGATCGCGGTGCTGGCCGGCCTGGAACGGCTGGACATGATGCTCAACGACTCGATGTACGGGATCTTGTTCCGGGATATCAACCCGGTACGGACGTTCGTCGACCAGCGGTTCTCCCGCCAGGTGCACGCGCACGCCGGGATCATCATCAACACCGGTGAGGACAACTACCTGACCACTGCCGATGCGGTGGAGGCCGCGCATACGGTGACCGTCTCGCAACTGCTCAACGAACACTTCGCGCACGAGGCCGGGCTGACCGACGACCTGATCGGGCTGGGACACGCGTTCGAGATCGATCCCGGACTGCCCGAGTCGTTCCGCCTTGAGCTGGCACACGCGCTGCTGGCGAGGGAACTGTTCCCGGATGCACCGCTGAAGTGGATGCCACCGACCCGCCATATGACCGGCGACATCTTCCGCGGCCATCTGCTGGACGGGTTTTTCACCCTCGCCGGGGCGCTCACCGGTCAGTCCATCCTGCTGGTGGGGATGATGACCGAGGGGGTGGCCACCCCGTGGCTGTCGGACCGGGACGTCGCGTTGCGGGGTGTGCACTACGTGCTGAGCGCTGCCGGGAACCTCAGCGAGGACTTCCGGCCTGCCCGCGGCGGGTTCATCGTCCGCCGGGCGCACCAGGTGCTCACCGAGGCGGTGACATTGCTCGACCGGATCGTCGCCGACGGGCTGCTGACTGCTATCGGCACCGGTACGTTCGGGCTGATGAAGCGCCCGGTGCACGGTGGCAGGGGCGCTGAGGGTGTGGTCGAGAAGGCCGAGGGCTACTGCAACCCGGCGGTCGACGCACTGGACATCCCCGCTCCCGCTGCGCTCGCCGGAGCCGGCGTCACCGAGAACCGTCTCGCCGGATCAGGGGAGGGCTGATGGGGCAGCGGATCCGGCCGTACGGGGACACCCGCGACGACGGGATGGTGCAGCTGTCCTTCACGCTGCCGATGCCGCACAGCCCACGGGCCGAGGCAGCTGCCGCGCAGCTCGCCGCCAAGATGGGCGTGGCCCCCGCGATGGTGGTGCACGCCGCCGCGGTGGGACCCGATTTCACGTTCGTGGTGGTGTACGGGTCGCTGACGCACACCGTCGACGCCAGCGAGATCCGGGTGGTCGAGCGAGACTACCCGTTGCTCACCCCCGCCGAGGTCAACGCCAGGGTTCGGACCCAGCTGCGCCGCAGGCTTGTCGTGGTGGGTGCCTGCGTCGGCACCGACGCGCACACCGTGGGGATCGACGCGATCCTCAACGTGAAGGGGTTCGCGGGTCACAAGGGCCTGGAGTACTACCGGGAGCTGCGGGTGATCAATCTCGGAGCGCAGGTGGCGGTCGCGGACCTGGTCGAGACCGCCCGCCAGGAGCGCGCCGACGCGGTGCTGATCTCTCAGGTGGTCACCCAGCGCGATGCGCATCTGCTGGCCACCCGGAAGACCGCGCGGGCCTTCCTGGCGGCGATGGGGGAGCAGCGGCCGCTGCTGGTGGCTGGTGGGCCGCGGTTCGATCCGGGCATGGCAGGTGAACTCGGCGTCGACCGCGTGTTCGGTCGAGGCACCACGCCCGGCGAGGTGGCGAGCTACCTCGTGCACGCCCTGACGAAGAGGATCCCCGCATGACGCTGGTGGTGGGCTTCTCCGTGGTGCACCGCCGATACGTGGCGCACTCGGAAACGCACTACGGGGGTGGCCTGGTCGACGGCGCCTACTGTCTGGGGCTGTTCGGCGACGTCGCCACCGAATTGGCGATTCGCACCGACGGCGACGAGAGCCTGCTCGCCGGGTACAGCTCGGTGGAGTTGCTCGCGCCAGTGCGGGCCGGGGACATCGTCGAGGCCTCCGCCACGCTGCGCCGGATCGGTACCCGCTCCCGGGACCTCGACTTCGAGGCGCGGGTGGTCTGCCGGGGCAATCCGGACCGCGGGTCGTCGGCTGCCGATGTGCTATCCCCCGGGTTGGTGGTCGCCCGCGCGGTGGGCACCATCGTCGTGCCGGGCACCACGCTCGAGGTGTGAGCAGAACCGTAGGCTGGCCGGCGTGGCTGCGCCGACGGTGACCGCGGATGACCGGCCCGTACCGGCGCCGCCCACCGACGGCGGCCGCGGTCGGGCGCTCCTGCTGCGACTGATCACCGCCGTCGGAGCCGGTGGGCTGCTGTACGTCGGCGTTCCGCCGCGCGAGCTGTGGTGGCTTGCGCCGGTGGCGTTCGCGCTGTTGTGGCTGGTGCTGGGCAGGTCCGGCGCGCAGCCGGCACACCTCCGGGTCGGGTTCGGGTACGGGCTCGCCTTCGGGCTGGGCTTCTTCGTGCCGCTGCTGCCCTGGGTGGGGGAGTTCGTCGGCGCATTGCCCTGGCTGGCCCTGGCAACCGTCGAGGCACTGGTGGTGGCGCTGGCCGGTGCGGGTATCACGGTCGTGTCCCGGCTGCCTGCGGCGCCACTGTGGGCAACCGGGGTATGGGTGGCGGCCGAGGCGCTGATCGCCCGAGTGCCCTTCGGCGGATTTCCCTGGGGCCGGGTGGCGTTCGGTCAGCCGTCCGGGGTGTTCCTGCCGGTGGCGGCGATCGGAGGAACGCCGTTGCTCAGCGCGGCCGTGGTGCTGGCCGGGTTCGGCGCGGGAGAACTGATCCGGCGGGCCGCCCAGGGATCCCGCCGCAGGGGGCTCGCGGTGCCGGCACTGCTGGCCGTGGCCCCGGTGCTCGCCGGTCTCGCGGCGACTCCGCTTGTGCAGACCACTGCCACCAACGGCCACGCCGTGGTGGCCCTGGTGCAGGGCAACGTGCCGCGAGCCGGGCTCGACTTCAACGCGCAGCGTCGCGCGGTGCTGGACTATCACGTGGCGCGCACCCTGCAACTGGCCAGAGATGTGGCGGCGGGGCACTATCTCCGGCCGCAATTGGTGATCTGGCCGGAGAACTCCTCCGACATCGACCCGCTGCGCAACGCGGACGCCTTTGCGGAGATCGCAAGGGCGGCGCGCGCGATCGGCGCCCCGATCCTGGTCGGCGCGGTGTTGCAGGGCGAGGACGGCCCGACCAACACCGCGATCGTGTGGGACCCGCGGACCGGCCCCGGTGAGCGGCATGACAAGCGCCGGTTACAACCGTTCGGCGAGTACATGCCCTACCGGGAGTTCTTCCGGCTGTTCAGCCCGTACGTCGACCGGGCGAGCAACTTCGTGCCGGGCCACGGCAACGGCGCGGTGGACATCGGCGGCGTCCGGGTCGGGGTCGCCACCTGCTCCGAAGTCATCTTCGATGATCTGGTCCGCCAGAGCGTGCGATCCGGAGGCGAACTGCTCGCCGTACCCACCAACAACGCCACCTTCGGCTTCACCGACATGACCTATCAGCAGCAGGCGATCTCGCGGGTCCGCGCGGTGGAGCACGGCCGATCCGTGCTCGTCGCGGCGACCAGCGGAGTCAGCTCGGTGATCGCCCCGGACGGCACTGTGCAGCAGCAGACCACCCTGTTCACCCCGGCCGCCCTGGTGGCGCAGGTGCCACTGCGCGCCAGTACTACGCTGGCGACCCGGCTCGGCCCAGGACCCGAATGGGTGATGACGGCGCTCGGTCTGCTGGGGACCGGTATCGCCCTGGCTGGGCGTCCGAAGAGGAAACCGGGACAGCGAATCCGAGGGGCCGGCGGCGAGCCGCGCCGGGGTGAAGGAGGACATCGATGAGGGATGAGCACGGCGGGCGCGTCGAGGGGACCGGCCGAACCGTCGTCGTGATCCCCACCTACGATGAGCTGGCCAACCTGCGGACGGTGCTGGAGCGGCTGCACGATGCCGTGCCGAGCGCGCACGCCCTCGTCGTGGACGATTGCAGCCCGGACGGCACCGGAGAGCTGGCCGACGAACTGGCAGCTGCCGACGACCGGGTGCACGTGCTGCACCGCGCCGCCAAGGCTGGTCTCGGTGCCGCCTACGTCGCTGGATTCAGTTGGGCGCTGGAACGCGGCTACCAGACCATCGTGGAGATGGACGCCGATGGCTCACACGCCCCGGAGGATCTCCCACACCTGTTGGATGCGCTGGCCGATGATCCGCCGGGTTCGGGCGCCGACCTGGTGCTGGGCTCCCGCTACGTGCCCGGCGGACGAGTGGTGAACTGGCCGTGGCACCGGCAATGGCTCTCCCGTGGCGCGAACATCTACTCCCGGGTGGTACTGGGGGTGCCCATACATGACATTACCGGGGGATTCCGCGCCTACCGGCGCCAGCTGCTGGAGTCATTCGATCTCGGCACTGTCGCTTCCGCGGGGTACTGCTTCCAGGTCGACCTGGCCTGGCGGGCGGTGCGCGCCGGCTTCACGGTCGTGGAGGTGCCGATCACTTTCACCGATCGGGAGCAGGGCCGGTCGAAGATGACCGGCGGCATCGTGCGGGAAGCGCTGTTGCGGGTGACGACCTGGGGCGTCCAGCACCGCCTGGCACAGCTGCGCGGCAGGTCAGCCACGGAGCTGCCCGCCGGGCAGGTCAGCAGGCCCTGAACCGGACACGCACCCGAATGCCGACTCCAGACGCCAGGGCCGCCGGACCTCAGGTCCGGCGGCCCTCGACACATCGATGATCAGGGACACATCGCTGATCAGGCGGAACGAGACCGGCGGCCGCGCAACTCGCTGAGCCGCTCGTCGAGCAGTTGCTCGAGCTCCGGGATGCTGCGGCGCTCCAGCAACATGTCCCAGTGCGTACGCGGCGGCTTGATCTTCTTCGGCTCCGGCTCGACACCATCGATCAACTTGGACTCGTTGCCGTGCAGCCGGCACTCCCAGTTCATGGGCGGCTCGGCATCGTCGGCGAACGGTACCTCGAAGTCGTGGCCCTTGGGGCAGGCGTAGAGCACCGACCGGCGAGGCGCGAGATCGTGGTCGCGGTCGGTCTCGTAACTCACTGTTCCGAGCCGGCTGCCACGCAGGACGCGGTCGGCCATGGCGATTCCTTTCTCCGGGTCGGGGACCGGCGGGTCCCCTAGAACCAGCCCACCGGGTGCAACGCCGGCGAAGGCGTCAACGTTCCCGGACAGGTGTTCCAGTCATCGACGTCTTCCCGTTAACGTGCCAGGCTCCACCACAAAGAGTGGATCGCGGCACGAGTGTGACGTGTTACCTCCCAGTGATATTCGCGACACCACTCGTTCGGACGAAGGTGCTAGGAGCACCGTGCAAACACCTCAACCTACTAGACGACCGCGGGCTCCGGGTTACCCGCGGCCCGGATCGCCCGCCGCACCGGTACCAGGGATACCAGCGCGAAGCCGGCCACGAAGAACACCACGAGGGACACGATCGCGGGACGGAATGACCCGGTGATCTGCCCGACCGCGGCGAACAGCAATGGACCGAGGATAGACGTGGCATTCTGGCTGAACTCGTACACCGAGAAGTACTCCGCTTCCTTACCCTTCGGCACCAACTGACTGAACAGCGACCGGGACAGTGCGTTGGTACCACCCAGCACGATCCCGATACCCACGGCGACGGCATAGAACTGATACTCCTGGCCTGCCTGGACAAAGTACGCGGCCGCGATCACTCCGATCCAGACCACCAGGCTGCCCATGATCGTGCGTTTGGCTCCAAACCTGCGGGCCAGCCTGCCGTGCAGCAACGCGCCGACGAATGCCACGAACTGCACCAGGAGGATCGTGGTGATCAGGGTGCTGCGTTGCAGGCCCAGCTCGCGCTCGCCGTACTGCCCCGCGACCTCGGCCACCGTACTGATCCCGTCGGTGTAGATCAGGTAGGCGATCAGGAAACCCAGGGTCAGCGGGAAGGTTCGAGCCTCGCGCAGCGTGCGGCCCAGCTGACGGAAACCACCGGTGAGCACGGCGAAGCCCTGCTCGGTGGCCTGCGGAGGCTGGTGGCGGCGCATCCGGGACAGTGGGATCAGGGTGAAGGCCGCCCACCACAGGCCGGCCGAGAGGAAGCAGATCCGTACCGCGTCCGATTCGGTCAGGCCCAGTACCCCGCGGCCCTGGTAGATCACCAGGTGCAGGGCCAGCGCGAGACCCCCACCCAGGTAGCCGATGGCCCAGCCGCGCGACGACAGTCCGTCGCGCTCGTCGGGTGTGGCGATCTCGGGCAGCACCGAGTAGTAGATGACCACCGAGGCCTCGAAGGCGATGTTCGCCACCAGGAACAGCACCACACCGAGCCGCCAGTTGGAGTCGGCCACCAGGGCGAGCAGCGCGGTCGCGCCGGCGCCGGTGAACGCGAACAGCCCGAGCATCCACCGCTTGTTCTGGGTGCGGTCGGCGATGGCACCGGTCACCGGCAACACCAGCACCTGCAGCGCGGCGGACAGTGACAGCAGATATCCCCACAGCGAGCCGGCCGGAAAGTGCAGTCCGAACACCGCGATGTCGCAGTTGACCAGCGCGTTACCGGTACGGCAGCTCTGGCCGGACGCGAGTGCGTCGTTCTCGGCGACCGAGGTCAGGTAAAGCGAGAGAAAGACCGTGATGATCGAGGTGGGGAACACCGAGTTCGCCCAGTCGTACCAGCACCAGGCCCACTGTTCGCGGCGACGCTGCGGATCGTCGTCGGCCGCGCCCGCAGGGGAGTGGATCATCGCCTCATCCACCCGAACCCGCCTTTCGTTCCGTAGCGCGATCGCACTGATCGCCGGGGCACTCTACTGGGTGTCCGCTCCTGTCTCCGGCCACGCGCCTCGGACGCGCAGCACCTCGCGCAGCACGTCCGGCCGATCGGTCACCAGACCGTCGACCCCGAGGTCGAGCAGCGCCTGCATCTGCTCAGCCCGGTCCACCGTCCACACATGAACCTCCAGGTCGTGGCGGTGTGCGTAGCGCAGCAGCGCCCGGTCCACCAGCCGGATGCCCTGGCTACGGACCGGCAGCTGGGCCAGCCCACCCCGGATCGGCGGCCAGGGCAGCACCGGCAGGGCCGAACGCAACCGCAGCGCCGCCGCCGACGCGGTACCCATCGAGGTCAGCAACCTGGGCCCCGCCGCCCGGCGCAGCCGCCCCAACCGGACCTCGGAGAACGACGCGAGGCAGACCCGGTGCCAGCTGCCGGTGCGACCCAGCAGCTCCAGCACCGGCGTCACCGCTGATTCGGCCTTGACATCGATGTTGAGCAGCGCGCCGGGGAGCTCCTCCAGCAGGTCCGCCAGGCCGCAGACCGGCTCACGGCCCGCCACCCGGGCGGTACCCACCACTGCCCAGTCCAGCTGCGCGATCGTCCCGCTGCCGTCGGTGGTGCGGTCCAGCGTGGCGTCGTGCAACACGACCACGACGCCGTCCCGGGTGGCGTGCACGTCGGTCTCCAGGTAGCGGTAACCCTCCGCGACGGCGCGGCGGAAGGCGGACAGGGAGTTCTCCATGCCCGCCAGGTCGTCAAGGTGCCAGCCGCGATGAGCGAACGCGCGGGGATACGGTCCGTTCAGATACGGATGTGCGGGCCCGGTCACCCGCGTAGTCTGCCGGTCCTGCGGCGTGCCGGGCAGACGGCATCGGACTGTGCAGCTACGGTCGGCCGACGTGAGTATCAGCCACGCCGAGTCCGCGAAGCTGGCCGGCTGTTGCGCGTGGTGCGGGGCCAGGCTGCCTACCGGCCGCGCCGGACGGCCCCGCCGGTACTGCGCGCAGGCCTGCAGGCAGCGCGCTTACGAGCAGCGCAGCGCGGTACAGCGGGCCGGGCTGGCCGACGATGCCGTGGTGCTGTCCGAGCGCGAGTTCGCTGATCTGACCGATCGGATATTCCAGCTCCGCTGTGCAGCCGAGGATGTGCTTACCGCGGTGACCGACGGCGCCGGAACACCCGAACTGCACCGGCTCGCGAGCGATCTGGCCATGGCTGCGCGGGCACTGGAGCGGCTGCGCTGACCCGGGCGCGGAAGCTATTTATCAGACCGGGCCGACCGGTGAAGGACCGCTCGGTAGAAGGCAAGTTCGGCCTCGATCGCCCGGCTCAGGTTGCTGCTACGGCGCAGTCCGTGACCTTCCCCAGGGAACGTGAGTGCGGTGACCGGGACGTCCCGCCCGCGAAGTGCGGCGACGACGGCGTTGGCCTGCTCCGACGTCACGATGTCGTCGTCGAGCCCCTGGATGACCAGAACGGGACTTGTGATGCGATCGGCGTGGTGGACGGGCGAGCGTTCTCGGTAGGTGCGGGCGGCCACGGGCCACGGGCCGATGAGACGATCCGGGTGATACCGCTGAAAGCGGGGGACGCGAGCCCGGAACATCGCAAGATCGGCAATGCCGAACCAGCTCACCCCGGCGGCGAACCGGTTACTGGCGGCCAGGGCGCGCAGAGCGGTGAAGCCGCCGGCGCTGGCCCCGCTGATCACGGTGCGGGCGGGGTCGACGTCGCCGCGGTCGGCGAGGAAGGTCGCGACGTCGACGCAGTCAGCTACTTCCAAGACGCCCCAGCGGCCGTCGAGTTGGGTGCGGTAGCTGCGTCCATACCCGGTGCTGCCGCGATAGTCGACATCGACGACAGCGAAGCCACGGCTGGTGAAGAACTGGGTCCGCAGGTCCAGCCGGATTCGGGCATTACTGGTCGGGCCGGGATGGGGCTGCACGATCAGCGGTGGCCGCCCGACGCGCGAGCGTGTCACGGTGTGATGGGTGGGCGGGTAGTAGGCACCGTACACCGTGCCACCATCCCGAGCCGGAACCTGGATTCGCTCGGCGACGGACCGCTTCGGTGTAAGACCGGGTCGGTGGTGGAACCTGCACGGGTATCCATGTGACGCTTCGCAGTGACCGAAAGCCGGAACCAGGGGAGCAGGCGATGACCACGACCCGCCAGAGCATCGACCTGCGGTTGCTCGCCGCGCAGTTCGGCACGCTGCTGGGGGCCGACGCGGTGATCACCGACCGGCAGCGGCTGCGGACCTACGAGTGCGACGGGCTGGCGCAGCACCGCGTCGTGCCGGGTCTCGTGGTCCTGCCGGAGTCCGCGCAGCAGGTCGCCGCGGTGGTCCGGGCCTGCGCCGCCGCCGGGGTGCCGTTCGTCGCGCGCGGTTCGGGGACCGGCCTGTCCGGCGGGGCGCTGCCGCACGCCGAGGGTGTGCTGATCGTGACCTCCCGGATGCGGCGGATCCTGCAGGTCGACACCGCCAACGAACGCGCCGTCGTGGAGCCAGGTGTGATCAACCTGGACGTCACCAAGGCGGCCGCGCCGCACGGCTGGTACTTCGCGCCCGACCCGTCCAGCCAGCAGGTGTGCTCGGTGGGCGGCAACGTCGCGGAGAACTCCGGTGGCGCGCACTGCCTGAAGTACGGGTTCACCACCCACCACGTGCTGGGCGCGGAGGTGGTCACCCCGGACGGCGAGCTGGTGTGGCTCGGCGGGACCACCCGCGACACCCCCGGCTACGACCTGCTCGGCGCGTTCGTCGGCAGCGAGGGCACCCTGGGCATCGCCACCAAGATCGTGCTCCGGCTGCTGCGGGCCCCGGAATCGGTGCGCTGCCTGCTCGCCGCGTTCCCCGGGGTGGACGAGGCGGGCACCGCGGTGTCGTCGATCATCGCCGACGGCGTCACGCCCGCGGCGATCGAGATGATGGACGTGCTGGCGATCGAGGCCGCGGAGGCCGCCGTGCAGTGCGGTTACCCCGATGGTGCCGGTGCGGTGCTGGTGGTGGAACTGGACGGCCCGGCCGCCGAGGTGGAGCACACCTTCACCGCGGTCCAGCGGCACTGCACGGACGCGGGTGCCTTCGAGATCCGGGTGGCCCGCGACGCCGCCCAGCGTGCGCTGTTCTGGAAAGGCCGCAAGTCCGCGTTCGCCGCCGTCGGCCGGATCAGCCCCGACTACATCGTGCAGGACGGCGTGATCCCCCGGACCGCACTGTCGGAGGTGCTCGGCGAGATCGCCGAGCTGTCCAGTGGCACCGGCGTTCGCGTCGCCAACGTGTTCCACGCCGGCGACGGCAACCTGCACCCGCTGGTGCTCTTCGACGACGCCGTACCCGGCGCGGCCCAGGAGGCGGAGGAGATCTCCGGTGCCATCCTCGACCTGTGCATCTCCCACGGCGGCTCGATCACCGGGGAGCACGGCGTGGGCACGGACAAGGCCCAGTACATGCCACGAATGTTCACCGACGACGACCTGGACGCGATGCAACGGCTGCGCTGCGCCTTCGACCCCGCGGGGGTCTGCAACCCGGGCAAGATCTTCCCCACCCCACGGCTGTGCGGCGAGGTACCCGGCCGTCACAAGGGCGCGCACCCGCTCCAGGCGGCCGGACTGGCGGAGCAGTTCTGATGGCCGCCCCCACCGCATCCACCCTCGCCGAGCTGCGGGCCGCCTGCCCCCAGGTGCGGCCGGCAACCGATGACGACGTGGTCGACGGGGTGCCCGCCCGCTGGGTCGCCCGGCCCGCGGGTACCGAGGAGGTCTCCTCGGTGCTGCGGGCCGCAGCCGATCTGGGGCTGCACGTGGTCCCCAGGGGCGCGGGCACCCGGATGTCCTGGGGAACCCCGCCCCGGGCGCTCGACCTCATTCTCGACACCGCCCGGATGGACGCGGTCGTCGCGCACGCCGCCGGTGACCTGGTCGTGACCACGCAGGCCGGGCTTCGGCTGGCCGATCTGCAGGACGCGCTCGCGCCGTACCGACAGCGGCTGGCAGTGGACGGCGGCGGTACCGGCGGCACGATCGGGGGCACCGTCGCCACCGCCGCGGCCGGGCCACTTCGGTACCGCTACGGATCGGTGCGCGACCTGATCATCGGCATCACCGTCGTGCTCGCCGACGGCACCGTGACCCGTTCCGGCGGGGCCGTGGTGAAGAACGTCGCGGGCTACGACCTCGCCAAGCTCTACACCGGCTCGCTGGGCACCTTGGGGATCATCACCGAGGCGGTGTTCCGGCTGCACCCGCTGCCGGACACCAGCCGGTGGATCACGGCCGGCACCGACGTCCCGGAACGGGCCGCCGCCGCGGTGGCCGCCGTACGCAACTCCCAGAACGACCCGGTGGCGCTGGAGGTCGACCGCACGCTGCCAGGGGGACAGGTGACCGTGGGCGTTGCGCTGGAGGGTGTCGCCGAGGGCATCGCGGCCCGCGCCGACGACGTGGCGGACCTGTTGAGCCGAAACACCGGGACCCAGTCCTCCATCACCACGACACCACCGGACTGGTGGGGCCTTCCGCCCCACGCGGCGGACCGCCCCGCCGTGGTCGTCACCTGCGAGCCCACCGGGCTGGCCGCCCTGCTGGCCGAGGCCCCCGGTTCGCTGCGCGGATCAGCCGGGGCCGGGGTGCTGGTCGTGGGACTGCACGACATCGACCGGGTGGCACCGGATCTCGCTGAACTGCGCGCACTGGCGGCCCGGCACGGCGGCACCGCGGTGGTGCGCTGCGCGCCACCTCGGCTCAAATCCGGACTCGACGTGTGGGGACCGGTGCCCGCCCTGGCGCTGATGCGCCGGCTCAAGGACGAGTTCGACCCGCAGCATCGGCTGGCGCCG
Organism: Pseudonocardiaceae bacterium; assembly: GCA_036494005.1. GTDB lineage: Bacteria > Actinomycetota > Actinomycetes > Mycobacteriales > Pseudonocardiaceae. The sequence continues at coordinate 13,932 of DASXOV010000250.1, read as the reverse complement.
GGACGATTCGTGGGAGGGATCTGATGACGGAGGGCAGTGGTCCGGTTCCTGGTGCTTTCGATGACCACCACCCGCCGCAACGCGAGCTCATCGAGGACTGCGTGCACTGCGGGTTCTGCCTGCCCTCCTGCCCCACCTATGTGCTGTGGGGGGAGGAGATGGACTCGCCGCGGGGTCGCATCCACCTGATGAAGACCGGGCTGGAGGGCGAGCCGCTCTCGGAGTCGATGGCCGGGCACTTCGACGCCTGTCTCGGGTGCATGGCCTGCGTGACAGCCTGCCCGTCGGGTGTGCAGTACGGTCCGCTGCTCGCCGATACCCGCGCCCAGGTGGAGCGCCGCCACACCCGGCCGGCCCGCGACCGGGTACTGCGTGCGGCGATCTTCGGGCTGTTCCCTTATTCCCGCCGGTTACGGGCGCTGCGTGGTCCACTGGCGCTCTACCAGCGCAGCCGCCTGAACCGGCTGCTGCGGCGCACCGGGCTGCTGGACCGGCTGTCCCCGACGCTGCGGGCGATGGAAGCGCTCGCGCCGCACCTGACCCGGCGCGAGAAACTCCCCGAGCGGGTGCCCGCCTCGGCCCCGCGCCGCGCCGTGGTCGGGATGCTCACCGGCTGCGTGCAGGACGCGTTCTTCCCCGACGTCAACGCCGCGACCGCACGGGTGCTCGCCGCTGAGGGCTGCGACGTGGTGATCCCACCCGGGCAGGGCTGTTGCGGGGCGCTCTCGCAGCACATGGGCCGCGAGGACGAGGCGATCCGCTTCGCCCGCGCCCTGATCGAGCGTTTCGAGGCCGCCGGGGTGGATTACGTGGTGGTCAACGCCGCCGGTTGCGGCTCGGCGATGAAGGAGTACGCGCACCTGCTGCGCGACGAACCGCACCTGGCGCGGCGCGCGGCGGCGTTCGTCGAGCGCACCCGCGATGTGTCCGAGCTGCTCGTCGAGCTCGGTCCGGTGGCGCCCCGGCATCCGCTCGAGATCACCATCGCCTACCACGACGCCTGCCATCTCGGGCACGCCCAAGGCATCCGGAGCCAGCCACGGGAACTGCTTCGCGGCATCCCCCGGTTGACGCTGACCGAGATCGCAGAAGCCGACCTGTGCTGCGGTTCGGCTGGTGTCTACAACCTGCTGCATCCGGAGCCGGCCACCGAACTGGGCGACCGCAAGGCCCGCAATGTACTCGCCACCGGAGCATCGGTGCTGGTCACGGCCAACCCGGGCTGCCTCATGCAGATCGCGGCAAGCGCGCGACGGCTCGGCAGTCCGCTCGCGCTGGCCCACACCGTCGCCGTGCTGGACGCCTCGATCACCGGGGCACCGTTGCACATGCCGTAACGTCACGTTTCGCTCGGGAGCCTCCCGAAACACGCCGCCCGACCAGCGGCATGTTTCGTCACCGTGACGAATTCGCCTGCAGCGTGGGGGAGAGCCGCACACAGTTGTCGGCCGGTGCGCGACCAGCGAAGCGATCGGCAATTCCCGAGTCGCGGCTGGGTCCGGCCAGGCAGCATCTTCGGCATGCCACCCGAGCATCCGGCCACGGCCGGTGAGACAGTGCCGACGAAAGACCGCCGACGAAGACTGCGACGACAAAGAGCAGCCGGTGTCCGGGAACCGCTACCTGCGGTCACGACGTCACAGCGTAGCGAGGATCTTCCGGGGGGAGGCTAATCCGCCCAGCGCTCCCCCATCCAACGCTCCCCATGATCCGATAAGCGACATTATGTCATTTGGTCGGGCCTGCATCAGGTTTCAACTGGCCGTGAACCGGTGGCAAGTGATCGACGATGACATCGGCGCGGTACCGCGACCGCGCGATCAGGCGGGCGTTGCGTTCGTCGCTGCCCAAGGCACGGTGCTGCGCTTCCGCCGGTGAGCGCCCATAAGCCTCGTGCCGGGCGATCAACCGATCCTGCCGGATCTGTTCAGCGGGATCGAGATACCAGCACTGGTCCAGCAGCGCGCGCACGGCACGCCAGGGCTCGTCGCCGAGCAACAGGTAGTTGCCCTCGACTACAACGAGTGACACGTGACAAGGAACCGGGACAGCGCACGCGATCGGTTCCTCGAGAGCCCGGTCGAAGCGAGGCGCGTACACGACCTCATCGGTGTTGTCGCGCAATCGCCTCAGCAGCGCGACAAAGCCCCGCGCGTCGAACGTGTCCGGTGCACCCTTGCGGGCCGCCCGCCCGAGCCGGACCAGTTCGCGCTGAGCGAGATGGAAGCCGTCCATGCCCACCACCCGGGTCCGCTCCCCCAGCGCATCGCCCAGCACCGCCGCAAGTGTCGACTTCCCGCTGCCCGGAGCACCCGTGATACCCAGGATGCACCGCCGTCCGCTCCGGGCGAGACGCTCGGCGCTCGCCAGCAGGCCGGGGAGGGTCACCGCAGGAGCTGCTCGGCCAGGGTGCCCAGCCCGGTGTCGGCCAGCCATGTCCGGGGTCCGGCGTGCTGCACTCGCAGCGAGGCGACCGCCACACCGAAGCGCAGGCCGCGGCGGGGATCGCTCACCCCACAGGCCCGCGCGAAGGCGACCGCGCCGTGCAGGACGTCCCCGGCACCCAGCGTGTCACACACGGTGACCGGTGGGACCTCGACGATTCCGTCGTGCCCGCGGGTCCGCCAGCGCACCGGCGCGCCCCCGTCGGTCATGGCCACCAGCCGCGCGCCCCAGGCCAGCAATGCGGTGCACACCGCGTCGAAACCACCGTGCGACCCGGTGGTGAACCCGGCGGAACACACCGCGGCGTCGGCGAGCGGCACCAGAGCCGTGTACACGGGCCTGGCGCTGCCGCAGTCCAGCACCACCGGGACACCTGCCTGCCGGGCGGCCTCGGCGGTGGCCACCGCCAGCTCGGGATGGTGCCCGTCGATCAGGACGACGTCGCTGTCGCGGACCAGCGCAGGCAGCTCAGCGGGCAGCGCCGCGGTCACCTCCTCGGCATTTCGGGATACCACGGACCGCTCACCGGTGCGCTCCAGCACGGTGATCGCCGAGATCGCGAGGTCCGCCCCGCCTGCCCAGGTGTCGACGACGTGCACCCCGGATCGGTCCAGCTCCCCTGCCGCGAACCGTCCGATCGGTCCGGGCCCGAGCGCGGAGAGCAGCACGCTGCGTCCGCCGAGAGCATGGAACGTGACGGCGGCGGTGGCCGCAGGTCCGCCGGCAGCGGTGTCCGAGCGCCGGGCCACGACCTTCTCGTTCACACCGGGCTGCCGGTCGACCCGCTGCACCAGATCGAGGGTGGTCAAGCCCATGAACAGCCCACGGGGCGGCGTCATCAGTAACTCCTCGCTGGGCCGGTGCTGGGGTCGATTCTCCCTGAGTTCGCCACTTCGTGCTGTGCTGGTCGTGACCCGCAGCCGCGTCATGGAGGCCCTGATGCCACGCAAACCCGCGCTACGCCCGGTCAGATGGACCCCGCCGCCGGCGCCGAGGCCCACCCAACCACCAGGGAGGTTCCCGGTGCGCCTGATCCCGGTCGGGGGAACCGGTCCTGAGGATGTCCTGCCGGACGGGGAGGGCGGGCTGCTCACCGGGCTGGCCGACGGCCGTATCCGCCGAGTCCAGGTGGACGAGGGCACCGTCCGGACGGTCGCCGACACCGGTGGCCGGCCCCTCGGGCTGGAGTGGTTGCCCGATGGCAGGCTGCTGGTGTGCGACGCCCATCGCGGCTTGCTGGCCGTTGATCTCGGTAACGGTGCCGTGGAGGTACTCGCTCGCGAGGTGCGGGGTGTCCCGATCCGGGTGTGCAACAACGCCGCGGTGAGCCCGGACGGCACCGTCTACTTCACCGATTCCTCGCAGCGGTTCGGCCTCGAGCATTACCGGGCTGACCTGTTGGAGCATTCCGGTACCGGGCGACTGCTACGGCGTGACCCCGGCGGTGAGGTCGAGGTACTGCTGGACGGGCTGCAGTTCGCCAACGGGGTGGCACTCGACCCGTCCGGCGACTGGCTGGCCGTGGCGGAGACCGCCGCTTACCGGCTGCTGAGGGTATGGCTTCGAGGCGCCAGGGCCGGGCACCACGAGACGCTCGTCGATGCACTCCCGGGTTTCCCGGACAACATCTCCACCGGTTCGGACGGGCTCATCTGGATTGCCATACCCAGCCCGCGCAACCCGCTGCTGGACCTGTTGCTCCCCCGGCCCCCGGCGTTGCGCCGCCTCGTCTGGGCACTGCCCGACGCAGTCCAGCCCGCGGAAGGCCGGATGCTGCACGTGCGGGCCATCGCCCCCGACGGCTGGGTGGTCCATGAGCTGCGCAGTTCAGGCGAGATCTACCACATGGTCACCGGCGTCCGTGAACGTGCCGGCCTGGTCTACCTGGGCAGTCTCACCCAGCGCGCGGTCGGCATCGTGAAGCTGCGGTGAACCGGTTACGGCGGGCTCAACCTGGTGGCACCGAGGACACCGACCCCCCAACCGATGATGCGCGGGCCGGACACGAAGAGCACGATGGGGCGATGGCGACCGTAAGTGACCGGATGCGTCGTCAGCGACTGGTGTCGGCACTACGGGCGAACGGGACGTTGCGGTCGCCGCCGGTGATCGCGTCGTTCGCCGCGGTGCCCCGTTCCCGGTTCGTTCCGGAGGGCACGTCGCCGGACGAGGCCTACGCTGATCACGCCCTCGTACTCACCGCCGACCGACGTGGCAGGCCGACCAGCACCATCAGTCAGCCGAGCATGATCGCGCTGATGCTGGAACAGTTGTGCGCCATACCGGGTCATCAAATCCTCGAGATCGGCACCGCCAGCGGCTACACGGCTGCGCTGATCGCCGGCATGGTGCGGCCTTCCGGTCGGGTGGTGACCGTGGAGCTCGACCCGGCACTGGCGCGCAGCGCTGCCAGCCGGCTCACGCAACGTTGGCCCGAGGTCGCGGTACGTTCGGGCGATGGCTGGTCGGGTGCACCGGATGAGGCGCCTTTCGACCGAGTACACGTCACCGTCGGGGTGGACGACCTGTCGCCGGAATGGCATGACCAACTCGTCGACGGTGGGATCCTGGTCGTGCCGCTCACCTTGCGCCCCGCGGTGGAGCTGGCGGTGGCCTTCGAGCGGCGCGGTGCCGAACTGGTGAGCCGTTCGGTGCGCCCCTGCGGTTTCGTACGGTTAAGAGGACCGCACGCCACTCCGTCAGGCACTTTCCTGCTGGACGGAGTCGGCACCGTACTGGCTGACTGGGCGAGTGAGGCCCAGGAGCAACAGCTGCGCGCCGTGCTGGTCACCGCGCCGTTCGACGGCGGTCCGGTCAACGCGCTGCCCGAAGGGTGGGCGACTCGCCTCGCGCTCGAACAACCTCACCCGCTGGCCGTGCTGAAGCTGTCCCCCCGACTGATCATCCGGCCCGGCCTGCACGACCCGGTGGCAGGCGGTGTCGCGCTGGTCGAAGGAAACCGGGTCGCCGGGTACGGCCACTCGGGGGCGGCGCAACTGCTGCGGGAGCAGCTCGCAGGTAGTGATCCACTGCTCGTGCCCTCGCTACATCTCACCGCGCGGCCGGCAGGCGCCGACGGTTCGCCAGGTCGATGGACGGTCCACAAGCAGCACTTCAGCTACGCCATCGACCTCGAATGAGGTGGCGCAAAGCCGGTGGACTCAGGTTCCATCGGAAGGAGAGAGGAGTGGTGGCGTATGCGCTCGGTATGGAAGGGCTCGGTGGCGTTCGGGATGGTGACCATCCCGGTGCGGCTCTACACCGCCACCCAGGAGCACGATATCCGGTTCCATCAGGTGCACGGCGCCGACAGCGGCCGGATCCGGTACAAGCGGGTCTGCGAGGTGTGCGGCGAGGAAGTGCCTTACGACGAGATCGATCGGGCGGTCGAGCAGCCCGACGGAACCCTCGTCACGGTCACCAAGGAGGAGCTCGACGAGCTGGCGGTGCCGACCGGCCATGAGATCGACGTGGTGGAGTTCGTGCCCGCGGATCAGATCGACCCGGTGCTCTTCGGCCGCTCCTACTACGTCGAGCCGGACTCGAAGGCCGTCAAGCCCTACGTACTGCTGCGGGAAGCGTTGCGGGACACCGACCGGATCGCCATCGGCCGGATCGCCCTGCGACAACGGGAGAGCCTCGCCGCGCTCCGAGTGCGCGACGACGTGATCATCGTCCAGACCATGCTCTGGCCTGACGAGGTCCGCGAACCGGCTTTCGAAGTGCTCTCCGCCGATGTGGAGCTCCGCCCGCAGGAGAAGCAGATGGCCGAGACCCTGGTGGAGAGCCTGACCACCGACTTCGACCCGGCTGCCTTCACTGATCGCTACACCGAGGCGGTGGCGGAACTGGTCGCATCCAAGACCGCCGATCCGGCTGCCGCCCACCGGAAGGAGCCCGAACCCGCTGAATCGGACCAGGGCCCGGCAACCGATCTCGTGGAGGCCCTGCGAGCCAGCGTGGAGCGGGCCAAGGCGGAGCGGGCCGATTCCGCCGCATCGGAGCCGGAGACGGCACGTCCGAGTTCGGCCGAACATGCAGGCGAACAGGGCGAGGAAGCAGGCAAACCACCCCCCAAGCGCTCCCGGCGCCGCTCGGCCTGACGCCGCTGTAGCACGAGCTTGGCGGAGCGGCGGGGCGAGTACTGTCCGTGGCGTGCGTTTTCTCGATGACCGCGGCCTTCTCGATGACCGCGGCCGGGGCCACGACCTCACTTACGACGATGTGTTTCTCATGCCGTCACACTCCGACATCGCGTCCCGGTTCGATGTCGATCTCGGCACCTTGGACGGCTCGGGCACCACGATTCCGCTGGTGGTCGCCAACATGACGGCGGTGGCGGGGCGGCGGATGGCGGAGACCGTGGCGCGACGTGGCGGGCTGGTGGTGTTGCCACAGGACGTGGACCCGGCAGTGGTCGCCGAGACGGTGGCCTGGGTGAAGTCCCGGCATCTGGTGCTGGACACGGCCCTCACGCTCGGCCCGCGGGACGCCGTGGCCGACGCGGCCAACCTGCTGCCGAAACGGGCCCACGGTGCGGTGGCGGTGGTCGATGGACAGGGCCGTCCGATCGGCTTGGTCACCGAGGCCGAGCTGACCGGCGTCGATAGGTTCGCCCGGCTCGCCGATGTGGCACAGACCGATGTGGTGGTGGTACCTGCGGGCACCGAGCCCCGCAAGATCTTCGAAGAACTGCACCACCGCCGTCAGCAACTGGCGCTGGCGGTGGACGCCGACGGCCGGCTGGTGGGCGTGCTGACCAGGACCGGGGCGCTGCGGGCGGAGCTCTACTCCCCCGCGGTGGACGCCGGAGGCAGGTTGCGGGTGGGCGCCGCTGTCGGGGTGAACTCCGACGTCGCCGCCAAGGTCGAGGCGCTGCTCTCGGCGGAGGTCGATGTGCTGGTGGTCGACACCGCGCACGGTCATCAGCGCAAGATGCTCGATGCGCTGCAGGCGGTGCGAGCGTGCCGACCGACCGTTCGGGTGGTGGCGGGCAACGTGGTGTCCGCTCAAGGCACTCGTGACCTGCTCGCTGCCGGTGCCGACGTGGTCAAGGTGGGCGTGGGGCCCGGCGCGATGTGCACCACCCGGATGCTCACCGGGGTGGGCAGGCCGCAGTTCTCCGCGGTGGCCGAGTGCGCTGCCGCCGCTCGCGCCGTGGGTGGACATGTCTGGGCCGACGGCGGGGTGCGCCATCCGCGCGACGTTGCGCTGGCACTGGCCGCAGGTGCCGCGAATGTGATGATCGGCTCCTGGTTCGCGGCCACCTACGAGTCACCGGGTGATCTGCAGCGCGACCAGGCGGGCCACCTCTACAAGGAATCCTTCGGGATGGCGTCCAAGCGCGCCGTCGCGGCCCGCACCACCCACGAGGACACCTTCGACCGGGCCCGCAGTGCCCTGTTCGAGGAGGGAATCTCGACCGCCCGGATGTACCTGGATCCGGCTCGGCCCGGAGTCGAGGACCTGGTGGACCACATCTGCGCTGGCATCCGCAGCGCGTGCACCTACGCGGGTGCCCGCACGTTGCCGGAACTGCACGAGAATGCCGTCATCGGGGTGCAGTCGGCGGCCGGCTTCGCCGAGGGGCGGCCGCTCCCGACCGGCTGGTAGACAGGCCTACCGGAGGGGCTGCTGACCGAGCTGCTGGGCGGTGGGCACGACCGCGTACTCGACCACGGTGACCTCCGGCGGCAGGGCGAGTATGTGCACGATCGAGTCGGCGACGATCTCGGGATCCAGACCGACCTCGGTCAGCCGCGATTGATAGAAATCGCGCAACGCACCTTCCGGGAAGCGGTCGGCGATCGGGGTGCGCACGAAGCCGGGCGCCATGGTGCTGACCCGCATGCCCTGGGGCTGCAGCTCCAGACGCAACGTCTCCCCCACCGCGTGCACAGCGGCTTTGCTCGCGGCATACACCCCGCCGTCGGGACGGGGAACACGCCGTCCCGCCATCGACGACACCAGCACCACAGAGGGCGCCACCGACTCCCGCAGCTGCGGTAGCGCTGCCCTGGTCACGGCGAGCAGGCCGATCACGTTGATAGCGAACATGTCCCGCCAGCGGCCCGGATCGGTATCCGCCACCGAACCGACGATCATCATTCCGGCCGCGTGCACCACGGCGTCGAGTCCACCGAGGCCGTGCGCAGCACCGTCCACTGCGTCCGCCACGCCATCGAGTTCGGTGATATCGGCGGTCACCGCGACACCGTCGACATCACCCGCTACAGCAGCGACTCGCTCGGGATCGCGCCCGAGCACCGCCACCCGCGCTCCGGCGGCTGCGCAGGCCCGGGCGGTCGCGGCACCGATGCCCGAAGAGCCGCCGGTGACCAGTATCCGCCTGCCCGCCAGTTCGGTCCCCATCACAGTCCTCTTCCTCGCCGCACCAACCGCCGGATCAGCAAACCCGGCCCCGCTTCAAGTGCGGTAACAGGTCACCCGCCGCCATACCCCCGTCCGATTCGGGCACCATGACGGTGGCTACCCGGCGCGGCCCTTGGGAAGACAGCGACACCGAGCAACAACAGGCCAACAGCCGGCCTAACGCCGCGCGGACCGGCTCCCCGCCGCGGCGGACGTGCCACCGGGTCAGCGGATACGCCGAGTACCACTCCCCAGCCGCGTCGGCCGAGTTCAGCATCGGACACGGTAGCCGGACTCGACCTGCCCTGCAGTGTTCGATGGGACCAGCCCGCTCGACAGCTCTGGCACACATCAGCAAGAATCGAGTGAGCCCCCCCGCGAGGAGTGTGACGAACTCGGTGCCATCCGCATCGACACCCGGCTGTAGTACGGGGCCGGGTTGCTCGCCCGGCTACGTCGCTTTCGCCACCGGCGCGGATGGCGTGACATGAACGTGCTGACCGGCATCATCGGGCTGCTCGGGATGCTCTTGCTCACCGCGGGCACCTCGATCTGCGTGGCCGGAGAATTCGCGCTCACCGCGCTGGAGCGCAGCACCGTTGATACGCATGTGCGGCAGGTCGGTGACAGTCGTGCCCGGCAGGTCAAGCACGCGCACAGTACACTGTCGTTTCAGCTGTCCGGGGCTCAGATCGGCATCACGATCACCACCCTGCTCACCGGGTACATCGCCCAGCCTGCCATCGCTGATCTGATCCGGCCCGGCCTGAGTGCTGCCGGCATCCCGGCCGACGCGGCGGCCGGCGTGTCCGTGGCAATCGCATTGACCGTGGCCACCACATTATCAATGGTGTTCGGAGAGCTGGTACCCAAGAACCTGGCCGTCGCCCGTCCGCTGGAAACCGCACGACAGGTCGCCGGAATTCTCAGCGCCTTCTCCAGCGCATTCCGCTGGCTCATCACTGCGTTGAACGGCTCGGCGAACTGGATCGTGCGCCGGCTGGGCATCGAACCGGCCGAGGACCTGCGTTCCGCCCGTTCCCCGGAGGAACTCGGTTCCCTGGTCCGCAGCAGCGCGCAACGGGGAACGCTCGACGAGGGCACGGCGACGTTGCTGTATCGGTCGTTGCGATTCGGCGAACGCACCGCCGAGGAATTGATGACTCCCCGGGTCAAAGTGGTGGCGCTGCAGGCCGACGACACCGTGCTCGACCTGGTGAACGCTGCCCGGAGCACCGGCTACTCCCGATTCCCCGTCTACGGAACCGACCTGGACGACATCCTCGGCGCGGTGCACGTGAAGCAGGCGTTCGAGGTACCGGCGGACAAACGGGCCGAGACCACCGTCGGGTTGCTGGCCGTGCCGGTACCGATCGTGCCGAGCTCGCTGGATGGCGACGCACTGCTCGACCGGCTACGCGCCGGGGGTTTGCAGTTCGCGGTCGTGGTCGACGAGTACGGCGGTACCGCGGGCATTGTCACCCTCGAGGACCTGGTCGAGGAAATCGTCGGAGATGTCCGAGACGAGCACGACAACTCGGAGATGGCCCAGATCAGGCAGATCGGTGAGCACAGCTGGCTCATCTCCGGGCTGTTACGGGACGACGAGCTGGCCGAGGCCACCGGGTTCACGATGCCCCCGGGTGACTACGAGACAGTGGCCGGGCTGGTGCTGGCCAGGCTGGGGCGTATCCCCGACGTCGGCGACGAGATCGAGACCGAGGGCTGGCGACTGACCGTGACCCGGATGGAGGGCCATCGCATCGCCGAGTTGCGGCTCACCCGGCCCGCGCGGGCCGAGGAGGACAGCAGCCGGTGAGCGAGACCACGGCAATGCTGTTCGCGCTGCTGCTGCTGGCCGGCAACGCCTTCTTCGTAGGAGCCGAGTTCTCCCTGATCAGTGCCAGGCGGGACCGGCTGGAGACAGTGCAGGCCCGCGGCCCGGGTCCGGCCCGCACGGTGATCCGCGCGAGCGAGCACCTCTCCCAGATGCTCGCCGCGGCACAGCTCGGGATCACCATGTGCTCGCTGGGCCTGGGCTCACTCGGCGAACCCAGCGTCGCCCATCAGCTGGAATGGCTGCTGCGCCCACTCGGGGTACCCGACGCGGTACAGCACGGCGTCGCGTTCGTCGTCGCGCTGGGCATCGTGACGGTGTTGCACATCCTGCTGGGCGAAATGGTGCCCAAGAACATCGCCATCGCAGGTCCTGAGCGGACCGCGCTGTGGATGGTGCCACCGCTGGTCACCTGGGCACGGCTGATGCAACCGGTGATCGTGGTGCTGAACTGGGTCGCCAACCACGTGCTGCGGATGTTCGGCGTACAGCCACGAGACGAACTGGAAAGTGGCTACAGCCCCGATGAGCTGGCCAACCTGATCTCCGATTCCAGTCGTGAGGGACTGCTGGATAGCCAGGAGCACCGAAGGCTGACCCAGACGCTGGCCACGGTGGAGCGCACGGTGACCGACGTGGCGATCCCGCTGTCCCGGGTGACCACCCTCTCCACCGGCGCCACCCTCGGCGACGTCGAGCATGCCGTGCGAGAGACCGGCTTCTCCCGCTTCCCGCTCGTGGGCGCCGACGGAACACTCGTGGGCTATCTGCACGTCAAGGACGTGCTCGACCTGCTCGACGAACCGCCGGACACTCCGGTGCCGTCGGACAGTGTGCGCCCGCTGCCTGACGTTGCCGCCGACGCGAAGCTCGACGAGGCGCTGGCCCTGTTACGGAGATCCCGCAGCCACCTGGCGCGGGTCGTGAGAACCGGTGCAGACATCGCGGGCGTGGTGGCGCTGGAGGACCTGGTCGAGGAGTACGTCGGCACGGTCCGCGACGCCACCCACGTCGGACCGCCACGCTCGTGACCGATAGGGCCATTCGGCGCTAACCTGAATCCGTCGTCCAGGCCGAACGGCCGCATGTGACAGTTTGTGTTGCACATTTCAACGAGTACTGAAACATCGACCTATTTCATGTATGGACTGCCTGAATAGGCCGCCCGGTATGGGACGGTCTTAATGGTTGTGACCGTTCCGCTGGTTCCAATGCGTGAGCAGTGACAACGACTCCCGCTCGTAGAACGTGCTCAGGTCGTGCAACTCCTGCAACCGGCCGCGACGTTCGTCCGGCTCGGCGTTGAGCAGATCCAGTCCCTGGCCGGCGAGCCGCCTCAGCTTCGAGACGGTCTGTACCTGGTGGTCGAATACGGTCGTCCAGGCTCCTGGCCGGATCCGGTAGTAGGTCCTCCGGTCTCCGCGTTTGGTCTGGCGCTCGACGCTGCCCATGCGGATCAGCGAGCGGGTGGCCATGCTGATGCCGCCCCGGCTTGCGTGCAAGATCGACGAGAGCTCCTCCGCGGACTGCTCTTCGGGCTCGCAGACCAGCAGCCACCCCAGTACGCGGCCCCAGGTGCGGGGCAGGCCGAGGTCCTCGTAGAACAGTCCGAGCACCTCCGCGAAGCGCACCAGCTCGTCATGGTGACTCTCGGCGTTCATGTCTCTGTCCCCCCTCCCTGCGGACCCTGTGAACTGAGTGTGTTGAACACGCAACAGCATAGCGACAGTTCAACAGTATCTGAACACTTATGAATGACACTCACATTGAGTAGAGATGTCACAGTAAGTAATCATGCTCAGTGCTCACGGATAGGGCACCGCCGAGACCGCGCGGACCTCAGCCTCCGCTGCCCGGGACGGGCGGCACCTCAGGGCCTCAGGAGCTGAATGCCTCCACCGGGGGGCAGGAGCACATCAGGTTACGGTCCCCCTGGGCCTGGTTGATCCTCCGCACGGGTGGCCACACCTTGTCTGACGCCGGGCCCATCGGATATGCGGCGAGGTCCCGGCTGTACGGGTGGTCCCACTTGTCGACCAGGCAGCGCGCGGTGTGCGGCGCGCAACGCAGCGGGTTGTCCTCTGCAGGCCACTCCCCTTCGGCGAGTCGTCTGATCTCGTCGCGGATCGCGCTCATGGCGTCACAGAAGCGGTCCAGTTCGGCGAGGTTCTCGCTCTCGGTGGGCTCGACCATCAGAGTGCCGGCCACCGGGAACGACATGGTGGGAGCGTGTAGTCCGTAATCGGCCAGCCGTTTGGCGACGTCGTCCACGGTGACGCCGGTGGCCTTGGTGATCGCCCGGAGGTCCAGGATGCACTCATGGGCGACCAACCCGTTCTCCCCGGTGTAGAGCACCGGGAAATGCGGCGCCAGCCGCCGGGCCACATAGTTCGCCGCAGCGACCGCGGTGAGCGTGGCGCGGCGAAGCCCCTGCCCGCCCATCATCCGGATGTAGGCCCAGGAGATCGGCAGGATCGATGCACTGCCCCACGGTGCGGCCGATACCGGGCCCACCGGCGCATCGGGGGTCAACTGCGGGTGCCCCGGCAGGAACGGCGCGAGGTGGGCCCGGACACCGATAGGGCCCACTCCGGGTCCGCCTCCGCCGTGCGGAATGCAGAAGGTCTTGTGCAGGTTGAGATGGCTCACGTCGGCGCCGAACCGACCCGGGCGAGCCAGCCCGAGCAGCGCGTTGAGGTTGGCTCCGTCCACGTAGACCTGGCCGCCCGCTTTGTGGACCAGCGCGCAGACCTCGGCCACACCCTGCTCATACACCCCGTGCGTGGAGGGGTAGGTGATCATGATGGCAGCCAGCTTGGTGCCGTACTCGGCGATCTTCCGCCGCAGGTCGCCGAGATCGACGTCGCCTTGCTGATCGCACCCGACCACGACGACCCGCATCCCCGCCATCACGGCAGACGCCGCATTGGTGCCGTGCGCGCTGGAGGGGATGAGGCAGACGTCACGCTCGGTCCCGCCCCGGCTTCGGTGGTAGGCGCGGATCGCGAGCAGCCCGGCGAACTCCCCCTGGCTGCCGGCGTTGGGCTGCAGGCTCACCGCGTCATAACCGGTGAGCGCGGCCAGCCAATGCTCCAGATCGCCGATCACCTCGAAGAGACCCTGCGCATCCTCCCAGTGCGCGAACGGGTGCAGGTTGGCGAACTCCGGCCAGGTGATCGGCTCCATCTCGGCGGTGGCGTTGAGCTTCATCGTGCAGGAACCCAGCGGGATCATGCTGCGGTCCAGGGCGACGTCCTTGTCGGCGAGTGTGCGCAGGT
>DASXOV010000249.1:0-15640 GCA_036494005.1 Pseudonocardiaceae bacterium | reverse complement strand
GCGCGAACGGGTGCAGGTTGGCGAACTCCGGCCAGGTGATCGGCTCCATCTCGGCGGTGGCGTTGAGCTTCATCGTGCAGGAACCCAGCGGGATCATGCTGCGGTCCAGGGCGACGTCCTTGTCGGCGAGTGTGCGCAGGTAGCGCAGCAGCGCGGTCTCGCTGCGGTGCGTGGAGAAGACCGGATGAGTGAGGTATTCGGACGTACGGACCAGAGCGGCCGGCAACGCGTCGGGCGTCTGGGCGTCGAGTGCGTCGGAATCGAGGGCCATGAGCCCGAAGGCCCCCCACACCAACCGCAGGTGCTCACGGGTGGTGGTCTCGGCACAGCTGATCCCGACATGATCGGCGTCGGCGAGGCGCAGGTCCACTCCGGCCTGGTGCGCCGCCCGCACCACCTGCGCAGCCCGGCCGGGTACCCGCGCCAGCACCGTGTCGAAGAAATCGCCGGACACCACCTCGACGCCACCGCCACGCAACCCCGCAGCGAGCACCGCGGCCATCCGGTGCGCTCGCAGCGCGATGCTGCGCAGCCCCTCGGGCCCGTGGTACACCGCGTACATGGCGGCGATCACCGCCAGCAGCACCTGCGCGGTGCAGATGTTGCTGGTGGCCTTCTCCCTGCGGATGTGTTGCTCCCGGGTCTGCAGTGCCAGCCGGTAGGCGAGGTTGCCGTCCGCATCGCTGGACACACCCACCAGACGACCGGGCAACTGACGCTCGAGGCCCTGGCGCACCGCCAGGTACGCGGCGTGCGGCCCGCCGAAGCCCATCGGCACCCCGAAACGCTGGGTGGAGCCGAACGCGACATCGGCTCCGATCTCCCCCGGTGACCGGAGTACGGTCAGCGCCAGTGGATCGGTCGCGACGGCCACCGCGGCGCCCCGCCGATGAGCCTCCTCGATCAGCGAGGCGTGGTCACGCACCGCACCCGAGACACCCGGGTAGGCCGGCAGCACTCCGAAGAAATCACCTTCCGGGAGTCCATCGGTGAGATCGGTGACCTCGAGTTCGATCCCCAGCGGCTCGGCGCGGGTGGCCAGCACGGCGAGGGTCTGCGGCAAGGTGTCGGAGTCGACAACGAATCGGGACGAACTGCTGCGACCGGCGCGGCGCAACAATGTCATCGCTTCGGCGGCGGCGGTGGCCTCGTCGAGCATCGACGCATTCGCCACCGGCAGGCCGGTGAGGTCGGAGACCATGGTCTGGAAGTTGAGGAGCGCTTCGAGCCGTCCTTGGGAGATCTCCGGCTGGTAGGGCGTGTAAGCGGTGTACCAGGCCGGGTTCTCCAGTACCGAACGCCGGATCACCGGTGGCGTGACGGTGCCGTGGTATCCCATTCCGATCATCGGCACCCCGGGATGGCACCGGCTGGCTCGATCACGCAGTTCGGCCAGCGCCTGCGATTCGGTGACGGCGGCGGGAAGGTCCAGTACCGCGTCCGGATCGGCCAGGACGGGTGGCAAGGCCAGGCGGGCCAGCTCGTCCAGCGACTCCACACCTATCTCGCGCAACATCCTGGTCAGCTCAGCAGGCTGCGGCCCGATGTGCCGGTCGGCGAAGGGAGTGCCGTGCTCCAGGTCGGACAGGGAGCGCCGAGCGGGGGTGTTCATCGCGGTAGCCTCCGGACGTCAGGGGTCGCCGAGCGCCAGTGCTCGGCAGGCCCTCCCCCTCTGTCGCTGCCCGCACCGGGCGCCTGAGAGATTCACCGGTACTCACACCGGCTTTCCCCGTCGGCGGATGGCTTGCGCCACCACTTTCCAGAGGTGTCTGACCCGCACGGTCCTGTTCACCTGAGAGGTTCCGGGGAGGGGTTGCTCCTTCGGTGCCCGGACCATGGATTGGGCCCGGAACTCTCCCGCGCGGGGTGGACGACTACTCCATAAGCCTAACCCCTGGCGGTCGTGGCCTCACGTTCAGGAGGCACCCTCGCCCGAAAGGACCCTGGGCGGGCTCAGCTGATCCGGCGGGCGCGTCTGCGCTTGGTCAGCTCGTCCTCCGGTGTATGGGTGACCTCTCCGCCATCGGCGCGCTCCGGAGGGAACTGGCTGATCGATCCGGCGATCTCCTTCATCGCGCCACTGACCGCGATGCCGAACACGCCCTGCCCGCCCTGCAGCAGATCGACCACCTCCTCGGGAGAGGTGCACTCGTACACAGTCGTGCCATCGCTGAACAGGGTGAGACGGGCCAGGTCGTGCACTCCGTGACGCCGCAGGTGCTCGACGGCGACCCGGATGTTCTGCAGCGAGACGCCGGTGTCCAGCAGCCGCTTCACCACCTTGAGGACCAGCACGTCCTTGAACGAGTACAGCCGCTGGCTACCCGAACCGGAGGCACCGCGGATGGACGGCACCACAAGGCTGGTCCGCGCCCAATAGTCCAGCTGGCGGTACGTGATCCCGGCTATCTGGCAGGCTGCCGGACCACGGTAACCCACCAGCTGGTCGGTCACCCCCGGCGGGCCGGTCAATGCGGAGTCCGGGAACAACGTGCCCTGATCTGGAGGATCGTCCGCCCCAGAGGGGTGGACCTCATGGGCCGGGGCGTCCGCCTCGCCGTGCGGTCCGTCGACCACCCGTGCCTCCCCTCAGCCTTGGTCCGGCTGGTCCGTGTCTGCAGTAGACCCGTTGTCTGCAGCAGACCCGTTCCGTCATCCGGGCGAATCACACGAGCATGATTCGCTGTCGGCACTGACCGTAGGCCGCCTGCGAGTGACCGGTCAACGCGACGCGCGGAGAGTCTCGACCTTCACTTCAACTCAAGGGTTGGCAGCGTCCCCTGCCAACCCTCCGCCAGTCCTGCCGATCAGGTGTCTGCGCCGCGGAAGTCCTCGGGGGACACCGAGTCGAGGAACTCCCGGAACTTCTCGACCTCGTTCTCCTGCTCGTCCGGAATGATCAAACCGGCCTCGGACAGGACCGACTCCTCGGCGTGAATCGGCACGCCGACCCGCAGCGCCAGGGCGACCGAGTCGCTCGGCCGGGCCGAGACCCGCACGTCCCCGTCGAAGACGAGTTCGGCGAAGAAAGTGCCTTCCTGCAACTCGGTGATCCGGACCTGCTGCAGTTCCCGTCCGAGCGCGGTGATCACGTCCCGGAGCAGGTCGTGAGTCATCGGCCGGGCCGGCTGGACCCCCTGCTGCTCGAGGGCGATGGCGGTCGCCTCACCCGAGCCGATCCAAATCGGGAGGTAGCGCTCCCCCTCGGTCTCCCGCAGCAGCAGGATCGGCTGGTTCGCTGGCAGTTCCACCCGCACCCCGACGACACGCATCTCGCTCATCGCGTTTGCGCCTCCCTCCTGCCACACCCAGTGGTCCGGGTGCCTTGAGAGCCGTGCTCGGCGCGGCTCGGGCGCGGACCGCCTGGTTGCCGGTCCCTCGCGTCTCCACCATCGCTACTCCAAGACGCTACACGGGGCATGCTCTGCCTGCCGAGTGCAGCGGGACCCAATTCTTATCGTGCCCTGAGTGATTCTTGTCGTGCTGTCAGTGTCCAATGGCGCCGCGTAGCCCGGTCTTCACCAGCAGGGCATGCAAGCGGACCGAGAGCGCGGCCAGTTCCCGGCCGACCTCGTCGGCTCTGGAGCGGGCGTCCGGATCCCGCTGCCGGGTCATGGGAGTGACGATCTGGGCCAGCAGCCCCACCTCCCGGTCCGCGGAGGCCCGGAAGGCTCGCAGATGCCGAGGTTCCAATCCGAAGTCGGTCATGGCCCGGACGGTCCGGGCGACCAGCACAGCGTCATGGTCGTAGAAGCCGGCCGGACCGGGCCGGATGAGGCCGAACTGCTCGAGTTCGGCCAGCGCCGCCGCTCCGATGCCCGCGCTGGAGAGTAGTTCCTCGTGGGTGATCCGGACGGTGTCGGCAACGACGAAGTCCTCCGCTGTGGCGGGGCCGGTGACCGGGCTGGTGACATCGGGGACCCCGACCAGCGGGCGAGGCAGCCGAGGTCCGCGCCGGTCGTCTCCACCGCCCTGTTCCCCCCGGTCCATCGCGTCGAGGTGCTCCTTGATCACCTTGAGCGGGAGGTAATGATCACGTTGGGCTGCGAGGACGTACCGTAGCCGCGCGACGTCAGCTGGAGCGAACTGCCGATATCCGGCGGCGGTACGTTCTGGCCGAACCAGACCCTCGGACTCCAGGAATCTGATCTTGGAGATCGTCACGTCCGGAAAATCCGCCCGCAACTGGGCGAGCACCGAGCCGATGCTCGCCCCGCCGCGATGCGGGGAGTTACCTGCGGCGGCGGTCACCGCAACCCCTGGTCAGCCCCTCGGTTCCCGGTACGCGGACCGGTCAGGAATACCAGCCGGAACTTACCGATCTGCACCTCGTCGCCGTTAGCCAGCATCGCGGTGTCCACCGGCTCACGATTGACGTAGGTACCGTTGAGGCTGCCCACGTCCACGACGATGAACTCGCCGCCCTCACGGCGGAACTCCGCGTGCCTGCGCGACACCGTCACGTCGTCGAGGAAGATATCGCTGTCCGGGTGACGGCCCGCGCTGGTGGTGCTGCGGTCGAGCAGAAACCGCGACCCCGCGTTGGGACCACGCTTGACCACCAGTAGCGCGGAGCCGGCAGGCAACGCGTCGACACCGGTGACAGGTTGCTCCGGGGCATCGACGCTCTCGGGCTCGGCCAGAAAGTCAGCCCGAAACGTCGAGGTCTGCTCCGGGCCCCGCTCCGGTGGGACACCGGGCCCGTCGTTCATGCTCACCTGGGCTCTCCTTTGGAGGGTGGTGGCTGCTGATCGGACCACAACCTACCGTGCCAGCCGCGAGCGCGACGGGCGGAGGTGCCCCGACGAGGCGTTCTCGGCCACGGGACGCCGGTGCGGGCCACGGTGGCGGACTCAGGACTGATCGATGAGGCTCCGGTAGTCGTCGGCCTGCAGCAGTGCGTCCAGCGCCGCCGGGTCGGCCAGCTTGATCTCGATCATCCACCCTTCGCCGTAAGGGTCTGAGTTGATCAGTTCGGGACTGCCTTCCAATGCCTCGTTGCTGGCCACCACGTCGCCGGCTACCGGCGCATAGACGTCCGACACACTCTTGGTCGACTCGACTTCACCGACGGCGTCACCCGGCACCACCGACTCGCCCGGCCGCGGCAGCTGCACATAGACCACGTCGCCGAGTTGGGACTGCGCATAGTCGGTGATACCGACCCGCACGGTCCCCTCCCCGCTGACTGAGACCCACTCGTGCTCCTGGGTATATCTCAGCTCCTCAGGGACCACCGCGCTCCTCCCGGGTCAGGTTCATGGTCAGCCGCCTCCCACCTCTGTGACCAGCCTATTCGGCCGAGCGAGCGTAGTGGGATTCGGTGACGGTCCGCAAGACGGTGATCTCCCACCGGCACAGCGGCCACCGCGCGCGGGGATGGTCAGCCACGGCCGGCCGCCCGCGCCGTCTGCACCACCTGCTCCACCTGCACCAGGTAGAGCACAGCCGACCAGAGATACAACACAGCGCCCCAGACGGTGAGAGCAACAGCGAAGGGCCAGGCCACAGCGTGCAACCAGCCGTGCACATTGTCCGCAAGCAACAGGGTGGGGAAGGCGTAAAGCAGGCAGAGAGTGGCGGCCTTGCCGAGATAGTGCACTGGCAGCGGGCCGTAGCCGTAGCGCCGCAGTACCGGCAGGGCCGCCAGCAGGACCAGATCCCGGCCGAGCAGCACTGCGATCACCCACCACGGCAGGATCTCGCGCACCCCGAAGGCCAGCAGGATGCTCAAGGTGTAAAGCCGGTCGACCGCGGGGTCGAGCAACTCCCCCAGCCTGCTGTACTGGTCCAGCCAGCGGGCGAGTTTGCCGTCGAGCCAGTCGGTGATCCCGGACAGCGCCAGCACGAGCACGGCGAGCAGATCGTGCTGCGGCCCGAGCAGCAGCCACAGGAACAGCGGCACCCCGGCGAGCCGGAGCAGGCTCAGTGCGTTGGGCACGGTGAGCCATCGGTCGGCCCGGTCACGGGCCTCGGGCCGGGGGCGGCTCGGTTGCACGGGCCCTCCTGATCGCGCCTCGGCCCGCATACTGGGAAGGCGCGGTCCGCGACGCTCAGCGTCCCATACCCGGCGGACACACCGGCACAGACGCACTGCGTGGTCGTTCGGCAGCCGCAGCACGGTCGATCGCCCTGAACCCGCCGGCGCCGGGTGATCGCGTCGCGACCTGGTGACAGTCGCGGCGTCAGAACCGGGTGTGTGCCAGCCAGTACGTCAGCACCGCCGGGTCGCCGAGCACCTGAACTGTCCCTTCAGCCGGCGCAACGCGGCGCAGCAGTACCAGCAGCAGGTCCACCACCGCACCTCGAACCGCGACGTCACCCTTGGAATGACCGTGTTCCCAGACCGGCCCCGACGGCGTCCGGCGGATGATCCACTCCCCCGCCGCACCGAGCCCATCGTCGGTGGAATGCATGTGCAGAACTTGCCCCTCGCCGCGCAGCTCGCCGAGTTCGGGCCGCAGTTCGAGGGCCTTCGGCGAGCACAGCAGCCCCAGCCACTCCGATATCGCGTCAGCGGCCAGGTCCGGATCAAGAGAGAAGTCCTGGCCCAGGGTCAATGCGGCATCGGCCCGGTGCACCGCGGTCTCGTGTGCCATCCGGCGGGCCCAGAATCGGGCGGGTTGTTCCTGTGCCCAGGTCCACACCGGCGTCTGCGGGCCGACGTCGCGGATCGCGTCGGCCAATGCTTCGGCGCCGTCGCGCAACCACCCGCCGAGCGCCTCCGGATCGTCCGGTGACGACTCGACCGCCCGCTCACGTGGAACGACCGGGCCGCGGGCGCGTCCGGCGACGTTCCCGGTGGCGAATCTGTGCGTCTGCCCGACGTGCTCGGTGAGCCGATGCAGCGTCCATTCCGGGCAGGTCGGTACCTGTTGCTGCAAGTCGGCGTCCCGGATCAGCTCAGCGAACTGCGCGGCCTGCGCGGTCAATGCTTCGAGGTAACGATCATCGGCCAGTAGAACCATCGGGTGCCCTCCCGTAGTCGGTCGGCGACAGCCTAGGCAGCGGCGACCAGGTGGTGCGGCGTACCACCGGGTGGTGTGCACTATCAGGTATGCCCTCACATCCCGCCCCGCATCCCCGGGGGACCGTTCACCGCCCGCACGGCAGCGGCCTGGGTTTCCTCGCGGCGGCGGTTCGTTCCCCACGCGACGTCGGCACGCTGCTGCCGTCCGGGCCCGAGTTGGTCCGTCGGCTGGCGGCTGTGGTGCCGACCAGCTGCCCGGACGGACGGCGCGTGGTCGTCGTGGAACTTGGTGCAGGTGATGGGGCGGTGACCGCAGCCATCGCGGAACGCGCCGGGCCGAACGCGGTGGTGATCGCGGTCGAGAAGGATCGGGATCTCGCCGCTCGGCTGCGGGCCCGCGCGCTGGACGGCGTCGAGGTCGTCACCGCCGACGCGGTCACGCTGCCCGGCATTCTCGCGGGCAAGGGACTGCAGCTGGCCGATGTGATCGTCTCTGTGTTGCCGTGGACCCTGTTCGGGCCGCAGCAGCAGCGCGAGTTCCTGGCCACCTTCGCCGCGACGTTGCACGCCGACGGGGTGTTCACCGCCGCTGCGTACAGCTCGGGCTACTGGACTCCCGCGGCCCGCCGGTTCCGGGACGAACTGAGCCGCACCTTCGGGGAGGTGCTGCCCACCCGGACGATGTGGCACCACGTGCCGCCCGCCATGACCTACGTCTGCCGCCGCCCGATGCGCGCCGTCGATGTCACCGAGGGTCGGAGTCGATGAGCAGCTGACCGCCGAGCCGGGTCACTCGCACCAGCCGCCGCTGGACCTGATCGCCGCTGCCGGCGTGGTAGGTCACGGTCACCGGCACGTTCACCGAGTCATCAGCGTTGCGGGTGACCCCGTTGGCGTCCCTGGCGCTGATCGAGGAGTACTGGCTCCAGTAGGCACCGAACTGGGCCTCACCGCCGAAGGTCGCCTGAGCGGTGGGCGTGAGCATGCCCCAGGCATTCGACGGGTTGTCCAGACCGTTGTAGTAGTCGATCACGAGCTGTCCGGCTGGGGAGAATTCGATCGGGCCCTCGGACTGGTGTACCGACTGCGCGGGTGGCGGCGGGGACGCCGAGGTGGGCGGCGGCGCGACCACGGGTACTGAGACGCTCGGCTTGGGTGGCGGGTGCTGTGCCGCCGACTGCCCTGCCATGTTCGTCAGTATCAGTCCGCCGATCAGGACCACCGCTAGCACTCCGATGAGCGCCCCGGCGATGATTCCTGCCCGACGGCGCAGTTCCGGGTCCGTACGCGATCCGGAGCGGGCGACCGGCCGCTGTGCCGGCCGGGGTGCGGACCGGGCAATGGGCTCCGGGGCAGCCGAACGGGGCGGTGTCGGAGGTGGCGTCGGAGGTGGCGTCGGAGGTGACGGTGGTGGTGCGGATGCCGCGACCGGAAGGGACGCCAGAGTCGACTGCGGGTTCGCTGCAGCTGCCGGCTTCGGCGGCCCCGCGTGCGGACGGGTGATCCGCACCGGCTGGTTGTGGCTGGTCGCGGCGGCCAACTCCAGACTGGCCCGCCGCATGTCGGGGCGCTCTGCCGGATCCTTTGCCAGCAGGCTCATCAACGTCGGGGTGAGCGGCCCCGCGTGCCGCGGTGGCGCCACGTCCCCTGCCGCCACGGCATGCAGGAGGGCGAGCTGATTCTCGCTGTCCCCGAACGGTGCGCGGCCCTCGATCGCGGCGAAGAGGGTCGCGCCGAGTGAGAACACATCGGAAGCCGGAGTCGGTACCTGACCGCGGGCCACTTCGGGCGCCAGATAGGCCGGAGTGCCCGCCATCATGCCGGTCTGGGTGACGGTGACGTCCCCGGCGGCCCGGGAGACACCGAAGTCGGTGATCTTCGCCGTGCCACCCTCGGCGATCAGGATGTTGCCCGGCTTGACGTCCCGGTGCACGATCTGCGCGGCGTGCGCGGCAGCCAGCGCCGAGGCGACCTGCTTGCCGATCGAGGCGACCTCGGTGACTGGCAGGCAGCCGTGCTCGGCCAGCATCGCACCGAGGGTTCGCGAGGGCAGGTACTCCATCACCAGGCAGGGCTCACCCTCGTGCTCGGCGACGTCGTAGACGACGATGGCGTTCGGGTGCTGCAGCCTGGCTGCGATGCGCGCCTCGCGCAGCGCGCGCTGCCGGGCGCTCTCGGTCTCCTGGGGACTCAGGTCCGGCTGCAGGAGCAATTGCTTCACCGCGACCAGTCGATGCAGACGTTCGTCCCTGGCCTGCCAGACGACGCCCATCCCACCACTGCCGACCCGGTCCAACACCCGGTAATGGCCCGCGATGATCTGACCCGTGTCGATGAGCGGTCACTCCCGTCTGCGCTGGGATCCTGGGCACCGCGTGGGCACGGAGCCGTCCCGACCGTAGGTCAGGTTACCGCGCCGCTACCGCAGCCCTGCGGCCCCTCGGCAGCCCCGGCTCGCCCTGCGCGGGCAGGCACCGGCACGATCGGAGCATCATGACCCTCACTGCGGCGCTGCCCGGCGGATCCGGGCCCGACGAACTGTTCGACACCTTCACCGGATGGGTGTCCGAGCAGGGACTGACGCTCTATCCCGCCCAGGAGGACGCGCTCATCGAGATCGTCTCCGGTGCCAATGTGATCCTCGCTACGCCCACCGGATCCGGCAAGAGCCTGGTGGCGATCGGGGCGCACGCCACCGCGCTGGCGCAAGGCAGGCGAAGCGTCTACACCGCCCCGATCAAGGCGCTGGTCTCGGAGAAGTTCTTCGCATTGTGCGAGGTCTTCGGCGCCGGTCAGGTGGGCATGATGACCGGCGACTCCGCGGTGAACGCCGTGGCACCGATCGTCTGCTGCACCGCCGAGGTACTGGCCAACATGGCATTGCGCAGCGGGCCCGCCACCGACGTCGGATTGGTCGTGATGGACGAGTTCCATTTCTATGCCGACCCGGATCGCGGCTGGGCATGGCAGGTGCCACTACTCGAATTGCCGCGTGTCCAGTTCCTCCTGATGTCGGCGACCTTGGGTGAGGTGAGCCGCTTCGAGGAGGATCTGACCCGTCGTACCGGCCGGCCGACGGCAGTGGTCCACTCCGCGGACCGGCCGGTTCCGCTGCACTTCCGGTATGTGACGACACCACTGCACGAGACCCTGGAGGAACTGCTCGCGACCAACCAGGCGCCGGCTTATGTGGTGCACTTCACCCAGGCCTCCGCCGTGGAGCGGGCACAGGCGCTGACCAGCATCAACGTCTGCACCCGGGCGGAGAAGGACGCGATCGCCGAGCTGATCGGCAACTTCCGGTTCGCGGCCGGGTTCGGCCGGACGTTGTCCAGGCTGGTGCGGCACGGGATCGGCGTGCACCACGCCGGGATGCTGCCACGGTATCGCCGGTTGGTGGAGCGACTCGCCCAGGCCGGCCTGCTGAAGATCATCTGTGGCACCGACACACTCGGCGTGGGGATCAACGTGCCGATCCGTACCGTGCTGCTCACCGCGCTGGGCAAATACGACGGGACCCGGCTGCGCCACCTCACAGCACGAGAGTTCCACCAGATCGCGGGCCGAGCGGGCCGAGCGGGTTACGACACCGCGGGCAATGTCGTGGTGCAGGCTCCCGACTACGTGGTGGAGAACGCCAAGGCACTGGCCAAAGCCGGTGACGATCCGCGCAAGCGCCGCAAGCTGATCCGCAAGAAGGCCCCGGAGGGGCAGGTCTCCTGGAGTGATCGCACCTTCGATCGGCTGATGGCGGCTGATCCGGAGCCATTGACGTCCAGCTTCGCAGTCAGCCACGCGATGCTGCTCAACGTCGCCAACCGGCCAGGGGACGCGTTCGCCGCGATGCGCCACCTGCTCACCGAGAATCACGAGGACCGCCCGGCGCAGCGCCGCCACATCCGGCATGCGATCGCGATCTATCGAGCGCTGCTGGCCGCGGGAGTGATCGAACGCCTGCCCGAGCCGGACGAACAGGGCCGGACCGTGCGGCTCACCGGAGACCTGCAACTCGACTTCGCGCTCAACCAGGCGCTGTCTCCGTTCGCGCTGGCGGCCATCGAACTCCTCGACCCGGAGGATCCCGGCTATCCGCTGGACGTGTTGTCGGTCCTCGAGGCCACATTGGATGATCCGCGCCAGATCCTCGGCGCGCAGTTGTCGAAGACCAAGGGTGAGGCCGTGGCCGCGATGAAGGCCGACGGCATCGAGTACGAGGAGCGGATGCGGCTGCTCGACGACGTCACCTACCCGATGCCACTGGCCGAGTTGCTGACCGCCGCATTCGAGACCTACCGGCAGGGGCACCCGTGGGTCGCCGACCACCGGCTCTCGCCCAAGTCGGTGGCCCGTGACCTGGCCGAGCGATCCATGACCTTCATCGAGTACGTCGGATTCTACGGACTCGCCCGTTCTGAGGGCCTCGTGCTGCGCTACCTGGCCGACGCGTATCAGGCGCTGCGCCGCACCGTTCCCGAAGAGGCCAAGACCGATGGGGTTCGCGACCTGCAGGAATGGCTCGGCGAACTGGTCCGTCAGGTCGACTCCAGCCTGCTGGACGAGTGGGAGAAGCTACGTGACCCTCAGGCGCCCGTCGCACCGCGGCAGATCGACGACCGCCCGCCGCCGGTGACCACCAATGCGCGGGCCTTCCGGGTACTGGTCCGCAATGCGCTGTTCCGCCGGGTGGAACTCGCCGCCCGTCGCCGATGGGAAGAACTCGGGGAACTGGATCCTGATGGCGAATGGGACGCCCAGGCCTGGTGTGACGCTCTGGAGCCGTACTTCGCCGCCCACTGCCAGATCGGCACCGGCGCTGATGCGCGCGGCCCGCAACTGCTGCTCATAGACGAGCAGCCCGGCCGGTGGGCCATCCGGCAGATCCTCGACGATCCGGCCGGGCACCACGACTGGGGCATCAGCGCAGAGGTCGATCTGACCGCTTCCGACGAGACCGGCACGGCCGTTCTGCGGGTGAACGCGGTCGACCAGTTCTGAGGCCTCCCCCCTCTCAGCCCAGCTGAGAGACGTGCCGACGTCAGAGCCGCTGCAGGCAGGTGAGCACGCGCTGCATCAGGGCGAGGTCCGGCGCGCCGTCCGCGATCCCCGCAGCGGTGCGGTGCACCGCGACGCTGCCCGCCTCGGCCATGTCTCCCAGCACCACCCGGGCCACTCCGAGCGGTACCGACAGCAACGCGGCCAGCTCCGCCACCGAGCGCGGGATGCTGCACAACCGGACGATCGCGTGGTGTTCCGGACTCGCCCCGGCGCCGAGCGGGCGCCCGGTGGCCGAAATGAGTGCCTCGATCGCCAGATCGTGGCGGGACACGGTCCGGCCACCCGTCCAGGCGTAGGGCCGCACCAGGTCGTAGTTCTCCTCAGAACCGGCCCAGTCCGTCTCGTCGACAACCCACTCGGCCTCGTCGGCCGACTCCGCAGTCAGTGATTCGACGTCGGGAACCACAGCCTGCTCAGCGGAATCCCACTCAGCCTGCTCATCGGTGTCAGTCCAGGTGCGACTCGCGAAGCGGGCGCCCGTCTGGCCGACGACCAGTCCGTCGTCGCGCGGAGGTCTGAGGGTTGGAATGACAGGGGCATCGCCGGGCGGCGAAGCGGCTTTGCGGAGACGGCGTACGTTCGCGCCTCCGAAACGAGCTCCGGTCGAGCCCACGGCAGGACCCTCGGCGTGCCGACGGTCCTGCCTACGCTGACCCTGGCTCATCGACGTCTAGACTAGGCCGATCGTGTCAAGAGCCCTAACCCATCAGTGTGAAATTTGGGTTACTTCGGTAGTCGACGATGTGGGCGCTCGCCGGAATCAGAACGGTTCGTTACCCGGTTTCCACTTGATCCCGCACCCGATGCTCGGAACGTGCGGCTCTGGTACCGGCTTGCCCGTCAGCACATGGTCCAGCGCCATTCGCAGGGCCTGCCCGGTCACCGGCAGGTCGTTCTTCGGGCGGGAATCATCGAACTCCCCCCGGTAGGCGAGCCGGTGCCGTTCGTCATAGAGGAAGAAGTCGGGTGTGCATGCCGCCCGGTAGGTCTTCGCTATCTCCTGTGATTCGTCCAGGAGATAAGGGAAGGTGAACCCAGCGCGGCCGACCTGCTCGGACAGACCAGTGGGGCCGTCGTCGGGATGGCTCTCGACGTTGTTGCTCGAGATCGCAACGACGCCCAGATCCTGATCGTCATACTGGGCGAGCAACGAGCCGAGTTCCCGCTCGATGTGCCGCACGTACGGACAATGGTTGGACAAGAACATCACCAGCATCGGGCGGCCCGCGAACTCTCCGGGATCGACGGTCCGCCCCTCGAGGGAGGGCAGGGCGAAGGCCGGAGCGGGCGTACCCAACGGAACCATGAAAGAATTCACTGCCATGTTTCTCAGTCTTCCAGCCTTGGCGTGACGGTGCTCTCCGGGGATCCGAGGGCTGGACCGGGGACGCTGTCCCGGGGACCCGCGCGGTAGGTTGCCAGTTCGTGGAGCTCTACGAGGTCATGCGGACGACACCCGCGACGCGGACGTTCACCGACGAGAGGGTGTCCGACACCGTCCTGCATCGGATGCTCGACCACGCCAGGTTCGCGCCCAGCGGAGGCAATCGACAGGGCTGGCACGTGGTCGTGTTGCGCGACCGGCACACCAGGCGCCGGATCCAGGAGCTCTACGACCTGGGGTGGCGGGAGTACATGGCACACGTCGACGCCGGGTTGGTGCCATTCGCGCCACGTGAGAAGGGTAGCTGGACCGGTCCCGAAGTGGATCTCGAGGCAGCCCGAAAGGTACCGAGGCCCAACCCGTTCACCGAAGCCCTGGACACGGTGCCGGTGTTGCTGCTGCTGGTGGCCGATCTCGGTGCCCTGGCGACCGTGGACAACGGGCTGGACCGGCAGAGCATCGTCGGTGGCGCGTCGATCTACCCCTTCGGGCACAACCTGCTGCTGGCCGCGCGCAACGAAGGCCTCGGCGGAGTGATGACCTCGGTGCTGGCCAGGCAGGAACCGAGGGTACGAGAGTTGATCGGTATACCTGACGGCCACGCGGTCGCCGGACTGATCGCGCTGGGACACCCCGAGCGGACGATTCGCAAGCTCAGCCGTCGCAGCGTCGAGGAGTTCACCACGGTGGACCGGTTCGATGGACCCGCCTTCACCGCTCCGGAACACTGACATCAGGTTTCCGGGAAGGTTCCGGGACGATGCCCGAGTCGGCGGGGCGGTACGCCGGACGGTGACTCAGTGCCCGGGGCCCCGAGGCACCGTTGCGTCGGCCGGGACCCCCAGCTGAGGCTTCCGCCCCGCAAGCGACTCGGTGGGTCAGTGTGAGCGTGTGGCGTTCTTGACGTTACGCACCGCACCGTCGATCTTGCTGCGGTAGCGGCCCTTGGTGCGTTGATCGACGAAGTGTCCGGCCTGTTCGGCGAACTTGCTGACCTTGTCGGGGTTCTTCCTGGCATACCGGCGAGCGGCCTCAGCGACCCCCGCCAGGGCGGCGAGCTTGCGAATCATGAATGCGCCCTCCTCTGCAGATTGGGACAGTCATTCATACCCTCCGGCAAGGGCGACCGACATACCAGGCCGTGGTGAGGTTGCGCAGCAGGCCGCCGTGGGGGTTTGCGTAGCAGGCCGCGCTCGGGTTGCGCAGCGGAGTAACCCGCTCACGGCCCGTGCGAGCCGGGGCCACCGCCGGCGATCTGGTCGCCGTCACGGATTGCGCAACAAGGCCCTGAATCGCGGCCCCAGCCACGGCTTGCGGCCCCACGCCAGCAGCTGGCCCTTCGCGATCGCCGGCCATTGGCTCTGGCGACCCCAGACGATCTTGAGAAACGCTACCGGATCAGCAGAGATGTAGCAGTCAACCCTGCGGGAGGAAGGCTTCTCGATCGCGAGGACACCGTCGTCGAAGACGAAACGAAAACGGCCACCGCCCCGGATCCGGAGCTCATAGGTGGCCCGGAGTCCGGACGCATTGTCACCGTTGACCAGGACGTTGGGACCGAGCGCGTCGATGACGGGAATGATGAATCCGCCCGTCACCATGGCGGCGTGCGCCGGGTCGATCCGCCATGCGCGTCCGTCGGCCCTGGCGATGTCAGTGCCGTGCATGATGGTCTCGTTCAGCAAGTGGCCGGTCAGGCTCGCAAGGCGAAAAGTGCTGCCCTGCACCATCCATGGGACGGGCTCGTCGGCAGATCGCCCGGCGCACTCGCCGAAGAATTCCTCGGCACGGGACTCGATACGGTCCGCCAGCACTGCTGGGTCGCGTTCGGTGTCAGACCGTACCCCGAGAGTCGTCACGTCACCCAGCTCCCAGATGTCCCGGACCAGCGAGTCACCGGCCGTGCCCGCCAGGCTGGGCATCACCTCATAGATGCGGGACAGATCGCGTCGCGCCAGGCCCGGTACGACCACCCAGACCTGGGAGAGATGCATCGCGACCTCAGCCAGACTCCACTGCCCCACCGCTGGGGCACTCGGATCACGGACGGAACGCAGCAGCTCCGTCACTCGCCGGACCTCATCGCGGAGTGCGTCCTGGGTCCGGTCCCATTCCACGTTCTCTAGATCAGCGCTTGCAGTCACCTCAGCCCCTCACCGGCTCACTCAGGACGCGGGTCAGCTTCTCCCGGCCAGAGAACTTCTCAGCCACAGACCTTCTCAGCCACAGAC
>DASXOV010000248.1:0-21267 GCA_036494005.1 Pseudonocardiaceae bacterium | reverse complement strand
CCCCTGGCTCAACCTGATCCAAACGTTGGTTCGTTGCGGTGTTCGGTCTCGGGGCGCTGGGCCTGGTGCATCTCGACAGCGATGTCATGTCGATCTACGAGATGCTGACCGAGCTGGATACCCGCAGTAACACACCGTCGTGGTGCGGTCCTGAGTGTCACCTACGTGGGCTCATCGCGCCAGCCACCGAGCCTTTCCGCGCAAGGGGTTGATTACTGACCGTTGTTAGGTGGCGCACCGGTCGGTCTCGATCAGGGTGCCATCGATGCTGACGTGGGAGTAGCCGGCCGGTTTCGCCGCCAGCAGCGCGTAGTGCAGGCCCGGTGCCCGGGCGGCGAGCACCTCGATGCCCTCAGGGAGGTAGTCGTAGGCGGTGGACTTGCTGATTGTGTTGTCGAGGGTTGTGTTGTCGAGGGCCAGCTGCTGCATGCGGGTGACTCGCCGGGGCGATTCAGCCCGAGCCGGGGTTAGCCTGTCCAGGAACTCGTGGTCGTCGGGCACGGTGTCACTGCGCATCTCGCGACCGGCGCAGCCGCACCTCACGCCGGAATACCGCCGTCAGCTCCTGGGTGAGCGGCCGTACCTCCGCAGCCCTGGGCCTTGATCCGGAGCCAAGGGCGTGGCCATGCATGTAGGCAACGTCGCGAACCACCATCACCCATGGGTTCACAAGGTCCCACTACGCTGAAGCCGATCAGGGAGGAGACATGGGTGAGCCGGGAATCGGACGACCTCATGGAGCAGCGCCACCAGCTTGGCGCGGCGCTGGCGACGTTCCGGCAGGCGACTGCGCTCAGCCAAGCGCAGGTTGGTACGAACACCGGCTATGACCGCACCTCGATCAACAAGATCGAGCGCGGCACCAGGCCGATGCTGACCGCTTGCGTGGGGCCGGACGGCTGGTGTCATCTGCGGCGTTGCCTGTTGCTGGCGCGGATATGGCAGCCACGACCGCGCTCCCAGTCTTTTCCGTGACTCTCTATGCCGACGCGGCGTACCTCGAAGCGGTACGGCAATACATCTGGCACATCGTGGGCCGAAGTTGCCGGATGGCTGCTCTATGATGCCGACCGGCAAGATGATGTGCGGCGTATGAACCAAGAAGCGCTCTACTTCTCGCGTCTGGCCGGTGACCGGAGCATAGAGCTGCCGACCCTCCAAAACGCCAGTATGCACGCCGGTCATCTGGAACGGCCCCGCGGCGCTCTCCACTTGGCCCGCTCGGTACTGGAAAGCCGTGATCGGCTCTCATCCCGTGTCCAGTCTTTGTTCCTGGTGCGTGTGGCCCGCGCGCTGGCACAAGGCGCCGACCAGGCGCTCAAGCTGTTCGACAAGTACGCACCCAGTACGAGGATGGCATGCGAGACGGTGACCCAAAGTGGGCATGGTGGATTGACGAGCGCGAGTTGGCCTGGCATGAAGGCATGGCGCTGCTCGATCTCGGATACCCCCGGGAGGCAATCGGAAGGTTTGAGGAGTCGGTTGCCACGTCGCCTCACCAGGTGCGGACCCGATACGTGCACCTCGGGTACCTGCTCCGCGCCCAGCCGGTAGTGGGTACCTGGAACGATGCGGAGACGACCATGCGCCAGATCGCACTCTTGGCCGGTGAGGTGGCGTCGGCCCGAACGGTCGTGCTGCTCAGCCGTATCCTGCCGGAACTCAAGCACGAGCATGTGCCGCGTAGCACGCGGGAGACCACTGAACAGTTGACGTGGCTCCTAAGCAGGGCTGTTGCCTGAGTTGCCATCCATGAGAGAGAGTGTCGTGCTCGTGGACGACGAGTTCGACATCGCAACCAATCCCGAACTGGATCAGCACTTTCTCGTCAATCCCGTGAAAATCCGCTTGCTGATTGCGGCGGCAGGCATCCGGCCGAGCGATCAGGTGGTCGAGGTCGGTGCGGGCGTCGGGACAGTGGCGGAGTATGTGCCGAGCTGCCAGGGCTTGACCGTCATCGAGTGCGATCCCAACCTCACGCCATATTTGCGGCTCCGGGTACCTCACGCGCAGGTGATTCAGGGGGACGCCTTGATCATATTGCCAACGACACGATGCGACGTGTTGCTGAGCAACCTGCCATCCAGATTGACGCCAGCCATAGTGAGATTGCTGCCGATTCTGAATTTTCGCGTCGCCCTTGTAACGGCGCCTTCGATCGAGGAGCTAGCGCCATTACGAGATGCGTTTGTGCTTGAGTCGATCGTGGTGCTGGAATCAGATGACTTCCGCCCACAGCAGGAAATTCCTGTTGAGGTTGTAAGAGTTAGGCGAGCGGTGGTGTAGGTCAACCGGATCGCCACGGCGAGTCTCGGCATGCCGAGCTAAACATCACCGCCTCAGCGTCCGTAGAGCTGTCAGCTCACCCGTCGCTAAGGGCAATATCTACGGCTCGGCGTCGGCGATCACACCCTCGCCGAGTCGGACGTTGCGCTCGACCGGCGATCGGACACGAGAATGCGAGCGGCTGCCGAGATTTCGAGCAGCGCTCGTCCGTTGATGCGAGTGACCGAAACACCCGAGGTCGCCGGTAACGAAACCACCGGCACGTGCGATGACAGATGCACACACCTCGATCTCATCCGACCGCAATGTATTTCACGATTCACGCACGACCAGATCTCGC
Source organism: Pseudonocardiaceae bacterium (assembly GCA_036494005.1). Lineage (GTDB taxonomy): Bacteria > Actinomycetota > Actinomycetes > Mycobacteriales > Pseudonocardiaceae. The sequence continues at coordinate 18,641 of DASXOV010000248.1, read as the reverse complement.
AGGGGTAGGCGATATGGAATGGCTGTTCCCGGTGTGGTCTGCCACGTCGACGGTGCGAACCGCATTCTTGCCGGTCACCGTTTGCTCGTGTGGCTGACGTGGGGCATTGTCGGACAAAGCAGATCTTTAAGGACAGTGCGATGAAATCCGATCCGACTCGCCGGCCTTCATCATCGGTGCGGGTGCGAGCGTCGCGCCACCGGCGAGTTTGCCATTATTCTACAAACTGCGTAGCCATCTCATGGATGAATTGAAACTACCATTGAAAGCCCGGCCGAGCGCGGAACAGCTGGCGCCGGAGACCTTCATGCGCGCGTTGCGCGAAGGCGGGCTTCCGCTCGAGTCCTGGCTCACACGAACCCTGGGGCAAGGGCAGCCGAACGCCGTGCACGTGGTTCTCGCAACGGCGATCGGCAAAGGCGATCGCGTGTGGACCGTCAATGTCGACGAGTTGATCGAAGCCGCAGCGGGCAGCGCGTTTGCGGGTCGCGTCGTGCGACGACGCGACACCCGTTGCGGACGCCGTTCTGCTCAAGCCGCACGGCACGGTCAGTCGCGGGCGGTACATCTTCCGCTCCGACCAGGTTGTACGGTCTTTGCCTCCCGGGTGGGCGCATCGGCTGGTCGACGACTGCGTGCGGAGCAACGTGGTGGTCATCGGGTACGCCGGTTTGGACGTCGACCTGCGCCTGGTGCTCGACGAAGCGCTGACCGGAGCGGCCCGCGTCACGTGGTTCGCCGTCGAGAAGGACCGCACCGCTCTTTCGGAACGCCTGCCCGTGCTCTCGCGGCACAGCGACGTGTTCCGGGGAGGCGCCGAACCGGACACGTTGAACGTTGCCTTCCTGGAATGGGCGGATGAACAGGGCCTATCGGATGCGGTCACCCCTGCACTCCGCTCCCTGGTAGGCATCAGGGGCGACCGGCTGCTGGCAACGTTGCGCGGGGACCCCAGCTGGCTCGGGCAATGCTGCTCGAGCGGATCGGTGACCGCGCGGCGCCCGCGTGCTGCCCACCAAGCTGCGGAAACGCCTCGACCGAGTCCATGTGACGCTGCTCAGCAGCTACCTCGGCCACACCGAGGCACTCGAACGCGCACGCCGCGCCTTGGACAGGCAGGATCCCGCCATCCTGGACCTCCTGGCGCATGCGCTGTTCGAACTCGCCTTCGCGCACCTGTGGGCCGGCGACCCTGCGCCGAGCCCGGTCGGTGGTGCGCGAGCTGTACTCGGGGATCGACGGGCTGGCAGGCGCACGGTGGATCGCATGGGGCGCACTGGCACCAAACATGCCTGAACCTCTACGACCACCGTCCGAGGGCGGCCATCGACGAGCTGACCCGTGCCGACCATCCGGAACTGCGCGAGATCTACTTGCCTTGACGGGGCCACGCCGGCATCGACGACCTACACCAAGATCAATTGCTACGACCAGTTGGGATCAAGGTGTGCTTGCGCGTCCACGGCGCGGACGGAATGTAACGACCGGCCGTTGGTCCCCGATCTAGTGGTGACATCGTGGTGTGCGCGTCGGGCTCAACCGAGGCGGTCTCGGATTGGAAGCGAACTGACTTGGTCGCCGCGTCGATCTTCCTGATCATCTGTATCGTCAGCCTCGCGCTGGGGTTGGGTCGGTCGTTAGCGGGTCGTCGACACGCACTCCTCACGTTTGCGTGGCTGTGCGCGGCGATTGCCACCACGCTTGTGATCTTTTCGTTTTTTCCGCAGTCGCAGGCCGATGGATCTGTTCTCGGGATATCGCTCGGCGGTGCCGCTGCCTTTGTTGTGGTGATACTACTGGTGTCCGTTCGTACCCAGAAACAATTGTCCGCGCTGGACGATACCGAGTTGGCGCTCAAGCAGAGGGACGACCGGATCGCCGCTCTGGCTGACGAGTTGGAGACGTTGCGGCAACATCACGCGCCCCACCCGCTGGAGGGTAAACGGGTCTACTATTACGACGTCAACGGCAAAAGTATGGAATGTGTCGGTATCGTGACCGGTGATCTACGCAATGTCGACTTCGTCGATATCTGGGTTAATTCAGAGAACGTCGACATGCAGATGTCGCGGTTCCACGAGAAGTCCGTCTCCGGGCTGATTCGGTACGAGGGTGCCGACCGTGACCACGCCGGGCGGGTGACGAACGACCGCGTGGCAGACGAGCTGACACGCGAAGTCCTCGGCCAGACACCGGTGACGGCGGGCACCGCCATCGCCACCTCGGCGGGCAAGCTCATCGAGACGAACCGCGTGCGCCACATCATCCACTCCGCCGCCGTGCAGGGCGAGCCGGGCACCGGCTACCGGCAGGTGCGTGGTCTGGAGCGGTGCGTACGCGAGGCGCTCCGACTCGCCGAGCAGCTGGGTGATGACCAGGAACCGCCTTCGATAATCTTCCCGCTGCTCGGCGCCGGCGCAGGTGGTGCTGACCCCAGGGCGACCGCGCGGACGCTGATCGGCGCGGCAGTCGACTACCTGCGCACCACGCAGGACAGCAGGATCCAGACGGTCTTCTTCCTGGCCTACACCGACCGGGAACTCTCGGCATGCCAGGCCGCGCTGCGCGCAGTTGGCTTGAAGCAATCCAGGACGACGTGACCGGGCCACAGCAGACACGGCTCGCGGTGTTCTCCGGAGCGGGCGTGAGCGGTGCGGCACCGGCCTCGCTGCCGCGTGGTTTCGCGCTGCGTAACGATGTGCTCCGTATTGTGCACATGGTGGCCAGCGAGGTCGCACCGGACGTGGTGGCTGCCGACGCGCTTGCTGGGCTGATCGGGTCGCAGCGCAAACTCGAAGTGTGCTGGGCGGTTGTGGGGCACGCTGGGGGAGGACGCGCTGCAATGCTTGCTTGCGTTACGGGTCGAGGTACCGAACGAGGCGCACCTGCTCGCTGCTCTGCACCTCATCCGCGGCGGCATGCACGTGACGCTCAACTTCGACGTTGGCATCGAACTGGCCTATGAATTGCTGACCGGCCGCGCCGCTCTGCTGGCAGCCGCGCCCGCCGAGTACGGTCCAGATACTGATTACCGGCTATTCGGGCGCCGACCCCGACGTCTACGAACCGCTGCTTGCCGCCGCCGAGACACCCGCCTCGGTGTGGAGCTGCTATCAGCTCGACGACAGCTCACCAGTACCCGACGCCGCCGCTGCGCGTGGGATTGACCTGCGACTCGGCGCTCCGGACGGCCTAGCTGTGGCAGCGCTACGCGAGTTCCTCGGATGCGCCCCCGCACTACAACGGCCGACGGACGTGCCGCTCGAAAATAGCCGTCCGCAGTCACCGTGACCTTGGGGGTGGGTGCTCATCCAGCCACAGACACACCGCAAAGATCGTGAAGAGCCCAGGGGATCTGAACAGTGCGTCGCAGAATGAGGCAACAACGTCTCTCAGGGTGTTTTAGGTGTACTTGCTCATCCTGGCCAGGAAGTTGAGTGTGGCCGCCGGGTGGAGCGCTTGGACGCACAGTTGGTCCATGACCTTCAGGTAGTGTTCGATATCGCGGCGTTTGTCCAGGTAGAGGGCACTGGTGAGCTGTTCGAGGTACACGACGTCGGGCAGGTCGGGATCGCAGAACCGCAGGATGCTGAACGGTACGCCCGCGGCTGGGTGAGTACCGGCGTGGAACGGCATGGTCTGCAAGGTGACGTTGGGCAGCTCGGCAATCTCGATCAAGTGCCGGATCTGTGCCCGGGCCGTCGCGGCTGTGCCCAGACGTCGCAGCGCCGCCTCATCGACCACGACCCACACGGTGGGCGCGTCGGGCTGGGTCAGGACCTGCTGGCGGCGCATGCGCAGCACGACCCGCCGCTCAACGTCCTCGGCTGGAGCGCCGGGGTGACCCGATCGGATCACCGCGCGGGCGCAGTCCTCGGTCTGCAGCAGACCGGGCACCAGATGCGGCTCGTAGGTGCGGACGACCGAGCTGGCTTGCTCCAGCCCCAGGTAGTACTCGAACCAGCCGGGCAGGATGTCCGTGTACTGGTGCCACCAACCCGGAACGTTGGCCTGCTCGGCCAGCGAGAAGAATTCGTGTCGCTTCTGCTCGTTCTCGACGCCGTACAGGGTGAGAAGATCCGCCACGTCACGCCGCCGGAAACCCACCCGGCCCAGCTCCAACCGGCTGATTTTCGCGTGGGAGCCACGGATGGCGGCTCCGGCTTCCTGCGCGGAGATGTTGCTGGCCTGCCGCAGCCGGCGCAGTTGGGCACCCAATACGATCCGTAACACGGTGGGTCCATTCCCGGCCCGAACCGGCCTGACCGGCTCGTCGGGTGTGTCGTCACGTTGCACCGCGGTCACAGCAATCCCCTTCGGGTGAACCATCACTCTTCGGTGGCGATGGTAGCGCTGAATTTACCCATATCATCACAGCGCTGTCACCGGTATGGACGATCTAGTCTGTACCCTACGATGTCACTGAGTCAGACGCGGCCACCGTCGGCCACCGCCCGACACTCACGGCACACACGAGCAGGGGTGTCAACGACCCCGCCACGACGATACGAGTCGGCTTTCCATACCCACGCAAACCTGCCGGGAGGGTGCTTGACATGGCCGAAGAGCAGCATGAGCGAAGGGGTCACCACCTACATCGATGCTGACGTCCACGACCCGGACCAGATCATCACCGACGCCCACGACGTGCTGAACTTCAACCAACCGATCGCGGTCATGTTCATGGGGATCCTCGGCCACCTCGCCGACTACGACGAGGCAAGGTCCGTTGTGAGTCGAGTGCTGACCGCCGTCCCCTCGGGCAGCTACCTGGCGCTCTATGACGGAGGGATCACCGACCAGGGCAAGGCCGAAGCGACGGAGGCCTGCGCGGATACCGGGGCTGTCGCCTACCACATTTGCAGTCCGGAGCAGATCGTCCAGTTCTTCGAAGGCCTGGACATGGTCGACCCCGGTCTGGTCTCCATTTTCTCAGTGACGCCCAGATCCCGCCACGGTTGGCAGTGTCAAACCGGCTGGTTGTTATGGCGCCGTGAGCGCGTAAACGGGAGTCGTGATCAGAATAATTCCACGGTTCGCCGGTCAGCTGGGTATTTGCTTCATCCGCAACGACGGCCCGCCCGGCACATTGCGTCGGCTCGACGGGCTGGCCGAGGTATCCGGGATGCTCGGCGTGGTATTGCATCAACGGAAAGCGGACGTGACTGGGGGCCAGTGTGGTCTCGGGTCGGGTTCTGGCCAGTAGTCGTTGCCTTCGGGTGAGCAACGGTATGACCAGTGTGGACCGTCGATGACGATCGTTGTCAGGGCGTCGGCCAGGTGGTCGATGTCGGTGGCCGTGGTGCCCAGGCCGATGCTTGCCCGCACCGCTCCTGGTATCGCGACGGGTGTGCCGTTCTTGATGGCGCGGCGCAGGTCTGCGGATTGTGCGGGGGTGATTCCCAGCAGGTGGGCCATCAGCGGGTGGGCGCAGAAGCAGCCGTGCCGTACCCCGATGCCGTATTCGGCGCTGAGCACCGCCGCGAGCTGGGCGTAGGGACTGAGCTGAGGGTGAACGGGAGCACCGCGATGCGTGGATGGCCCGGCGCCCACATCTGGTATTGCTGCACACCGGGCACTGCGGCGAGTCGATCGCGGGCGAGATCGAGTAACCTGGTTTCGGTGGCTGCCAACCGCGTCATGTCCGCTGCCTGCAGGGTCCGGCAGGCTACCCCGAGAGCGACCGCTCCGATCACATTGGGCGAGCCGGCTTCCTGCCGGTCGGGCAGGTCAGCCCACAGCACGTCGTCGACGGTGACGTAGCGCACCGCGCCACCACCGGCCAGGAAAGGTTCGCGCGCCGCGAGCCAGTCGGGCCGTCCGACCAGCGCGCCGGCACCGAATGGTGCGTAGAGCTTGTGCCCGGACATCGCCAGGTAGTCGACGTCCTCGCAGGCCATGTCGAGCAGATGGTGCGGGGCCAACTGGGCAGCGTCGAGCAGGATCCGCGCGTTGTGCTCGTGCGCCAGCCGGGCGATCTGCGGGTAGGGCCAGATCTCGCCGGTCACGTTGGACGCGCCGGTCACGGTCACCAATCGCGGTCCACGGGCGGGCTCCCTCAGCGCCCGGTCGAGATTGTCCAGGGCACCGGCCGGGGCGGCGGGCACGGGAAGAATGGTGACCCGGCCGCGGCGCCACGGCAGCAGGTTGGCGTGATGCTCGCCGGCGAAGGCGAACACCTCGGTATCGGGTGTCAGCGCAGCGGCGAGTAGATTCAGCGTGTCGGTGGTGTTACGGGTAAAGACCACCGCATCATCGGCACGTCCCCCGACGAACGACCGCACCGCCTCCCGGGCATCTTCGTAGGCGCCAGTCGCCAGCAGTGATTTATATCCCGCGCCACGATGCACGCTGGAGTACCAAGGCAACAGCTCATCGACCGCCTGCTTGACCGCGACCAGACATGGTGCACTGGCCGCATAGTCAAGATTGACGTAGCGCCGCCACTCACCGAACACCAGCGGCATCTCGACGTCGGACCCGACCAGCGCCAGGTCGCTGTGACCGCTTACCGCGACAACTCCATGACGGGAATCATCCGAAGACATCCCAGCCCCCTTTGAGCGACCCCGCTGTTCTCGAGCAGCTTTTAGTGCGCACTTTCATGCAGCGAGCTGCCCGTTCAGGTGCGCGACACGAACCTCTTCGGGGCCCTTGTATCCGAGTGTATCCCCCTAAACTCGGCGCACGCCAAGAATCCGGAATCTGGTGGACCGGACGTAAGAAATTCAGTTCGTGTGCGGAGCGTTCGCGTTTGCGAGGGTGATGTAACGGTTGGTGACTGGGATCGAAGGTTGCCGGTCGAATCGCCGACTACGGTGTGGCGCGGAGCGGCTGGTACCGGTCGCTGAGCAGTCGGTCGCCATGCTCGCGCAGTGCTGGGTCCCGGACGGCAGGTGGCATGGCCCACGTGCGCGCGGTATCGAGACTCTGCTCCTGAACCCACGCCACCCGGGGGCGTCGCCGTGCCTTCACCCAGGTGTGGTGGGGTGGCGTGGGCTGTGTCGCCGACGAGCACCACGCGACCTGCGTGTCAGCGTTCGAGGTTCACCCACTCGACCGGTGTGCTGTGGATCTGGGCGTCGGCGCGCAGGCTGGCCAGATAGGCCGGGACGGGGCCGCCGAAGCAGGCGAACCGGTCGCGGAGCCGGTCGAGTCGGCCGACCGGCGGGTCGGCGAGGCAGTGGCCGGGTCGGCCGGCGAATCCGTGGGTTGCTCCGTCGCCGAGCGGGACGAGCCCGAAGAAGCATCCCTCGCCCATGAGCAGGGTGAGGTGGGTGAGACCGGGTGGGCGGCTGTCGGAGACGCTGCGCCAAGCCATCACTGCGGCGGCACAGGGCGGCACCGGCGTCAGGACCAGTCGGCGCACGGTGGAACGGACGCCGTCGGCGCCAGTTAAGAGCAATTTCTCGCCCCAGGTCCGCGAGCCGCCCACGCGGGAAACGTCGTCCCCACCCGGGAACTCGCTCTGGAACGTCGTCGCCGAGCAGAAGGACAGGCTCTTAGCGCGAGTGTGTCCGATGTATCAGGTGGCAATCCGGGTGATGGCCTGGTAACCAGCTATGATTGCGCGTCCCGGCAGCGCCGGATGGTAGGTGGCGGCCTGCGGAACCGTGCCTGGCCGGTAGAAGAACGGGCGGGCAGAGCACACGTCGTGCCCTCTGAATGCCGGTGCTGGGTTGATCACTTGAAAGTGGTGCGCTTGTGCCCGCTGCGCGATGATGGCGTTGAGTTGGTCGAACAGTTCATTGCCGATTACCAGTTCGTTCGAGTTGAGCTCCGGGCACCGGCTCAGATCGGTCGTGTGCCCGGTTTGTGGCGTGGGCGGCAGCAGCGGCGGATAGAGCACCACGGTGTGGGTGGCATTCGGTGTTGCCGCCTGAACAGCCGTATAGGCCTGATCGAGTTTCGATGGCAGTTGTGTGAGCAGGAGGCGGGTGCCGTCAGGTATCGGGGTCTGGTCGCAGTTGATCTGTAGTATGCAGCCCAGTAGTGTGCCGAACCCGATGTCATTGCCACCGATCATGAGGTAGGCCTGCTTGACGGCAGGATTGAGCCGGCCGACCTGAGGTGGTTCGCCGAAGCGTCCCGTGTTGACAATGTTCTGTGTGGTCGCCCCGGAACAAGCCGCGTCCACGACAACGTCCACCAGCGACGTGGCAGCCAGCAGCCGGGTAGCCGACGTGGGTGAGCGGTGGCATTGGTCGGCTGGTGTGTCCGTGCCAGGTAGGTACGGGCCGGTCTCGGTGCCGCCCTCGCCACTGGAGAAGGAATCCCCGAGGTTGGCGGTCGGCACATGAGCTCCGCTCGAAGCCATCGCCGATGGAGCGACCAGCATCGAAGACAATGCCAGTGCGGCACTCACCACGAGAGAGTACAGATAGCCGTGTCGCATCTTTTCTCCAGTTTGGGCGGATTTGTCATGACCTCGTCGGCCGTTGGGGTGGGTCGCCCATTCATCGCGCAAACGGAGCTTTCGGTTACACGCCTGTGGCAGCGTGGATCCAGGGACGGCGCTGGTCTGCCCTCCACAGGCGAGCCCACGGTGGCTCGACACGACTGAGCGGCAATCCGATGCTGGTCTCCAGGCGTGCCAGGCGTGCACCGAGGCAGGGGTTTCCTGCACGATGGCGCAACCAGGCCTGCCCGATCGCCTGCCCCTTGTTCCATCAGAGTATCGGTATCTCCGACTTCTTACAGCGTACAGTTAGTGATCATTTGAGGATGAAGCGGTCATGTCGGCCATCATGGCCTCATCGGTGTCGGCGACAATATCTGCGGAGGGTGGACGTGACAAACGTTGAGAGTCGGAATGGTGAGCCGAGCGCGGCGGACCCGGCGGATGCGCTTGCATTGCGCCCGCGCACGACCGCTCGCTACGGTTGGGTGCGTGATCTGCCGGACGGGCGGGATCATGTCTATGCGGCGCCGCGTATCGCGATGGCGGCCCTGCCGCCTCGTACGGATCTGCGAGCCCACTGCCCAGTGGTGTACGACCAGCAGAAAATCGGTAGTTGCACCGCGAATGCGATCGCTGGTGCGTTTGAGTTCGACCTGATGAAGCAGAAGCTGGCCGACCTCATGCCGTCACGGCTCTTCATATACTACAACGAGCGGGCCATGGAAGGGAACGTCGGAAACGACTCGGGCGCACAGATCCGCGACGGGGTAAAAAGCGTTGCCAAACTCGGCGTGTGTCCGGAGAAAGAGTGGCCCTACGATGGCAGCCCGCCCGACGACAACGGGAACTGGGCAGCGGACGATCGTGCTGGGCAGAAACCACCGGGATCGTGCTATGCCCAGGCTTTGAACCATCGCGCCACCACCTATCAACGTGTACCGCAAAGCCTCGACCAAATGCGCGGTTGCCTGGCTGCCGGCTACCCATTCATTTTCGGCTTCACCGTCTACGACAGCTTCGAAGGCCATCAGGTCGCCACTACCGGGGTGGTGCCGATGCCGCAACCCGGCGAGAGCGTACTCGGCGGGCACGCCGTTCTCGCCGTTGGCTACGACGATGCGACACAGTGTTTCACCGTACGCAACTCATGGGGCTCGGGTTGGGGCCAGGAGGGCTACTTCACGATGCCCTACGCCTACCTGGCCGACAGCGGATTGGCCTCGGACTTCTGGACGATCCGCATCGTCACCTGACCGGCCACGCCTGGGAACGTGGCCGCCTCGATCTCACCGTCGAAGCATTGGTCATCGTCAGGGCTGGAACGGTTCGGTGGCGTACTTCTCCATCACTTCGAGGATCTTGTCAGGGGTGACATCGCCGGTGCCGATCGCGACCAGGTCGCGAAAGTAGTTGATGTACAGGTCCGGGGTGGTGGTGAACAACAAGGTGGCCGGTTCGTCGGGGTCGAGGTTGCCGAACGTGTGCGGCGTGCCGATCGGTACGGTGACCAGGCTGCCGGCGCCCACGGTGAACTGGTCGGTGCCCGAGATGAATTGCATGGTGCCGGAGGTGACGAAGAAGGTCTCCTCGTGCTTGCGGTGCAGGTGCTGCGGGGGGCCGGCGAATCCTGGCGCGAGCGTCATGACGGCCATGCCGAGCCGGTGCCCGGTGTGGGAACCGTCCTCCAGGATGCGGATGCGGCTGGGCCCCAGCTCGAGTTCTTCGCCGTCGCCGGGGCCCACCAGGTTGATCGACATTGTGTGTTCCCTTCGTGCCTGCACAGGCCGCCTCCGGTCGGCCGGCGCGCTACCGGACGATCACTGTCGCCGTCCTGGGCGCCGTGGTCAACCGCCTCGGTCCGGTCCCGGGGCCGCTTAGCGGCCTCCCGGCTTGGTTGCCCTGTGCAGCGCGACGATGCCGCCGCTGAGATTGCGCCACCTGACGTCGGTCCAGCCGGCTGCGGAGATGCGTTCGGCCAGCTCGGGCTGGTCGGGCCAGGCCCGGAGTGATTCGACGAAATAGACGTAGGCGTCCGGGTTGCTGCTCACTTTGCGGGCCACTGCGGGCAGCGCGCCCATCAGGTACTCGAGGTACTTGCGCAGTGGTGGCCAGGTGGGGGTGGAGGTCTCGGCCACCACGAGCCGTCCGCCCGGGCGGGTGACACGGGCCATTTCGGTGAGTGCCGTCTGGAGGTCCGCGATATTGCGCAGTCCGAAGGAAATCGTCACCACGTCGAAGGCGTCGTCGGCGAATGGCAGGTGCAACGCATCGGCGGCGACCGACGGGGCGTTTCGGTACGCCCCCGCCCGCAGCATACCCAGCGAGAAATCGGCTGCTACACACAATGCGCCGGAACTGGCGAGTTCCGCGGTGGAGACCGCGGTCCCGGCAGCCAGGTCGAGTACGCGGTCACCTGTTCCCGCATCCACCGCGATTCGGGTCTGCTTTCGCCACCGGCGGTCCTGACCGAACGTCATCAACGTGTTCGTCAGGTCATAGCGACGGGCCACCCCGTCGAACATCGAGGCGACCTCACGAGGGTCCTTGTCCAATCTGGCTCTGGTCATGATGCCCACCTTATGACGTTTGCGCATGAGTCTGCAACGATATGAGGATTGCCTAAGCTGATGTCAGGATATGAGTGCACGTGAGGTAGTCTTCGATGGTTACCAACCCGCCTCGTGAGGAGGATAACGATGACCGTTCAACTGGATCCGCAGCTGATGGAAATCTTGGCGTGCCCGTGCCCGGAGCATGCCGAGTTGCTTGTCGGCACCGCTGCCGACCCGGATGCCGATGCGCTCACCTGCGGCGCATGCGGACGCAGCTTTCCAGTGAAAGACGGAATTCCCGTGCTGCTGCTCGACGAGGCACTGCCCGGTACCGGGCCGGTGGCGGATACCGCAGCGGGCCCTTCCTGACAGTGTCTGGCCGGTCATTCGACTGTTCATCGGATCTCCCGTCGGCTAGGGCGGCGTGCACGTCGGGTGAACGTGCATGCCGCCACGGCCCGGCCCGAACGCCGCGATGATCAAACGGGGCAAATAATCAAACGGGACAACAGTGACACGGTGTCCTGGCAAACCAGATGAAGGCCGATAGGACGACGAGACTACGCGGAGTTCGCGGAAACGTAGTTCACGGCGTCCCCGACGGTCTTGAGGTTGGGCAGCTCATCGTCCGGGATTCTCACCCCCAGCTTTTCCTCCGCCCGCACGGCAATCTCGACCATCGTCAGCGAGTCGACATCCAGATCGTCCATGAACGACTTCTCGGTAGTCACGTGTTCCTGCTGCACCGCGCCGGCTGTGGCCTCTTTGACGATGTCGGCAAGGTCGGCGAGGATCTGTGCGTTGTCTGCCATCTACTGTTCCCTTCTCGGTGTTTTCGGATGGATCCTGTGGCCGGGGGATCGCTGGTCACTCGTGCCCGCGGTGGCCGGTCGTCTCGTCCCGCACGATGGTGTGCTGCAGCGCGCCGGCCACGGAGCCATTACCCACGCGCAGGTCGATGACCAGGGCGTCACCAGGCCGCAGGAACTGGGTCGCCGGGGCACCGTGGGCCAGTGACTCGCGGATCCGCTGCTCGGCGATGCACGCGCCGCCGGCCTCGGGATCGCGGTTGGACACGGTTCCGGTGGCCAGCACCGTGCCTGCGGTCAGCGGCCTGGTCCTGGCCGCCTGGGCGATCAGCTCGGGAACCGGGACGGCGATATCCGCCGCGGTGTCCGGATATCCGAGCAACCGGCCGTTCACCCAGCTGTGCATCCTGGCGTGCACGTGGTCGCCGTCCCAGGCATCGCCCAGTTCGTCCAGCGTCACGATCGTGGGAGCCATGCTGCACAGCGGTTTGGCGTGGTAGATCCCCAGACCGGCTTCCAGATCCTTCCGTAGTACGTCCCGGAGGGTGACGTCATTGACCACGGTGACCCCGACAATGGCCGAGCCCGCTTCCTTGTCCGTTGCGCCGAGTTCGACATCGGCGAGCATGAACGCCAGCTCCGCTTCGAAGTCCAGTTCCGCGCTGCCCAGCGTCGACAGCGGTGTGCCGCCGGCGATGAACTGGGCGGCCCCGTCATAGAACGGCGGGTGGCCGGCGCGCGCCGGGTCGGGCGGCTCCGTGCCCTGCAGCTGGGCGAGCAGTTCCATCGGGTGCGGGTACGCGCCGCAGTCGATCCAGGCGTATGCCCGCGGCAGCGGCGCCAGCAGGTCGCCCGGTGCCAGTTTCACTCCTGTCACCTGCCCGGACCGCAACCGGTCGTCGGCCGCGCGCAGGGCATCCTCGACCTCTGTCCAGCGATCCAGCGCGTCCTGCACCGTCAGGGCGATCTCCTCAACCGGCAGTGCCCGCTGCAGGTCCGGACTTACCAGGACCAGCTGGCCATCCCGTGCCTGTGTGCGCCGGGAACCCAATCTCATGTCGTTCCTCTCCTGCTCTCCGCACCCGGGACTGGGCTCACCCGGGAATCGGCGTCGATTGGTAGGCCAGCAGCCGCCAATGGCCGGACTGCCGAGCCCATACCGCCAGTGCGCGGTTGCGCAGATTGACGGCGCGGCCGCTCACGTACACCGTCCCGGTCACCTTGCCGGCCGCGATCGCCGTGTCGCCCAGGACGACGACGTGATTCTCGGGATCGTGCTGCGCGTCCGTGCAACGCAGTTCCTGGTCGCGGAGCTTCGTCAGCAATGCGGACTTGGTGTCACGGGCGCCATTGGAGTGCAAGTAGTACATCTCGTCGGCGCACAGCGCGTCGAGCGTGCCGACATCGCCGTCGCGCATAGCGCAGAATCGCTGCTTCTCCAGGTCGCGAATCATGCCTGCGTCGGCTGTGGTGTCACTCATTGCCGAGCCTCCATATCGGTTCATCGGTTGGTACCGGCCCGAAATCGGGCATCTTCTGCTTATTCGTTGACGGTGCATTCGAACGGGCCGCCGTTGAAAGCGACGGCGTCGTTGAAGGCACGCAATAGGTCGAACACGGCGCCGGTGGCGTCGGCGTACTCGCGGTGCAGGTTCAGTACTATTCGCGCCTGGTCGGGCCAGTCGGCGAACTCTCCGAGATCGCAGTCGCGAGCGGCCTGCAGTGGCGTGCGGCCGGCGGCCAGCCCGGTTTTCGCGGTGTCCTGGACCAGCTGGTAGTACCGGGTCTGCGCGCCGATGACCGCATCCAGTTCCGCCTCGTCGATGAGCGGGCCGTGCCCGGGCACGATGCGGGTCGCCGGGAACTGTCGCAGCCAGTCCAGAGATCGCAGTGCCCCGGCCAGCGAACCCTGCAGAACCAGGGGTGTCACGTGGTGGAACAGCAGATCACCGGTGAACAGCACACGTTGCCGGGGCAGCCATGCGATGACATCGCCCGGGGTGTGCGCCTCGTGGCCGGGGTGGCGCAGGTCGATCCGGTGCGCACCGGCGAACAGGGTCAGGTCGTGGGTGAGCACGACCGTGGGTGCCCGGGTCTGGGACAGTCCCCAGTCCGGGGTGGGTGACCAGATCGGCGGGAGGTCGGTGGTCAGCATGGTGTCGGCCAGGATGTCGTTCCTGGTGTGCTCGTGGCTGATCAGCACGGTCGACGCGGGCAGCAACGCGTTGCCGAAGGTGTGGTCGCCGTGCCAGTGCGTGTTGACCGCGAGGCGGATCGGTGCCCCGCCGGTCGCCTCGGCGACGGCACCGAGAAAGCGGCGGGTGCGTGCCGCGGTGGCGCAGGTGTCGATGAGCACGACAGCGTTCTCGCCATGGTTCTCGCCGTGCACCGCGCCGGCGTTGTTGATGAACCAGGAACCGTCGGGCTGTACCCACGCGTACACGCCGGGGGCCACTTCCTCGAGACTCACGACACTGGGCTGGGGGTCGGTGTGCCGGAGGTCCGCGCGGTGTCCAGGCGACCGGCCAGGCCGGGTAGCAGGCCGAGGGCGTTATCCCGGTTGATCGCCCGCCGGGCAGGTTCGCCGAGCCCGACGGCCTCGTCGAAGGCGCTGGTGACCTGCTCGACCACGGCTGCGGGGACACCGCTCCAGTCGGTTCCGTAGAGGATGCGGCCGGGGTCGGCCGCGGCGAGCAGGCTCGGCAGCGCCGAGGGCACCGACAGCGCCAAGTCGTAGTAGAAGCGCCGGATTCCGTCCCACAGGGTGGCATGATCCACATCGGCCAGTGCCGCCGCGGCGATCTCGATGCGGGCGGCGGCATATGGCAGGAATCCGCCCGCGTGAGACAGGATGATCGACACATCCGGGTAACGGGCCAGGGTGCCCGAGGTGATCAGGTTGATCGCGGCCCGGGTGGTGTCCAGCAGGTAGTCCGCGAAAACGGAGGGCACCTCCGGCGCGCAGCCCTGCGGCAAGTCCATCGGGTGCACGAGGACGACCGCCCGGCGCCGGTTCAACTCCTCGAACAGCGGATCGAACAGCGGGTTGCCCAGGTAGTGCTCGCCACCGTGCGGCAACAGCGCCACCCCGTCGGCTCCCAGCTCGTCGAGTGCGTAGGCGGCCTCGGCCAGCGCGAGGTCCACCCGGGGCAGCGGCAGGATCGCGAAGAACCCGAACCGGCTGGGACGCGTGGTCACGATCCCGGCGGCCGCCTCGTTCACCTGCCGGGCCAGCCGGTGCGCCGTTGCCGCGTCACCGAGCACGTCGCACGGGACGACATTCGATATGACGCCGGCCTCGATGTCGTTCGCGTCCATCATGTCGAGGGTCTTGTTGAGTTCCCACCGCAGGCCCGGGGTGGGCAGTCCCAGCTCACGCATCAGCTCGATGGCGTCGGCTCCCAGCGCGTGGTGGTGGATGTCGATGCGTCCCGTCATGACGGCACCCGTTATTCGGCCGAGTTCCGGGTACCGACGGGCTGGGCGCCGGCTTCGGCGTCGAATTCGTCAACAAAGAAGCGCTCGGCCGCCGGATAGTCCGCGCAGTTTTCCCAGTGCTCCACGATGACGCCGTTCTCGAATCGCCAGAGCCCGCAGATCTCACCCTCGAATCTCTGGCCGTTACGGTCCGCGGCGAGCCGGCCCAGGACTACACCGAAATTGTCGTTGGCGACGATGTCGTCGGTGGTCATGACGAGCGATCCTCCGGACCGCCGGTACAGCTCCATTTCTTTGGCCATGACGGCCTGTTTGCCGAAGTAGTCGCCGGTCATGATGTCTCGTGACCCGGCGGCGTGCAGCACGATGTCATCGCTCGCGAATTCTGCCAGCAGGCTGAAGTCTCGATAGATGGCGCGCAACATTGCGATGTGTGGATGTGGTTCGCGGTCGGACATAATTTCGTTCCTCCGAATTCTTTTCCGTTGGCGTGAGTTCTGCGGTTCAGTAGACACCCATTCCTCCGCACACGTTGAATGCTTGCCCGGTGATCGCCTCCGCTTCCGGCACCGCCAGAAAACCGACCATCCGGGCCACCTCGTCCGGACGCAGATGCCGGCCGATGGGGACGAGTTTGTTGCGCATCTTCAGCACGTCATCGGTCGTCATGGATTTCGCCTCGGCCAGCTGGCCGATGATCCCGGTGCTCAGGTCCGTATCGACCAGGCCAGGGCACACGGCGTTGACGGTGATACCGCTGCCCGCCAGATCGGCGGCCAGCGTCTTGGTCATGCCGATCAGTCCGTGCTTGCTCGCCGAGTACGCCAGCCCCAGCGGCGCGGCCTGCTTTCCGGCGGTCGAGGAGATGTTGATGATCCGGCCCCAGCCGCGTTCGGGGGCGCCCGAATGCAACATCCAGGTGCGGGTCACGCGGAACGCGCCGTTGAGGTTGATGTCGATAAAGCGGTGCCACAACTCGTCGGGCGTTTCTTGAATGCGGGTCATGCCGCCGATGCCGGCGTTGTTGACCAGCACGTCACAGCCTCCGTGCGTGCTGTTGATGGCATCGAAGAGCGCGTCGATCTGCTGTTGGTCGCGTACGTCGGCCACCTGACCGTCCACCTGACGGACGCCCGACTCGCGCAGCGCGGCGCTGCCCTGATCGGCGGTGTGCCGGGTAGTGGCCGAGACGACCACGGTGGCACCGAGTCTGCCGAGTTCGGCAGCGCAGGCCAGGCCGATGCCGCGGCTGCCCCCGGTGACCAGGGCGACCCGGCCGGTCAGCGGGCCGTCTGCCGGCAGGTCGCCGCGGCGGTGACGGGGTGCCGAGTCGGCCTGTGTGTCGATCACTGGTGCTCCCTTCTCAGGTCACGCTGGTTTCTCAGGTCACGCTGGTTTCTCAGGTCACGCGGCCCGCGCGGCGCGGTGCCGGAGCGTGACGTGGTAGCCGCCGCCCAGTGCCACGTCGACGCCCTTGTCGGCGCCAGCGGTCTGGGCGCGGGTGATCTGTTCCGCGAGATCGGTCGCAATGCTCAAGGTCGGAATCCAATGTCGGTCGGCGCCGGTGGTTCGGTCGTCGCCCTGGTAGCGCAGTCCGATCAGCGCCGTGTCGTGGGTGCCCGATCCGGTTGCCGGTCGCTGCCGCACCGCGAAGACCGTCGCCCCCTCGGCCGCACCGGCTGTCGGCAGGGCCTGGTCCACCGGCCAGTCCTGCAGCGCGAACGGGGTGACCAGAGATTCGACGGCGCCCACGATCGCGACGTCGACGGCGTGGCGCTCCAGCGCGTCCCGGGCCAGCCAGAGCGCCTCGGCGAAGCCGGACAGGCGGCCGGTCGTGGTCTTGGAGGAACCGCGGTAGCCCAGCCCGATGGTGACCTCGCCGGTGGCTGCTGTCGGAAACCACGCGGTGACGAAGTAGGGCTGCACCGCCCGGGGCCCTCGGCTGGTCAGTGACTCCATCTGGGGTTCCGCATAGGCCCACCCGGCGCGGGTGTTGGCGAAGAAGACGCCCACCCGCTCGGGTGCCGGCATGGCCAGCGGGGCGACCAGGTCGGACACCGATCGGTACGCCAGCGCGGTGAACCGGTCGATGCGGCGTCCGACCCGCGGGGGCACGCTCTCAGCCCGGCGGGGGTCCTCGGTGAAGGCCGGCACCTCGATGACGGGCTGGTCCGGGCGGCTGCTGGACAGTGCCACCGTCTCACCGTCGAGCGGTAGCAGCACCCGGCTGGCCAGCACTTCCAGTTCGTCGACCGTGGTCCTCATGAGATCACCCGCAGCACACAGGCGCTGTGCAGGCCGGAGAAGCCGCTGCTGGTCTTGATCACGTATTCGGGCTGCATGTGCCGGGGCTCATCCATCACGAGGTCCACCGGCTCGCTGAGGGTCTCCCGGCTGGTGTTCTTGACCGGCGGCAGCACCCCTTTGGGCAGCAGGCCGGCCAGCCCGACCACTTCCAGCAGATTCGACGCCCCGAGTGCGTGCCCCAGCATGCCCTTCTGTGCCACGACCGGCATCGAGGCCAACCGGTCCCCGAACACGTCGCTGAAGGCGGCGGCCTCGCTGGCATCGTTGAGCGGGGTCGAGGACCCGTGGGCGTCGATGCAGTCGATGGCGTCGGCCGGGAGATCCGCGTTGTCCAGCGCCTGCCTGACGGACCTGGCGATGTCCTCGCCGGTCTTGCGGATGCCGGTCATGTGATACGCACTCGACACCGAGCCCCAGCCGCAGACCTCCATGGCTGGTCGGACTCCTCTGGCGGCGGCCAGGTCGGCATCCTCGACTATCACCGCGGCGCCACCCTCGCCGAGCACGAATCCGTCGCGTTCACTGGAGAACGGGCAACTCGCCCGCTCGGGCGGACCCCGCCGGGTCGACAATGCACCGACGCGCTGGAAACCGGCCACCACCGCCCTGGTCAGCGCAGCTTCCCCGGCGGCTACCAGCACCCGGGACGAGCGCCCGGACGCGATCGCGTCCACCGCAGCGCCCAGGGCGTCCAATGCCGTCGTGCATCCGGTGGAGACCGTCAGCGAGCGGCCACCGATCCCCAGTTCGGCCCGCACCCGCTCGGTCAGCAGATCGAATCCGAACCAGCCGGCCGGTGGTGCGACACCGCTGCGGTGGGCGCTCTCCAATTCCACGATGGCGCTGATGGCGGTCGCCGCGACGACGTCGGTCTCGGCGCGTTCCCGAGCGGACAGTCCAGCGTGCTCGACGGCTTCGCGGGCCGCGGGCAGGCCCAGCCTGACGTACCTCGGCATCGCGTTGTCCGCGTGGTCCACGCTTGCCACGCGGCAGCCGATCGCATGCTCGAATTCCTCGAACCCGCCACCGAGTGCCTCGCACGTCGGCCACCCCGCCATGAGGCCCAGAGCGTGAGACTCCGAGTCGGTACCGGCCGGCGAAACCGCCCCGGTCCCCGTCACCACGACCTTTCGC
>DASXOV010000247.1:0-38985 GCA_036494005.1 Pseudonocardiaceae bacterium | reverse complement strand
CAGATGAGCCGCCTTCACGTGCATCCACAACGCGTCCAGTGATGTCGCTGAAACGTTGGTGACCACCCCGTCGAGCAGCGGTGCCAGCATGTTCTGCGCCAGCACGGTGTGCGTCTTGACGTACTGGTCCAGCGACAGCAGATCCGCCGCCTGCTGACTCGGTGACTCCTGCAGATGAGCCGCCTTGATGTGCTGGAAAAGCGCATCCAGCGCCGCGGACGGCGCGCAGGTGGCACCGCCACCGGCCGGTGGCGCCATGACGTCACCTGGCGGAGGAACCGCGGCGCCGGGTGGGGGCACTGCAGCTCCGGCAGCGGCGACCGTCACCTTCCCCGTCATGTCCGGGTGCACCGCGCAGTAGTAGCTGTACACACCTGGCATGGTGAACTTGTGGCTGAAGCTCTTGCCTGGAGCGAGCAGACCGGAATCGAACTTCTCCGGCCCATCGGTGACCGTGACGGTGTGCGAAGCGGTGTCATTGTTGACCCAGGTCACGGTGTCACCGACGGCGACGTCGAGAGCCTGGGGCTGGAATTTCAGCATCACCATCTGGATGGTGAGGTTGCCGACAGCCGGCGCGCCACCTGCCGGTGCGGCGCCACCCGGACCAGCCGCTTGGTGGCCGGCTGCGTTGTGGCCTGCCGGTGCTGCTGGCTGTGCCCCGGCCGGAGCGGTGCCCTGGGCGGCAGCCGCGTTGGCCGCCAGGTCGGCAGCACCGGTATTGGTCGACGTGACGCTACCCAGGGCCGAGATCCCGAGCACCGCCGCTGCGATCGCGGCGAGCACGGCAACACCGGTGAACCGGCCGGAACGGCGGGGTGGGGGAGCTACTGCGGACACCTCCTCAGGTGGCCGCTCGAGTAAAGCGATGTGATCCATCAAGACTCCTCTCTGGGGGTGATGCCGGTCAGCGGCCGGGGCTGGCCGTGACGAGAAAGCTGGCCGCGAGCAGGACGAAGACGACCAGAACGGTCTCCGTGGCCACGGAGTAGACGAAGGGCCGTACCGCCGCGGCGTGGCCGCGCAACGTCACAGCGAGGTCGAGCCGGCGGTCCACCCACCTCTTGCTGGCCATCCCGGCGATGAGCACCACAGCGAAGATGGCGATCTTGAGGATTAGCAGCTGCCCGTATCCGGTGCCGATCAACTTGGCCCAGGAACCGACGAGTCCCCAGCTGAGCACGGTGCCCGCGGCCACGATGGCCAGCACCGAGCCGAACGCCAGCTTGGAATAGCGGGGCACCACCGCGGCCAGTTCCTCGGGCCGCCTGCGGGGCAGCACACCGAGCAGCAGCACCGCGAGCCCACCGATCCAGAGGCTGACGCCGGTCAGATGGACGAAGTCGGCGATCCCGAGCACCAGCGCGTCCCGCTCGGCGGCGTGCCCGGCCAGCCCGACGGTGCGGATCAGACCGGCGCAGACGACCACCGCGCCGACTCGCCACGCCACCGAGCGGGCGGCCTGCTCGCCACGGGTGAACAGATCGGCCATCACCGCAGTGGCCAGGACCCACAACAACGCCTTGGCCGCCCATACCCGGCCGAAGGTGGTGTCGAGCACGCGCGCCACCACGTCCCAGTGCGCGGCCTCCCCCACCGACAGGTCGCCGATCCAGGCGCCCTGCAACACGATGGCGAGCAGCGTGCCGAACAGGCCGAACACCAGCCCGACGGCGAGCACCCCGCGGGCCCGGACGACGTGGGTACCTGCCGGCCAGAGCGTGGCGAGGAACGCGGTACCGCCCACGAAAAGGGCCGTGCCGAGGTAGTCCACCGTGCGGGCCAGCACCAGCCAGGAGCGGGCCGACGAGCCGGACAGCGTTTCCGGCAACCCGGACGCCATCGCGAGCAGGGCGGTCACCGGCCGGCTCCCTGCGGGGCAGCGGGCACGAGATTGGTGCAACCGACCGATCCGAGCACCGGGGCCAGCAGCGGATCGGTGATCCCGGTCACCAGATCCAGGCCGAGCCCGAGCGGGGAGAGCAGGACGGCCAGCTGCGCGAGTGGGTCACCGTCACCAGGAGCAGGAGCCCGGGATGGGGCGTCGGCCCAGGGTGACGGTGCGGCGGCGGGTCGAGGCGGTAGCTGGTTCTGCCTGGCGCGAGCCTCCTGGCGCTGGGCCACCGTGTCGAGCAGGGGCACCAGTCCGGTCACCGGAACGGTTCGGTCACCGAGCGGCAGCATCGTGATGAGGTCCGCGCCACCGGGTAGCACGGTGAGCGGAACCACCGCGGCGCCTGCCTGGGGTGCCGGACCCGTAGCACCGGCCGCGGCAAGTGCCTGAGCGGATGAGGCACCCCCGGCCACCTGTGTGACGAGCCCGAGCACCTGGCTGATGCCTCCTGCGGGGCACTGCGCTGCCGGCACATCCGGGACGCCGGGTGCAGCCGGCTCATCGCCTCCCGCGGCGAGGACGGGACCACGCGTTCCCGAGCCGCCCGAACCGTGTCCGGCGGCACTGTGCGTACCGGGCCGCGTACCGGGCCGGGCGCCGGCCTGCGGGCGGGTGGGTCGCCTCGCGCCTGCCGCAGCGGCCTGCGGCGGCCCGGCCTGGTGAGCGCCGGGGGGCGCGGCGAGTGGTGCCGCTGGGCCGGTGGGTGTGGCACCGGCCGCGCCGGCGCTCAACACCCCGAACCCAGAGGCGAACCCGAGGACGACGGTGACGGCTGCGACGATCGCGGACGCGACGACGTGCTCGCGGCGCAACCCACCGAGCTGGGCGTTACCGGGTTCGGCCTGCATGATTCGATGCCCCCCGTTCTGACGGCTCTACGACATGGGTAATGCGACTCACGCCCAGCGGACACGAGCCCCGCAAGCAATAACTGTGAGCTGACGGGAGGCCGCCACAACCGGCAGTCGCGGCAGCACTCACGGCTTCAATAGTAAAAGCATGAATGTGTTTGCCGCATTTCACAAGTTTCCACAAGGGTGAATAAATACTCCCGCTCCGCCACATCGGATTGTGAGGCGGGTCATTGGACCCCAGCAGCCGCCAATAGTGCCCCTGAACAGGGGAAATCGGCGTGCAGGGCGAGTCATCTCCACCACCCGATTAGGTGAATCGCACAGTGACGGCGAACCGGTGACAGAGATGGATCGAATACTTTCTAACGCCTGAACAGAAAAGCGTTTCAGAGCATTAATCCATCTGGTGGAATGGCCTTCGGGCACCGCACTGCGCGTGGTGTCCACGCTAAATGGTCGCGCTGCCACCAAACTCGTTGCGTCAGCAAGCACTCAGAACGAACACCGTCGTGCCAGCCCATGGTGATCTATATCCCGGCCGGCGGGGATTCCGCATCCGAGTTACTTACTTCGACGTGTCGCGCAGGCCTAGCCCATGTGCGGGTAGGTGTGATCGGTCGGCGGGTCGAACGTCTCCTTGACGGCCCGCGGGCTCGTCCAGCGCTGCAGGTTGAACGGCGAGCCCGCCTTGTCGTTCGTTCCCGAGCCACGCGACCCCCCGAAGGGCTGGCGGCTGACGACCGATCCCGTCGGCTTGTCGTTGACATAGAAGTTGCCCGCCGCGAAACGCAGCGCCTGGTGGGCCTGCAGCACTGCGGTCCTTTCAGTGGCGAACACCGCGCCGGTCAACGCGTAGGGGCTGGTTGAGTCGACGACATCGAGGATCGCCAGGTAATCCTGGTCCGGGTAGACGTGCACAGCGAGGATGGGGCCGAAATACTCGGTGGCGAAAACCTCGTGCTTGGGATCCGCTCCGAGCAGCACCGTGGGCTGCACGAACCAGCCCTGCGAATCGTCACACGCACCACCGACGAGGATGCCCAAGCCAGGATCGCTGCCCGCGCGGGTCAGGAGGTCGCGATGCTTGGCGAAAGCCCGCGCGTCGATCACCGCGCCGCCGAAATTCGCCAGATCCGCAACGTCGCCGTAGCTGATCGCGCCGGTGGTCTCGGCGAGTCGCTCCCGCACACCGCCGTCCCACAGCGAGCGGGCGATGTAGGCACGGGAGACCGCTGAGCACTTCTGACCCTGATACTCGAACGCCCCGCGTACCAGCGCCGTCGTCACCGCGGCCGGATCGGAAGAGGGGTGCGCGACCACGAAGTCCTTGCCGCCGGTCTCCCCTACGATGCGCGGATAACTGCGGTAGGTGTCCAGATGCTCGGCGATGGTCCGCCAGAGCTTCTTGAACGTCCCCGTCGACCCGGTGAAATGCAGTCCCGCGAAGTCCGGATCGGCCAGCGCGACCTCGCTCACCGCGTGCCCGTCCCCCGTCACCATGTTGATCACGCCAGGAGGCAGACCCGCAGCCTCGAGCAGCCGCATCGTGTAGTGCGCGGCGAGTTGCTGAGTGGGCGTGGGCTTCCAGACCACGGTATTGCCCAGCAGCGCGGGCGCGGTGGGCAGGTTCCCGGCGATCGCGGTGAAGTTGAACGGGGTGATCGCCGTGACGAATCCGTCCAGCGGCCGGTACTCCATGCGGTTCCATTCACCGGGCGCCGACTCCGGTTGCTGCGCCAGCATCTGACGCGCGTAGTGCACATTGAACCGCCAGAAGTCGATCAGCTCGCAGGCCGCGTCGATCTCGGCCTGCTGCACCGACTTCGACTGGCCCAGCATGGTGGCGGCGTTGAGGGTGTCCCGCCACGGACCCGCCGCCAGGTCCGCGGCGCGCAGCAGGACCGCGGCCCGCTCGTCGAACGGCAGCTCACGCCAGGCCGGGGCTGCTTCCCGGGCGGCGCGCACCGCTGCGGCCACGTCGGTAGCGCTGGCCTGCCCGCTGCGCCCCAGCACCTGGCTGTGTCGGTGCGGGGCCACCACGTCGAACCGCTCCCCGCCTGCCATCCGCTCGATGCCACCAATGGTCATGGTCAGCTCGGCCCGCTGACCGGCCAGCCCGGCGAGCATGCGGATGAGCGAATCCCGTTCCGGGGTCCCCGGACCGTAGCTGCACACCGGCTCGTTGCGCGGGGCCGGCGTGGACGTGATCGCGTCCATGACTGCCTCCTCTCAGAGGAGTTCGATCAGGAAGGACAGTTCCTGGGGGGCGTACCAGGCCATGTCGTGGTCCTCGGCGTCGCCGAGGGTGAACTCGGCATCCGGATCACCGAGATCGGCGGCGTCCACGACCGCGGCGGCGGCGCGCACCGCCTCCTGCGCCTCCGCCAGGTCGACGTGCACCGCGGCGATCGCCGTGATCGGCACCGGCCCGGGCAGGGTGACAGCGGCATCGTCGAGATCGGGGCGCAGCCGCACGCCGTCGATGTCAGCGGCCACCACGACCCGGCGAGCCATCACCTCCGGATCACCGTCCAACTCGGCGGACAACAGCCGCAACGAGGCCCGGGCGGCCTCGGTCATCGCGGCGTACTCGAGTTCCTCGGCATCCCCGGCGGCGTAGGACTCGCGCAACATCGGGGTGAGCGCGAAGGCGGTGCCGGACACCGGGGCGAGCTCACCGGAATCGACCAGCGCCTGCAACATCGCGAGTGTAGCCGGAATGTAGACCCTCATGACACCGTCGAAACCAGCTCTTCGAGGGACTCCTCGATGAGCGCCGCCAGAGTGTCCACATCGGACATGGCGTCCCGGTCGGCATTGAGCCCGTAATAGACCCCGCCGTCGTAGGAGGTGATGCCGATCGAGACGGCCTGGTTCTTGACCAGCGGCACCACCGGGAACATCTCGATCATCTTCGCCCCCGCCGCGTAGAGCGGGAACTGCGGACCGGGCACGTTAGTGATCACCAAGTTGAAGATCCGTTGCGAGAAGCTGTTCGCCACCCGGGCGCCCAGCGAATGGATGGTAGGTGGCGCGAATCCGCCCAGCCGGATGAGTGCGTCCGCGCCGACGGACTGACCGGATTCCTTGTGTGCCCGCATGGCGTGGCTGACGTGGTTCAGTCGCAACACCGGGTTCGGTTCCCCGACCGACAGATCCACCAGGTACGACGCCACCCGATTACCCAGCGCCGCGACGTCGGCACCCTCGTCGACGTCGCCGCGCACCGACACCGGCGCCATGGCCCGCACGGTCGTGGAGGCCGCGACCGACTCGCCCCGCGACAGCAGCCAGTTACGCAGCGCACCGGATATCACCGCGAGCACCACATCGTTGATGTCGCCGCCATGGGCCTTGCGCACGGCCCGGTAGTCCTCGAGCTTGGTCCGGGCGACCGCGAACCGGCGCTGAGTGGAGATCGGCACGTTCAGCGGCCCACCCGGGGACGGCCGGGCGGCAGCCAGTACCGCGGACGCCACCCCGCCCAGTGCATCGGCCATCTTGTGCACAGTGGCCAGCCCACCGTGGACGGCGGTCCGGACGTTGTCAATGATCTCCCCAGGCCGCTGTACCGCCTCCGTCGCCGCCTGCCAGACCAGCTGCACCGAGTTGGGCTCGGGACCGGGCATCCACAGGTCCTCGGGAATCTGCCGGGGCTCGGGCGTCACGTCGAGGATCACCTGGCCGATGTCGATCGCGCTGATCCCATCGACCATCGCCTGGTGCGTCTTGGCGATCACGGCTATCCGGCTACCGGACAACCCCTCGACGAGGTTCATCTCCCACAGTGGGTGGTTGTGATCCAACGGGCGGGACATCAGCCGCGCCACCAACTCGCGCAACTGCGCATCGCTGCCCGGCTTCGGCAGCGCCGAGCGGCGCACGTGGTAGGAGATGTCGAAGTCCACGTCGTCGATCCAGACCGGACGGGCCAGCCTGCCGGGCACCTCGCGTACCTTCTGCCGATACCGGGGTACCAGCGCGACCCGTTGCTCGATCAGCTTCACCATGCGCTCGTAGTCGAAGCCGGACCGCGGTAGGCGGAACAGGGACACGGCGCCGACGTGCATGGGAGTCGTGGGCCCCTCAAGGTAGAGGAACGAGGCGTCCAGCGCTGAGAGACGATCAGGCATGCGACAGATCCTGGCACGGCCGACAGGGCGATCCCTACCTGCCATCCTAGACAGGTGCCCCCGCCCCACGGACCGGCCCGCGACCTGACTACCCAACGCAGTGACGTCAGCCCGCGGGATGTCTTCATCACCGTCTACGGCCGCAAGCCGGTGCTGGAAGCCCTCACCGACCCGGCACTCAACGTCGACAAGGTCGTCGTCGCGGAGCGGGCCCGCGGCGAGAGCCTGCAGGAGATCCTCGACGCGGCGGCGGGCCGGGGCGTGCCGGTGCAGCGGGTGTCGGCGCACCGGGTGAAGGTGCTGGCCGGCAACGGCCGGCACGACCAGGGCGTGCTGGCGGACGTGGTGGCTCCCCGGATGCGGCCGCTGGACGATGCGTTACCGCACCTGGCCGGCCCGGCGGCGGTACTCGTGCTCGACGCGATCACCAATCCGGCCAACGTGGGCATGATCCTGCGCACCGCGACCGCCGCGGGTATGGACGGTGTGGTGCTGCCCCGCCGAGGGGTGCCCGCGATCGACCCCTTGGTGGTCAAGGCGTCGGCGGGGGTGGCCTTCCATGCCCCGGTGCTGCGGTCGGCCAGCGCCGCGCAAGCCTGCAGGTCACTGAGTGCAGCCGGGTTCGCGGTGCTCGGGCTGTCGGGCTCGGCGCCAGATGCGGTCTCAGTGTTCCGCGAAGCCCCGCACCCTGGTAGCGCCGCACAGATCGACCGCACCACGCGGGTGGCCTACGTGCTCGGCAACGAGACCTCGGGTATCTCACCGGCCGTCGCCGCGCAGCTCACCGGCTGGGTCACGATCCCGATGGCCGGCGGGGTCGAGTCACTGAATGTCGCCAGCGCCGCCGCCGTGGTGTGCTTCGAGTGGGCACGGCGACGCGCCGCACACCGGCACGTTCCCCGTGACCGGAGCAGACCGCGCAAGACCGGGCGGCGCACCGGCACCAGATGACCACCGTGGGCCGGTTGTCCACAGGTTTCGTCGAGTAA
Source organism: Pseudonocardiaceae bacterium (assembly GCA_036494005.1). Lineage (GTDB taxonomy): Bacteria > Actinomycetota > Actinomycetes > Mycobacteriales > Pseudonocardiaceae. Next base: position 31,115 of record DASXOV010000247.1, on the reverse strand, counting down.
TCCGAAAGGCCGGGACAACACAGGGTAAATCTCACATACTCCGTACACCGGAACAGGGCCCCTCCTCAGATCCGGTACCGGCGGCAACGGTGCCGCAAGGACAGGCAGCTCGACGGCGTATTCGGCCCGCCGTCGACCGACCGCGCCATACCCGCGCGGTCCCGACGAGGAGGGCCTTCATTGACCGGGAGCATCACCGAACCACGTCCACAGCTGCCATCCGGACCGGTACTGCGCAGACTGGCCGATATCCTGCCGACGCCCCCAGCGGCCGTGTCCGAGGCACTGCCCGCAGTATCGGCCGCGGTACCGCCTGCCCCGGATCCCACCGCGCCGATTCAGGTGGAGCGGGTGCTACGGGCAGCGGTGGAAATAGTGGGAGGCAGGCGTCCGGCACGCCAGCTGTCCGCGGTACTACGTCCCGATCTGCTGGCTCACCTGGTCACGCTGCAGGCGATGGCGGGGCACCTGCAGCCGCGACTGCACAAGGTACTCGCCCGCCGGCTTGGAACCGGGACGCTGGAGGCCGTCGCCCTGGTGACCGTGCGCACCGGGGTCAGGGCGCTGGCCGCTCGATTCGAACGGCCTCCCGACGGAACGGACACCCGGTGGCGGTGCACCGCACTGCAGTTGCGCCTCACCGCGGGGGATCTGGCCGCGCGACGCCGGGGCCGGCCTGGGTGAACCGGACACGAACGCCCGACACACCGGACACGAACGCCGGACACGCCAGGGTTCAGGGGGCGGTGACGCTGGGCGCGCCGTGGCAGCGTTTGTACTTGCGGCCTGAACCGCAGGGGCACGGCTCGTTGCGCGCAGGTTCCTGACCACCGACCACGGTGGGCTCACCGGAACCGTTACCGGCATGCCTGCCCCGGTTGGCACGTCCGCGCACCTCGGTACCACCGTCCTCAGCGGGCCCGCTGTAGGTCAGCGGTCGACGGGCCGGCTCACCCAGACCACCCAGACCGGGCCGGCTGCCGAGGGCCGCTGCGCCCGTGGCCGGAACAGAGGACGGCGGCGCCGGCTTCTCTGCGACGGCGTCACCGACCAGCCGGTCCAGCTGGGAGAGCGCCGGACCGGCGGGCGCGGGGCCCTGTGGGGTGGGCGGCATGACCGGTGCGCTGACCTCGGCCTCGGGAGCTGGCGGTTCGGCCACCTGGACCTGCACGTTGAACAGGGAACGGACCGACTCCTCCTTCAGCCCGTCGAGCAGTGCGCTGAACATCTCGAAGCCCTCACGCTTGTACTCCACGAGCGGGTCGCGCTGCGCCATCGCGCGCAGCCCGATGCCCTCCTTGAGGTAGTCCATCTCGTAGAGGTGCTCACGCCACTTGCTGTCCAGCACCGAGAGCACCACCCGGCGCTCGAGTTCCCGCATCGCGCCCTCACCCGCCAGCGACTCCAGCTCCGTCTCGCGACGGGCGTAGGCCTGCCGTGCGTCGTCGAGCACCGCAGCCAGCAGCACCTCCCGGGTGAGGTCGCCGATATCGTCGCCGAGGTCCTGGTGCCTGATGCCGATCGGGTACAGCGACCGCAGCGCGATCCACAGCTTGCCCAGATCCCAGTCCTCGGGGTATCCGATCTCGGTGGCACCGTTGACGTAAGCGGTGATCACGTCGGTCACCATGTGCTTGACCTGATCGCCGAGGTCCTCGCCCGCGAGCACCCTGCGGCGCTCGGCGTAGATGACCTTGCGCTGCAGGTCCATGACCTCGTCGTACTTGAGAACGTTCTTGCGGATGTCGAAGTTCTGCTGCTCGACCTGGGTCTGCGCGGACTGGATCGCCCGGGTGACCATCTTGGCCTCGATCGGGATGTCGTCCTCCATCCGCAACCGGGTCATGATGGACTCGACCATCGGGCCGTTGAACCGCACCATCAGCTCGTCGCGCAGGGAGAGATAGAACCGGGACTCGCCGGGGTCGCCCTGGCGCCCGGAACGGCCCCGAAGCTGGTTGTCGATCCGCCTCGAATCGTGGCGCTCCGTTCCCAGCACGTAGAGCCCACCGACACCGACGACCTCGCCGGCCTCTGCCTTCACCTCAGCGCGAGCGTCCTCCACCGCGCCGTCCCAGCCGGCCTCGTAGTCCTCCGGGGTGACCACCGGATCCAGTCCGCGGGCCCGCAGCGCGTCGTCGGCGAGGAACTCCGGGCTACCGCCCAGCACGATGTCGGTACCGCGACCCGCCATGTTCGTGGACACGGTGACGGCGCCCTTGCGACCGGCCTCCGCGATGATCGCGGCTTCCTTCTCGTGATGCTTGGCGTTGAGCACCGAATGCGGAATGCCCGCTTGCACCAGCGCCTTCGACAGGTACTCGGAGCGCTCGACGCTCGCCGTGCCCACCAGCACCGGCTGACCCTTCGCGTGCCGGTCGCCGATGTCGCTCACGACCGCCGCGAACTTGGCCTCCTCGGTCTTGTAGACCAGGTCACCCTTGTCCTCGCGGACCATCGGCCGGTTCGTGGGGATGGACACCACGTGCAGGTTGTAGATCTGGCCCAGCTCGGCGGCCTCGGTCTGCGCGGTTCCGGTCATCCCGGACAGCTTCTCGTAGAGCCTGAAGTAGTTCTGCAGAGTGATGGTCGCCAAGGTCTGGTTCTCGGCCTTGATCTCCACCGTCTCCTTGGCCTCGATGGCCTGGTGCATGCCTTCGTTGTAGCGACGGCCGTGCAGCACCCGGCCGGTGAACTCGTCGACGATGAGGACCTCGCCGCCGCGGACGATGTAGTCCTTGTCCTTGGTGAAGAGCTCCTTGGCCTTCAGTGCGTTGTTGAGGAAACCGACCAGCGGGGTGTTGGCGGCCTCGTACAGGTTGTCGATGCCCAACTGGTCCTCGACCAGCGCGACGCCCTCTTCGGACACCCCGACCGCGCGCTTGCGCTCGTCCACCTCGTAGTGCACGTCGCGCCGGAGCATCGGTGCCAGCCGGGCGAACTCGCCGTACCACCGGGACGACTGGTCGGCGGGCCCGGAGATGATCAGCGGCGTGCGGGCTTCGTCGATGAGGATCGAGTCGACCTCGTCGACGACGGCGAAACTGTGCCCGCGCTGCACGCAGTCGTCCAGGCTCCAGGCCATGTTGTCGCGCAGATAGTCGAAGCCGAACTCGTTGTTCGTCCCGTAGGTGATGTCGGCCTGGTAGGCGTTCCGCCGCTCCGCCGACGCCATCTGGGACAGGATCACCCCGACATCCAGGCCGAGGAAGCGGTGCACCCGGCCCATCCACTCCGCGTCGCGCTTGGCGAGGTAGTCGTTGACCGTGACGACGTGCACGCCCTGTCCTGCGATCGCGTTGAGATACGCGGGCAGCACCGCGGTCAGCGTCTTGCCTTCACCGGTGCGCATCTCGGCGACGTAGCCCAGGTGCAGGGCCGCCCCACCCATGAGCTGCACATCGAAGTGCCGCTGTCCCAGTGTGCGCTTGGACGCCTCACGGACCACGGCGAACGCCTCGGGCAACAGGTCGTCCAGCGACTCGTTCTTGCCGTAACGGTCGCGAAACTCGCCGGTCTTGGCGCGCAAGGCCGCGTCGGACAAGCCGGTGACCTCGTCTTCGCGGCCGTTGATGTCGTTGGCGATGATGCGCAGCCGGCGCACCATTTTGTGCTCCCCGGCGCGGAGCAGTCGGGACAGGACCACCGTGGAAGACCTCACTTGTATCGGGACGCGGCTCGGCGGCCGACAGCTTATGGCGTGCCGCACAGCACCGTGGACCGCTGGTCTGCTGGCCATCGTATGCCCAGCCGGCACCCTCCCGTCATCACCGCAGGTCAGCGGGCCAATGCGCCGAGCAGAGGCGGCACAGCCGACAAGGAAGGGCCGAGGGCCACGACACTCGTCGCGGACCTCGGCCCCGTCGGCTATCTCAGCCGGCGCTACGCGAGCTGGATCACGCCGTAGTGGAAGCCTCTCCGCCGGTACACCACGCTGGGCAGGCCGGAGCTGGCGTCGGAGAACAGGTAGAAGTCGTGGCCGACGAGTTCCATCTCGTAGAGGGCCTGGTCGACAGTCATCGGCTCTGCGGAGTGCTTCTTCTGCCGCACGATGTGACCCGGCTCACCGACGTCCGGCGATTCCCAACGCTGGGCCGGGACCTGGTAGTCGACCTCGTCGTCGAGGCGGTCGAGTACTCCGGTTCTGGAACGGTGTCCGTTGCCGCCTTGGCGGGGGGCGAAGCCGACCATGGTCGCCAGCGGCCCGGTGGCCTCCGCGACCGAGGTCGGGTGCCTGCGGCCGTGGTGCACCTTGCGACGGTCCGCGACTCGGCGTAGCCGGTTCTCCAGCTTGCTCACAGCGGTGTCCAGCGCCGCGTAGAAGTCCGGACCGCAGGCCTCAGCGCGGACCGTCTGCCCGCGGCAATGTCCGGTGATCTCCACCCGCTGACAGCTCTTGGACTGCCGGGGATTGGGTTCGTGGAACAGCTCGACGTCGTACCGGATGGCCTTGTGGTCATAGCGCTTGACGCGAGTGAGCTTGTCGGCAACGTGCACCCGGTAATGCTCGGGGACCTCCACGTTTCGACCATTCACGACAATGTCCACCAGGGCGACCTCCTCGGATTGTCCAGCAGAGATAGCGAGACTTCGGCGGCGCTAGAGGTCTGTCCGCGGACGGCAGCAGCGATGAGCCGCCCGCGACGATCACACGACCACCGGCGCCAGAATCATGGCTGTTTCGCCTCCTCCCCCAACGTGCAGTAGCCGGGCCGATCCCAGGACCGTAGCCCGCTGCGGGTGTGGTTTCTAGAGGGTGTGCACCCCCACCCTCGATCGGCAACGCGCAAGGTGGTATCAGCGGCCGGAAACTACGACGGCGCGTGACGTCCGGAGGCGGCGAGCACCACGACGGCAGGCACCTCGACACCCGCCTGGAGCAACGCGGCGGCACAGGTGGCGGCAGTCGTACCAGTGGTGATGACATCGTCGATGAGCAGGACGGTCGTACCGGCCGGGGGCAGTCCGGCCGGCCGCAGCAGCACCCGTCCCGCGAGGTTGGCCCGCCGGGCCGCCCGGTCCAGACCGACCGAGTCGCGGACGCCGTATGCCATCCGCAACGCCGGTGCGACCGCGGCTGCGACTCCCGCGCCGGCCACCGTGGCCGCGGCCCGATCGGCCAGCAGTGCCACGTGCTGGCCGCCCCTGCGGGCCGCGGCCGACCACCGCGACGGCACCGGCACCAGGCACAGGCCGCCCGCGCTGGTGGGGCCACCCGTCCCCGGCGCCGCGCCGCGCAGGCCGGGCGGGAGCGCGAGCAGCGCGGCGCCCAGCGCGGCGCCCAGCGGGGCAGCCAGGTCACGGCGGCCGTGCTCCTTGTAGGCCAGCAGTGCCGCCCGCAGCCGATCCCGGTATCCGCCCAGGGCATAGACCGCCAGGTCGTCGGAGCAGCGCGGCGGACGCACTCGAATCGGCGCGGCGAGCAGTGCCGAGCACCGGCTGCACCACGCCGGACCCGGCGTGCCACAGCCACCGCAGCCGACCGGCAGCACCAGGTCGAGCAGTGCTCGCAACCCCTCGCGCATCAGCTCAGCGTCGCACCGGCCCCGGTCGCACCGCCGGTCCAGGCCACGATGATGCGCCAGCTGTCCACCGGGGCGGCGCCATCCCCAGGACGGTGAGCAGCGCCTTGCACCCACACGTCAGCCGGGGTAGAGGGGCGCCGCACCGGGCCCGATGCTCCCGAACAGCGGCTCCCACACCTCCTGGCTGTCCGAGTACGCCCACAACCCGGTGGCGTCGGCCACCAGGACCACCCGGCCAGGCGCAGCGACGATGTCGGTGAGTGGGCCGGTCAGGTTGGTGCTGGGTACCTGGCGGCGGGTCAGTCCGTCCACCGACACCGAGGAGACCGCCGGAGTGGGGCCGGCCGTGGCGGTGACCAGCAGCTCCGGCCGAGCCCACTCCACACCCGCGATGGGCGGCAGGTCACCGGCCTGCAACACCCTCGGACGGCGCAGGCTCACCTCCCCCGGTTCGCTCACCACGGCCGCCACCACCAGCTGTCCCCCGACCACCGCGGCCGCCCGCACCCCGTCCCGGGACAGCCGCAACTCGGTGATCGGGCCGAGCGCGGCGAGCTCGGTGGTGTTGACCAGGTAGGGCGCCGACGGGCCATTACCGGTGACCGCCACCCCGGCCACCGTGGTCCCGTTGATCACCGTCCACACCTCGGTGCCGAACGGCCGCCAGGTGGGCCTGCTCATCGAAGAGGCGTCCATCGGTACCGCCGTCAAGGGCCCACCCGAACGGCCGACCCGCAGCTGAGGGCGCCCGTCCGGGCCTGCGACGACGACCGCCAGCAGCTCTCCTCCAGGGCTGGACCGGGCGGCGCTGAGCACGGTGAGTTGCCCGTCGCCCGCGGGTCCCGGGACCGGCCCGCCGTCCAGCCCACGCAACCGCCCGTCGACGACCACCTGGCCGGGGACGTCCGGCCGTGGCCCCACGGCCGCCGTGTAGGAGATGAGATCGGCCGACGACCACTGGGACTGGCCGGTGACCAGTGGTTCGCCGTCGGCGAGCAGCCGCAGCGGGGTAGGCACCAGTCCGTCCAGCGAGCTGACGATCTGCGCCGCCACCAGGCGGCGCTCCTGCTCGGGAACCCCACCGAGGCCTGCCAGGTCGATGACGGTGCGCCCGTCGGTGCTGACCAGCACATGGGACCTCGGCCGGGCGCCCGGCGGCAGCGCGGAGACGACCGCGCCGGACAGCGCCTGCGATGGCCCGGCGAGCAGCAGGTCGAGTATCCGCCCGGGCAGCGTGGCCGCCGGGAGCGCAGGGACCCAGCGCAGATCGGGTACCAGAGTGCCCCGGCTCGGGTCGAGGAACGATACCCGGACCTGCCGGTAGTTGCGTTGCAGGGCGCTGCTCTCCACCAGCACGCCGGGAGGCGGGTTCAAGATCCGCCATTCGCCGAATTCCTTGACCACCTGGAAGTCGACGGAGAACCTGCCCGGCAGCGGCGTGAAGCTCGCATCCGGTTCGATCTTGCCCAGCCGGGGTCCGGCAACCCTGACTCGCCGGACACCGAACCCGGGAGTGTTCTCCGGAGTGGCGCCCGGCGCGTCCTCGATCACGGTGACGCCTGCGGCGTCGTCCCAGCCGGCCGCCGCATCCCTGGTGAGGAACGCCCGGGCGGCCGCGTGCCCGTTCGCTGGGCTTCCGGTGGCCTCGATGTACCCTCGCACCAGCCGGAACGGGTCCACACCTCGGGCCGGACCGGTCGGCACCTGCACTATCGGGCCCACCGGCACCGAACGCACCACCTGCAGGTCAGAACTCGCCGGAACGGTGGCACACCCGGACAGCGTCGCGCCCGCGGTGAGTACCGCGAGCAGGCTGATCCGCACCCACCGCCGGCCGCAGCGGAGCATCAGTCGGCCCCCGGGTCTGCCGGAACCGGACGCGGCTGAAGCCCGAGCACGGCACCGTCGGGCTCCAGCGGAAGCGGGCTGGATCGCAGCTCGGTGCCCTGACTGCGGGGCAGGGTCAGCCGGAAGGTGCTGCCCTGCCCTGGTTCACCCCAGGCCTGCAGCCAGCCGCCGTGCAGCCGGGCGTCCTCCAGGCTGATCGACAACCCCAGCCCGGTACCGCCGGTACGCCGGTTGCGGGACGGGTCGCCGCGCCAGAACCGGGTGAAGACCAGGTCCTCCTGTCCCGGGAGCAGCCCGACGCCGTGATCACGGACGGCCACCGCCACCGCGTCGTCGTCCGCGGCGACCGTCACCCGCACCGGGCGGCCCTCCCCGTGGTCCAGCGCGTTGCTGACCAGGTTGCGCAGGATCCGTTCCACCCGCCGTGGATCGATCTCGACGAGCACCTCCTCGGCGGGCAGGTCCAGCTCCAGCTCGGTACCCGCCCGCTGCGCGACGGGCTGCACCGCGGCGACCGCGTGCTGCACGGTGGTGCGCAGGTCGGCGGTCTCACCGAGCAGATCGGCGACTCCCGCGTCGTGCCGGGAGATCTCCAACAGGTCGGCGAGCAGCACCTCGAATCGGTCCAGTTCGTGCACCAGCAACTCGGTGGAGCGACGCAGCGCGGGATCGAGCTGGTCACGCGCCTCGTACAGGACGTCCGCGGCCATCCGCACCGTGGTCAGCGGGGTACGCAGCTCGTGCGAGACATCGGAGGTGAACCCGCGTTGCAGCGCACCGAGCTCCTCCAGCTGCCGGATCTGCCGCTGAATGCTGGCGGCCATCTCGTTGAACGAGGTACCCAGCCGTGCCGTGTCATCCTCACCCACGACCGGGATGCGCTCCTCGAGATGGCCGTCGGCGAACCGCTCGGCCACCTCGGCGGCCTGCCGGACCGGGACCACCACCTGCCGGGTGACCAGGCTGGCGATCCCCGCGATGAGCACCAGCAGTACCAGGCCCCCGACCACCAGCGTGGACTGCACCAGGTTCAGCGTGCGCTGCTCGCCGGTGAGCGGGAAGAGCAGGTAGAGCTGCAGGGTGCGGCCCGCACCGCCGACCGGCATGCCGATGACCAGCATGGTGACGGCGGTGGAGTCCCGCTGCACCGTGGTGATCTTGTCAGCGACCGCGCCACGTTCCACGGCGTAGCGCAACACGGCCGGGACGTCCTCCAGTGGCCCGACCTTCTGCGCGGATCCGTTCACGCCGAAGGGACCGTCCGCGCCCAGGATCACCCCAGCGGGGCCGTTCACCCCTGACGGGCCTGACGGGCCGTTCACCCTTGAGGGGTCGCTCGGCCCCGCCGGACCGCCTCCGTTGACCAGCACCGGTTCGAACGTCCCGGCACTGGCCATCGCGGCGTTCTCCCCGGCCGGGTCGGGATTGGTGAGCCGCTCCACAGCTGTGGCGAGCCTGCCCGCCAGGGAGACCGAGGCAGGATCGACCGCGCCCAGCTCGGACTCCACCACCGCCCTGCTGTTCTCGGCCTGCAGCAGCGCGGCCTGCGTCTTGTTCTCGATCAGCCGATCGGCGATCTGGGTCTGCAGCACCATGCCGAGCACGACAACGACGGTGCTCGACAGCGCGACGGTGCTCACTACGACCCGGACCTGCAACGAGCGGCGCCACAGCGCGCGGACCTCGGCGGCGAGCTCACGCGCCAGGTCGAGCGCGGGCGCCACGACGTCTCTCACCGTGGTGTCACCGGTCATGGACGCTCACGGGGGACCGGCCTTGTAGCCCACGCCCCGCACGGTGAGGACCACCTCGGGGTGCTCGGGGTCGGTCTCCACCTTCGAGCGCAGGCGTTGCACGTGCACATTGACCAACCGGGTGTCCGCGGCGTGCCGGTACCCCCAGACCTGCTCGAGCAGCACCTCGCGAGTGAACACCTGACGGGGTTTGCGGGCCAGCGCGACGAGCAGGTCGAACTCCAGTGGGGTCAGCGAGATGGGGCCCCCGTCCCGGGTGACTTGATGTCCGGGCACGTCGATGGTCACGTCACCGACGGTCAGCAGTTCGGCGGGTTCCGCCTCGGTACGGCGCAACCGGGTCCGCAGCCTGGCCACCAGTTCCTTGGGCTTGAACGGCTTGACCACGTAGTCGTCAGCGCCCGACTCCAGGCCCAGGACCACGTCGACGGTGTCACTCTTGGCTGTGAGCATCACGATCGGAACCCCGGACTCGGCGCGGATCGCCTTGCACACGTCGATGCCGTTCATCCCCGGCAACATGAGGTCCAGCAGCACCAGATCCGGTTTCACCTCGCGCAGCGCGGGCATCGCCTTGCTGCCATCGGCCACCACCGCTGTGTCGAATCCCTCCCCGCGCAGCACGATGGTCAGCATCTCGGCCAGCGCAGGGTCATCGTCCACCACCAGTACGCGAGCCCTCATACGCACCATCGTGGCATTCGAGGCAGCGCGGCCCGCTTCCGGGCGTCTCCGTACCATCCGGGATGTCATTCGCCCGGCCCCGGCCGTCGTTGCTGAGGTACCACCCCCGTGGACGACCATGCAGGTGTCCCCGGCGGCTCAGGTGTCCCAGGTGGTTCCGCTTCCCGCGCGGGTGGTGGCACATCCAGCCACATCACGGTCAACGTGGACGCCGACGCCTGGAACAGGGTTATCCCGAGCACGATCCACCAGCCCTCGGCGCCCACCAGCACCGTGGCGGTCATCCCGCCGAGCACCGCGAGTGCGCCGATCCGCGTCGGCCGCATCAGCACCTGGCGGGTGAAGGCACCCAGTGTCGTCCGGGCACCGACCCACTTGGCCTGCGCCTCAGGCATCAGCGACGCGGGCAGGCGACGGTCTGGTCGCTGGGCCAGAACCTTCCTGCGGTGCTGCGCCGGCAACTCACCTGGGGTTTCGGCAGAGAACACACCTGGCAATCGCATCGGCGGGGACGAATGTTTCGCGGGCTCACCCCTCCAACAGCCGAGCCGCCAGATCGGTGGACGACGACGTCGCGCCGGAGCCGTCCACGACGAACCAGGGGGCGAGCCAGCCGGCGGCGGCGAGCCCGTCGTAGACGGCCGCGCACCGATCCTGCAGGCCGTGGTCGGTCTCGAACACATCCCGCGCGCGGGCCGTTTCGGCCACCGACCGGCCCTGCGTGCGGGCGGCGGCCACGGTGACCGGTACCCGCAACAACAACTGCGCGTCGGGCACCGGGACACCGAAGCGGTCCATCTCCAGTGTCCGGACCCAGCCGGCGAACGGACCACCGGCGTCCTCGTGCAGCCGGGCCGCGCCGTAAGCGGCGTTGGAGGCGACGTAGCGATCCAGCAGCACCACATCGTGACGCCGCAGCAACGCACGCAGTTCCCCCGCGGCGCCCCGGCGATCCAGCGCGAAGAGCACAGCCATCCCGTGCACAGAATCGGCCAGATCACCGAGACGGCCGTACAGCGCGTCGCGCACCAGATCGGCGTGCACATCCGTGCCGTAGCGAGGAAAGGCCATCCGGGCGACGTGCGCACCCCGAGCGGCCAGCGCCGCGGCCAGCCCGTCGGCGAGGGTGCGTTTACCCGCTCCGTCCAGCCCCTCGATGACGACCAGGCGACCCACGGCGGGCACGGTACCCGGCCCTGATGCCGCGATGACGGGTGCTGCTGCATGACGGATGCTATTGGGCGTTGATGAAGCCGATGAGCATGGCGCCCCACCAACCGACCTGGGACACGACGGCGGCAGTCCCGGCCCAGCGCAGCATGTGACGGGGAACGGGGCGATCGCCCAGCCTGGTCAGCCGCTCGCCGATGGCGTACACGTGCAGGCCGTTGAGGGTCACCAGCAGCACGAGGCCCAGTTTGACCCAGGTCAGCGGGAGGGACAGGTCGGGACGGCAGAGCGCACCGCTGAGCACCAGCGCCACCAGACCCAGCCAGATCGGCACGTGGGCGGCCGAGGCGAGGGTGGTCAGGTTCCCCAGCGAGCGGCGTCCGAGCAACCACAGCAGCGCCACCCAGTCGACAACGAGCACCGCACCGAAACCGACGACCAGGGCAGCCAGGTGGACGAAGAGCGCGGCGGTCCGTAGCGCGTTGTCGGGATGCAGGTGGCTCGTGGCCCACACCACTGCGCTGAGCATCGCCGTTGCGCCCAGCCCGAGCGCGACCATCGCCCAGAACGGCAGCGGGTCGCGGAGCTGTTCGGTCGCAGCCGGTGACACCTCGGGCGCCTGGAGTGCCGGTACCCCCTCCATCACCGCGGCGGCCGGAGAGTGCGCTTTCGCACCCGCTCCACTCAGCGCAGCGTGGTGCGAATGATCCCGACCGCTGACAGCGTTGTCGCGTGCCGGACCGATGGGTGCCGGACCGATGGGTGCCGGACCGGTGCCGAGCTGGAAGGGCGGGTAGGTGTCGGTCATCAACAGGGCGTAGGCGGCGGCGCGCAGAGCCCAGCGGTTGATACCGAGGACGAAGTCGCGGCCGCCCGGAGAGAAGCGGGCCGCGACCAGCAGGGCGATCGCGGCGACCAGCACCAGCAGCCCGGCGCCGGAGTCGATCACGATGTCGCCGTGGCGGGCGAGAGCGATGGCCCCGCCCAGCAGCACTCCCAGGACCAGGTAGTGCGGGATGGCCAGGAGCCACCACGTGACCAGGACCAGGCCCCTCGACAGGTACTGGGGATAGGGGATGTGCAGCTGGGCAGGGTAGTCGGGTACCTCGGCCAGGGTGAACGGCGGGTAGCGGCCGGCGCCCAGCGCCGAGTAGGTGTAGTAGCCGACCCGCCAGCTCCAGCGCAGCACGCCGAGGTTGACATCGAAGATCGTCCTCGGATAGCGGCCGATGAACAGGATCGGCACCATCGCGACGAGGGTCAGGAGCCACACTGCCGGCCACAGGAGGACCAGCACCGCGTAATGCGGGATGGCCAGTACCCATTTCACCAGCCACAACCAGCGGCTGAGCCCGGAATCCACGAGCCTGGAATCCAGTCGCGCATCCACGGCGACCGGACAAGCGGCATTCGGTAGCATTCCGCCCCCCTGCGACCGGTCGCGCCCGCCCCCGGCGAGCCCCCAGAGCCACCAGTCCTTGTGACACCAAACACTGACTGGGCGACCCCCACCCGGGCCAGGGACCCTCGACCCTCACGAACAGGGCCACCGGACCTGCCCGTCCGGGTTGCATGTGGACCGGGGGGTGGGTGGGTCCGGTATCGGTGGTGGCGCCCCCGAACGCCGATCCGACCCCGCCATGTCGATCTCATTATCCAGCTATCCGATATGCCGTTGAGTCATCGCTGCCGTTGAGTCATCGCTGCCGTTGAGTCATCACTGCCCGGACCGTGCACGAGAGCCGTACACATCGTGCACGGGTGCGCGACACGCGGGGGTCAGCGGCGCATCTGGGCAACCAGGGCGGTGTCGTAACGCCCGGAGGTGAACCCTGGATGTGCGAGCAACTCGGCGTGGAAGGGCAGGTTGCACTTCGGCCCGGCCACGGTGAATTCCGCCACGGCTGTTCTGGCGCGTTCCAGCGCTTGGGTCCGGTCGGCCCCGTGGACCACCAGTTTGGCCAGCAGCGAGTCGTAGTGCGGGGTCACCGTGGTACCCGCGGCATAGCCGGAGTCCACCCGTATCCCTTCTCCGGCGGGCTCCACCCACTCCACAATGGGACCGGGACCGGGCAGGAACCGCTTCGGGTCCTCGGCGTTGATCCGCAGCTCGATCGCGTGGCCGGCGGGAGCGGGGGCGTCGGCGTCGAAGCCGGGTGCGGCGCCCTCGGCGATCCGCAGCTGCGCCTCCACCAGGTCGACCCCGTACCGCAGCTCAGTGACGGGGTGCTCGACCTGCAACCGGGTGTTCATCTCCAGGAAGAAGAACTCGCCGGTGTCCTCGTCGAGCAGGAACTCCACCGTGCCCGCATTGCGGTAGTCCACCGTGGAGGCGGCGAGCACCGCCGCCTTCTCCATCCGGCTGCGCAGTTCCGCGTCGACAGCGGGCGACGGGCTTTCCTCGGCGACCTTCTGGTTGCGCCGCTGCACCGAGCAGTCCCGCTCGCCCAGCGCGATCACCCGGCCGCCGGCCAGCCCCAGCACCTGCACCTCGACGTGGCGCACCCGGGGGAAGTACCGCTCGACGAACAACCGCGGATCGCCGAAGAGACGTTCGGCCAACGCGCTGACCCTGGCGTGTTCAGTGCGCACGGATTCGGCATCGGCGGCGACCGTCATGCCCATCCCGCCACCGCCGGCGGCGGCCTTGAGCATCACCGGGAAACCGACCCGCGCCGCCTCGGCCACCGCGGTCTCCACATCGCTGATCGCGCCATGCGAACCCGGAGCGACCGGCACTCCCGCGTCCGCCATGGTCTCCCGCGCGGCCACCTTGTCACCCATCGCGGAGATCGCCTCCGCGCTCGGGCCCACCCAGACCAGACCGGCGTCCGCCACCCCTCGGGCGAATCCGGCGTTCTCGGAGAGGAAGCCGTAGCCGGGATGCACTGCGCTGGCACCGGTGCGCCGGGCCGCGGCGAGCAGCTGGGAGCCGTCACGATAGGCGTTGGCGGGTGGCCCTTCCAGTGCGACCGACTCGTCGGCCTCCGCGACGAACGGCAGGTCGGCGTCAGCCGTGGAGTACACGGCAACGGTGCGCACCCCCAGCGCACGGGCAGTGCGGATCACCCGCCGGGCGATCTCGCCGCGGTTGGCGATCAGCAGCGACTCAAACACGCACTCACTCCCCCTGCCGGGCCGCGCCCCAGCGCAGCCGATACACAGCCACGTTCCGCGCGCCCCCAACTCGACGACGTGGATCCCGGACGATGCCGGACCAGCTTCACCGTACCGATGCGCTCATCACGCGGTTGCGCAGGGGGCACCGGTCGGCCGCGGCTCATGTCTCGGCGTTCTCGGCCGCCGGAGTGCGGTCCAGATCGGGCTCCAGATAGATCAGCTCCGCGACGGGGAGGGCGGTGCGGACCCGGGCCTCCGCCTGGTCGATGGCGGTGGCGACCTCAGCGGTGGACAGCGTCGCGGGCACCGCGATCTTGGCGGCGATCAGCAGCTCGTCGGGCGCGAGATACTGCGTCTTGAGGTGGATCACCCGCTGCACAGCGCCGCCGACCAGGGCGTCGCAGATGGTCCGCAACTCCGCCGGGTTCGCTCCCTCGCCGATGAGCAGGCTCTTGGTCTCCCGGATCAGGATCACCGCGATGACACCGAGCAGCACACCGATGCAGATGGTGCCGATGGCATCCCAGACCGGGTCCCCGGTGAACACCGTCAGCCCCACCCCGCCCAGCGCGAGCACCAGCCCGAGCAGCGCGCCTGCGTCCTCCAGCAGTACCACAGGCAGCTCCGGGGTCTTGGCCTGCCGGATGAACTGCCACCAGGTGCGACTGCCCTTCAACGGCCGTGACTCCCCGATCGCGGTGCGAAAGCTGAAACCCTCCAGCGCGATCGCCACTGCCAGGATCAGGATCGCGACGAGCGGCGAGCTGAGCTGCTCATGGTTCTCCACCTTGTGGAAGCCCTCGTAGATCGCGAACACCGACCCCAAGCTGAACAGCAACAGCGCCACCACGAAGGAGTAGAAGTAGCGGTCGCGGCCGTACCCGAACGGATGTTTCTCGGTGGCCTCCCGGCGGGATCGCTTCTGGCCCAGCAGCAACAGGCCCTGGTTGGAGGTGTCAGCGACCGAGTGCACCGCCTCGGCGAGCATCGACGAGGACCCGGTGACCAGAAAACCGATGAACTTCGCCGCCGCGATGCCCGCGTTGGCCAGCAATGCCGCGATGATCGCCTTGGCTCCGCCGCTTGCCGACATGCCGATCTCCTTCGCACAGACAGCACCGGCGATCTCACCCGGACGGGAGCCTACAAGTCGGGCATATCACCTCGGTCCTCAGACGCGAGTCCGGGCATCGCCCGGAACAGCTGCAGCGGCAGGGACCTGGGACAGATCAGTACATCGGGATCCGCGGCGGCCAGCCACACCGACGTCCCTCGGTGCACGGTGACGCTGGGCCCCGTGCGGGGCCGGAGTTCCGCCGAACCCTGGGTGCACAGCAGGATCTGCGGCCATCGGCTGTGCAGCAACACCGGGGTCGTCTCGCCCCGCGTCCATTCCAGGCGGGTCAGCTGGAACTCCTCGGCCGGCGTCCGGTAGGCGATCTCGTGCGGACCGACCGGCTCGCCGCGCTGCACCGTCAACCCGCCGTGCGAGAAGTCCAGCACCCGCAGCAGCTCGGGGACGTCCACGTGCTTGGCGGTCAGCCCGCCGCGGAGCACGTTGTCGGAGTTGGCCATGATCTCCACGCCGGTGCCCCGCAGATAGGTGTGCAGGTTGCCCGCAGGCAGATAGAGTGCCTCTCCCGGCCCCAGCACGATGTGGTTGAGCAGCAGCGCGGCCAGCACACCCACGTCCCCCGGATGCGCCTCCGCCAGCGCGAGCACCTCCTGGGCCACCACCCGGAAGTCGTCACCGCAGGTGAACTGTGCAGTGCCACACCCGTTGCGGCGCAGCAGAGCGATACACGCCTCCAGGGTGGGCGGGAGCAGGGCCTGCACCGCGGGCTGGGGCAACGTGATCCAGGTGGTGAACAGGGTGCGCAGCCCGTTCGCGTCCGGCGCGGCGGCGAGCAGCTCGCGGTAGGGCTCCAGCGGTGCCGCGTCCAGGGCGGCGAGCAGTTCGACAGTGCGCAACGGGTTACGGAAACCGACCAGCGCGTGCAGCTCGGTGAGCGCGCAGATCAGCTCCGGCTTGTGACCGGGGTCGGGGTAGTTGCGTTCCGGGGCATCCCGGGGGATCCCGCGGGCCTCCTCCCTAGCGAACCCCTCCGCGGCCTGCTCCGCGGACGGGTGGGCCTGCAGGCTCAGCGGCTCCTCCGCGGCGAGCACCTTGAGCAGGAAGGGCAGTCGCTTGCCCCAGTGCTGGGCGCAGCGCAGGCCGAGATGGCGGTCCGGGTCGGAGTGCAGCGCCTCCAGCAGCGAGGTCTGGGCCCCGTCGGCGTGCAGCAGAACCGAGGGGTCGGCGGGATGGGCGCCGAGCCACAGCTCCGCCTGCGGGTGCGGGGCGGGCACCGGGGCACCCAGTAGCTCCGCGATCGCGGTCCGGGAACCCCAGGCGTAGGGCCGGACTACGTTGCGCAACAACTCCACAACCCCTCCCTCGGCTCGCGGCTGACCGCTCATTCGCCGGCCAGCCCGGCCGGCCCGGTGGACCCGACCCAACCCGGTCCGCCGAGCACTCCCCGGCCCAGTCCCAGGTACAACGCGGCGAGATCGAACCGCAAGGCCAGCACTGCGGCAGAGCAGGCCACGGAGCCAACTTCACCTGCGCGCACCATCAGCTCCTCGTCGGCGGTCACCACGTCGGCGTCGGGCAGGGCCGCCTTGGCCGCCGAGAGTTCGACATCACTGTCGGACTGCACCCCGAGCATCACCGTTCGTACCGGCGGCATGTCACCACTCGGCGCAGGGTCCTCGAACGGATCGTGAAAAACGTCACCCCGGCCGCCGGCGCCGGCCTCCTGCCACAACGCGGGTAGCGCCGTTGCCTCGTGGAATCCCGCGGCATGCGCCACCACCCCGGCGTGCGCGGCGAGCGCACCCGCGGCATGCCCGGCCACGGCGGTCGTGACCGGGTCGGTACCCCACAGCAGCGGAGTGCGCCCGGCCAGCCGCAGCGTCAGCGACTTGGCGGGGTTGACGAAGGACTCGTGGGCGAAGTGGTCACGCTCAGCCTCCCGGTCGAGCTCACCGGCCAGCGCCTCGGGGTCGGTGGCGAGCAGATCCAGGGTGTCCAGCAACAACAAGCCCGCGGTCAGCGTGCGGGGCAGCGCCAGCCCGGGCGGCACCTCGATGCGGGGCACGAGCATCACCGATCGGCCCGCCGCAGCGGCGGCCACCGGGCCTTCGGCCGGTGCGGTGAGCACCACCTGCGCGCCTCGGCGGACCGCGCGATCGATGCCCTCGGCGAGTTCGGGGTCGCCGGGGTCAGCGGTGTTGGCCAGCACGATGTCCAGTGCTCCCACCCACATCGGCACCGACTGCGCCAGGACCACGGGCACCGGGCAGGACGGCCCGAGCAGCGCGACCAGCAGAGGAGCCGCCGCGGGGGCGGCTCCCGGCCGGGTCAGGAAGACCAGCGCCCGGGGACGCTGCCCGGCCAGCCGTCCCAGGCCCTGTTCCTGGGCTGCGGCCGCGGTGGAGCGCACCTGGGCACCCGCGGTGGCCGCGGCCCGTAACAGGCCACCGGCGTCGGTGGCCTCCAGCCGCCCCGGGTCGTCGAGCAGCGCGTCGTCGAAAACCCGGCGAGGAACGTCACCTGCCATCACCGTCACCCCGGTCCACCGCTCCCGCTGTCCGAACCGTCACCCGGCGTGCCCGCAGTGAGTCCGGCTCCGGGTAACGCCTCGTCGAGCAGCAGGACCGGGATGCCGTCGGTGACCGGGAAACTGCGCCCACACGACGCACAGGTCAACGCGTCGGCCCGCGGATCCGCCGCAGTGCCGATCCGTAACTCGGCGTGCGCCGGGCAGGGGCACGCCAGGATCTCCATCAGCTGCGGATCCAACTGCACAGCCATCGTCGTCCTCCTCCACCCCCTGGTTAGTGACTCTTGAAGAGCACCTCACACGCCCGTGGCAGTCCTTGAAGAGCTACCAACCTCGCGAACCAGAGCCAGCACCTCGTCGCGCAACGCTTCGACCGCCGGAGTGTCGCGAGCCTCGATGTTGAGACGCAGCAGCGGCTCGGTGTTCGAAGGCCGCAGGTTGAACCATGACCCGTCCGGCAAGCGGACCGTGAGCCCGTCCAGCTCGTCGAACTCGGCCCCGGTGCGCCGCGCGAAGTGGTCCCGCACGGCGTCCATCCTGCCCCGCTGGTCCGCCACCGTGGAGTTGATCTCCCCAGAGGCCGCATACCGGCTGAACCTGGCCATCAACTCCGACAACGGGTGCTCCTGCTGTCCCAGGGCGGCGAGCACGTGCAACGCGGCGAGCATGCCGGAATCCGCCCGCCAGAAGTCACGGAAGTAGTAGTGCGCGGAATGCTCGCCGCCGAAGATCGCGCCGGTCTCGGCCATCGTCTGTTTGATGAACGAATGCCCGACCCGGCTGCGGATCGGACGCCCGCCGAGCTCGGCAACGATCTCCGGCACGGCCTGCGAGGTGATCAGGTTGTAGATCACCGCAGCGCCGGGCTCCTTCGCCAGCTCCCGGCACGCGACCAGCGCGGTGATGGCACTGGGGCGCACCGGCTCGCCGCGCTCGTCGACCACGAAGCATCGGTCGGCGTCACCGTCGAAGGCCAGACCCAGATCGGCACCGTGCTCGCGCACCGCGGCCTGCAAATCGACCAGATTGGCCGGGTCGAGGGGGTTGGCCTCGTGGTTCGGGAAGGTGCCGTCCAGCTCGAAGTACAGCGGCGTGAGATCCAGCGGCAAGCCCTCGAACACCGCAGGAACGGTGTAGCCACCCATCCCGTTGCCCGCGTCCACCACCACCCGCAACCGCCGGATCCCGGACAGATCCACCAGCGAACGCAGATACTCGGCGTAGTCGGCACGCATGTCCCGCTCGGCGACGTCGCCCCCACCGGTCCCCGGCTCGATGCCCCGCTCCACGGCCGCCCTGATCGTCTCCAGCCCGCTGTCCTGGCCCACCGGCGCGGCGCCCGAGCGGCAGAGTTTGATGCCGTTGTATCGGGCGGGGTTGTGGCTCGCCGTGAACATCGCGCCGGGCAGCCCCAGCCGCCCGGACGCGAAGTAGAGCATGTCGGTGCTGGCCAGGCCGATCGAGATGACATCGAGGCCCCGGCCGGTCACGCCCTCGGCGAAGGCGTCCGCCAGGCCCGGTGAGGAGTCCCGCATGTCGTATCCGACGGCGACCGCCGCCGCGCCGTCCGGGCTGACGAGCTCGGCGAAGGCGGCTCCGATGTCACGCACCACGCCTGGGTCGAGTTGCTCGCCGACGACACCCCGGATGTCGTAGGCCTTCACGATCGCGGACAGGTCTGGCACTGCTCTCCCTTCGCCGGCTCTGGCCCCTGAATCCACTGGGTCGAATCCAACTGGGTCGAATCCAGCGGACGGCGCCAGCCGAGCCTATCCGCGCCAGGTCGATCGCGGGATCCGCGCTGAACCGGTTGCCAACGCGGGCCGGGGCCTTAGCCGTCGATCGGGTTGGGCAGCACCCGCAGGTGACCTCTGCGGCCACTGTCAGTCACCGGACCAGCGAGAACCGCGTCGATGGGGCGGTCAGCCCGGCCCGCCTCCCGTACCGCCTCGGCCAACGCGGTGAGGTCGTCCACGGAGGGCTCCGGTTCGGCGAACTCGCCCTCGTGACGAACCACGTCCCAACCGCGCGGTGCGGTCAGCCGCAGCGCGTGCTGCTCACACAGGTCGTAGGAATGCGGCTCGCTGTAAGTAGCCAGCGGCCCTACCACAGCCGTGGAGTCCGCATAGACGAACGTGAGCGTCGCGACCGCCGGGTTGATGCACCCAGTCCTCGAGCATCGCCGCACGCTGCGCACGGCGGGGACCTTAGCGCGTGGCCGGGCGGGCCGGTAGCAGGCGCGCAGGACCGGCACGAGTGGAGTGCCCGCGGGCGTAGTCTCGACGCTCACCGACACCGCGTCCGCGGGAATCCGCGGGAAGGAGCACCTCGGCGGTCATGACAGCCACCCGATCGGCCCGCACCCGCCCTCGCAGACGCCGGGACCGGCGTGGCCGCGGGGTGCGTGGGCAGCTGTTCCCGGCCACGCTTCCCGCGTCGCGCAGCCGCTCGGAGCGGTTCGACGCGATCGTCCTCGAGGCGCTGGAGCCGATCGATGAGCGCTGGCACGAGGAACTCGAACAGCTCGATGTGGCGGTCGACGAGGTGCCGGAGATCACTGATTGTGATCCCGCCACGGTGACCTGGGGCAACGAGGTGGTGGAGGACGGCAAGATCCCGCTGTCGCGTCTGGTGCCGGTCGGAGTGGACCGTGCCGGACTGCCCACCAGGGCGCGGATCGTGCTCTACCGCCGTCCGCTGGAAACCCGGGCTCAGGACAGCGGCGACCTCGCCGACCTGGTGCACGAAGTGCTCGTCGAGCAGATCGCCAGCTATCTGGGGGTGGACCCGGACACCATCGACGGCCCCACCGACCCCAGGAGCTGACCCCACCGAGCATGGGCGCCTGACACACCGTGCATGGGCGCCTGACACACCGGGCACCAGGGCCTGACACGCGGGTGGGGTTACTCCTCGCGACGGCGCCAGGCGGGTAGGGCGGTTCCCACGACGAGCAGCACCACGGCCACCTCACCGAGCAGCAGGGCGGTCCGGGCGATCTCCGGGCGGTCCACCCGCACTTCGGCCGAACCAGCCGGTACCGGCACCGACACCTGATGCGCCCAGCCGCGCACCACCGGCACCGGTTTGCCGTCCACGCTGACCCGCCAGCCGGGCTCGTCGTTGGCCGCGATCACCAGCAGGCGGCCCTCAGCACCGGGCGCGACCCGCACGCCCAGCAACGGCGGCCTGCCGTCGACCAGAACCCCGGTGACACCCTTCTCGATGGGTGGGGCGGCACCTGAGCGGGCCTGCTCGGCCAATGCGGGACCCAGCAACTCCGCACCCGGAATCGGCCTGGTCACCCGCAGCACCGGCCTGCCGTCGGCGGTGGGAGGAGCGGAGCGGGCCAGCGGACCGGCCGCCGCCAGCGCCGCAGCGCCCTGCTCGGCGGTGGGCAGCACGATGAACTGCACGCCAGTGGCGGCCACGTTGGCGATCGCCGCCGGGGTCTCGCCTGCCTTGCCGTCCCGCAGCGCGGCGGCCACCCGGTCCAGCCGGGCGGTGGTGGCACGCAGCGGAGCGATGTCGTCGTCACCGAAGCGTGCGGTCCGTGCCCTGGTCAGCCGCACCGGCTCACCCTCACGACCGACGACGAGCACCGATGTCTGTTCCCGGGCCAGTTCGCCGGTGAGCGCGACGGCCAGTACCGGCTGCCCGGCCGGGGCACGCGCCGTCAGCGGCCCGGCCGCACCGACCAGCGTCGCCGTCACAGCCAGCACACCCACCCCGAGCCACGGGACCACCGGTAGCACGTTGCCCAGGGCGCCGAGATCCCGCGGTGGCGCGTCGGAACCGCGGCCCGCCAGCAGAGCGACCCACAGCAACCCACATCCGGCGAACAGCAGCGCGCCGCCGGTGAAGCCCGGCCGAGGGTCACCACCGGCCAGCGGCTGCACCGGGAGCAGGACCAGCACCACGGCCGCCACGGCACCGAGCAGCACCAGGCCCAGCCCCGGCAGCATGGTCCGGGCCGGGCGGGTGATCACCGCGATCGCCGCGGCCAGCAGCACGATCAAGCCCACCCATGGCGCGGCGCCCGCGCCACCGGGATCGAGGGCGAGCAGCCGCAGCCAGCCGGGCGACTGCTCGGGTACCACCGCACCCACGCCGTGCAGCAGTACCGAAGGACGCTGAACCACCACCGCGGGCCACGGGATGAGCATCCCCAGCGGCAGCAGCACCACCGCGAACAGTCCGATCGCGCGACGCAGCGTCGTGCCCTTCGGAGCCGGGATCACGACGAACCCGACCAGCACCACCACCAGCACCAGCAGGTGCAGCAGCGGGGCGAATGCGCTGATCACCGCAAGGCCAAGGGCGGTGGCGGCCGCGACGGACAGCCAGCCCGCGGTCCGTCCCGCCGCCGCACCGCGCAGTACCACGGTGGTCCCGGCCAGCACCAGCGGTAGCAGTACATAAGCCAGCACCACGTCCAGCCGGCCCTGTGCCACTCCGGCGATGGCCGGCGGGAGCACCGCGTACCCGGCAGCGGCCAACGCGCGGCGGGCCCGGGTGACCGGCAGTCCCCGGGTGGCCAGGTACGCGCTCAGCGCCGCCAGCGGCATGGCGGCCAGCAGCAGCAGAGACACCGCGACGGCGGGCGAGCCCACCGGCGCACCGAGCAGGCCGAGCACCGCCAGCGCGGCAGGCGGCGGAGCAGCACTGCCACCCCCGACCGGATGCCAGCCCGCCAGGTAGGACGCCCAGGTGTCGGCCAGTCCGTCCGGTGGCAGCAGGCGCCCGCCGGACAGGTCCAGTCCCAGCCTGGTGCGGTTCACCAGCAGGGAGAGCACCGCCGTCGCGACGACCAGAATCACCGCCGGAGACCGGGGGATGCCGGACAGCCGGACGCCGAATCCGGCAACCGTCGTCGCGGCCCGGCCGTTCTGACCCTGCGGTGCCCCTTGCGTCGCCACAGTGCCGGCCTGCCTGCGTATCGGCGACGGCCGTGAACGGTCCTCCGACCCGGCCGTGGCCGCCGTCGAGCGTGAGCGCGACACCGACCCCTCCTGTCTCTGCCCGTTGGTGGACCCTGTGCCCGTTGGTGGACCTGTGGTCCGTTAGTGGGGACGCACACCGTAAGGCCTTCACGCCGTCGTGCAAAGCCGGGCGTGCCTCCGGAGGCTGCCAGATCAGCACACCCAAGGTCCAGAACCTAGGTAGTCAACAGGGACCTAGGGGGTCGACTGAACCTAGGTGGTCGATCTGCCGTCAGACGGCCTTGTGCTTGAGCTTGCGGCGCTCCCGCTCGGAGAGCCCGCCCCAGATGCCGAATCTCTCATCGTGGGCCAGGGCGTACTCCAGGCACTCGGCCCGGACGTCACACCCCAAGCAGATCCGCTTGGCTTCCCTGGTCGAGCCACCCTTCTCCGGGAAGAACGCCTCGGGATCGGTTTGGGCGCACAGCGCCCGCTCCTGCCACTCCTGTTCTTCCGGCTCGTCGAACAGTGCGACGAGAACCGGGTCGTCGGGCGTTGGGACCCAGTGGCACGGTTCAGTCTCCCCCTGATCCCCGGCCCAGTCCCTGTCTGTCTCATCCATACGTTGTCCGCCTCCTCGCCATCTGGTTCCTCCCCAGTTGGCGGACTCACCAGGCCTGTGCGACCCGGGTAATAACATCGGTGTGATTACACCTGTGTCACCTCGCGAATGCAACCCCGGGGACCCATTCGAGACCCCTCGTCGGCGTGTCGCAGTTGACGCGCACCACCCGGCCACTCACGACTCGCACCGGTGTGGGCGACACTGATCCGGTGCGAACCACCGACGTCGCTCCCAGTCCGCTGTTTGTGCTGCTCGTCGCGGCCACTGTGGTGGGAGGGGGATTCGCTGCTTCGGGCGACAGCGTGGCGCGCACCGCGGGCGTCGTCGTGCTGGTGCTCGGCGGCTGGGCGGCCTCGCTGTGCCTGCACGAGTTCGGGCACGCGCTGGTCGCCTACCGAGGCGGCGATCATTCGGTGCGCGCCAAGGGCTACCTCACTCTGGACATCCGGCGCTACACCGACCCGGTCATGTCACTGTTGCTGCCGCTGCTGCTGCTGGCCGTGGGCGGTATCCCGCTGCCCGGCGGCGCCGTGTGGATCAACCACGGCGCGCTCCGTTCCCCCGCGGTCTCCTCGGCGGTGTCGCTCGCGGGCCCGCTGACAAATCTGGTGCTGGGCGCCGTGCTGATCGCGGTGGTCGGCACCGGGACGTTGCCGTACGGGCTCGCGGCCGGGCTGTCTTATCTGGCTCTGGTGCAGGTACTCGCCTTCGCGCTCAACATCCTGCCGGTGCCCGGCCTCGACGGGTTCGGTGTGCTGGAGCCGTTCCTGCCCCTCGGGGTACGGCGGTTCGCCCACCAGGTCCGCCCCTACGCCCCCTTGCTGCTCTTCGTCCTGATCATCGGTGTACCGCAGGTGAGCTACGTCCTGTTCGACACCAGCTTCACGCTCTTCGGTGCGCTCGGCGGCGAGAAACAGGCCGCGTACGACGGACTGACCGAGTTCATGTTCTGGCGCTGACCTCGTGAGTGGCGATGCGGCGTTCTGGCTCGCCGGCACCAGGCGGAGCCATTCCGGGGTTGTCCACAGCGGCGCGTAGCGTGCGCGGGCGTGAAGGTCGCGGGTGTCAAGGTCGCGGGTGTCAAGGTCGCGGATGTCAAGGTCGTCGTGCTGGTGGGTGGCGTCGGCGGTGCCCGGTTTCTGCTCGGGGTCAAGGCAGCACTCGGCCTGCCCGCCATCGGCGAGGTGACGGCCCCCGACACCGGCCCCGTGATCACCGCTGTGGTCAACACCGGAGACGACATCTGGTTGCACGGTCTGCGGATCTGCCCGGATCTGGACACCTGCATGTACACCCTCGGCGGTGGGATCGATTCCGAACGCGGCTGGGGCCGGGCCGCGGAGACCTGGACGATCAGCGAGGAGTTGGCCGGTTACGGCGCCGAGGCACCCTGGTTCGGGCTGGGTGACCGCGACCTGGCCACTCATCTGATCCGGACCCGGATGCTGCGGGCGGGCTACCCGCTCTCCGCGGTGACCGCGGCGCTGTGCGACCGCTGGCGCCCCGGAGTGCGGCTGCTACCCGCCACCGACGACCGGTGCGAGACCCATGTGGTGATCGAGGACGAGCAGGGACGTCGCGCCATGCACTTCCAGGAATGGTGGATCCGGCATCATGCGGCGCTGCCCGCCAGCGCGTTCGTGCCGGTGGGCGCCGACGACGCGAAGCCGGCCGCCGGGGTGCTGGAGGCGATCGCCGGTGCCGACACGGTGCTGGTGGCGCCGTCCAATCCCGTGGTGTCCATCGGCAGCATGCTGGCGGTACCCGGGATCCGCGAGGCACTGCGCAGCGCTCCGGCCCCGGTGATAGGGCTGTCCCCGATCGTCGGGGGGCACGCGGTGCGGGGGATGGCGGAGGCCTGCCTAGCCGCCATCGGGGTGCACAGTGAGGCGGGCGCGGTCGGTAGGTACTACGGGGCGCGCACCGCCGACGGCATCCTGGACGGCTGGCTGGTGCACACCGGAGACCATGCGACGGTGCCCGGGGTGCAGGTCCGGCAGATCCCGCTGGTGATGTCCGACGTGGACGCGACCGCCGAGATGGCCAGGGCGGCACTGGACCTCGCGGGACTGGCCGCGTGAGCGACACAACCGACCACGGCGCACGCGGCGAGGTGCGCATCATACCGGTGCGGGGGTTGCCCGAGTTCCGGCCGGGCGACGATCTGACCGCGGCGCTGGTCACCGCGGCGCCGTGGCTGGCCGACGGTGACGTCGTGGTGGTGACCAGCAAGGTGGTGTCCAAGGTGGAGGGGCGGCTGGTGGGGGTGCCGCCCGGCCCGCAGGCCAGGGAAACCGTCCGGCGGGCCCTGGTCGACTCCGAGGCCCGCCGGGTACTCGCCCGGCGCGGCCGCACCCTGATCACCATGAACGCCCGCGGTGTGGTGCAGGCCGCGTCCGGTGTGGACGCGTCCAACGTGGCACCCGATGAGCTCGCCCTGTTGCCCGTCGACCCGGACGCCAGCGCGGCGCGGCTGCGGGCCGGGCTGGGCGCGACCCTCGGTGTCGGCGTCGCCGTGGTGATCACTGACACCATGGGCCGGGCCTGGCGGGTCGGGCAGACCGACGCCGCAGTCGGATCGGCCGGCCTGGGTGTGCTGTGCCGCTACGCTGGGGTCGTCGACGGCCAGGGCAACGAGCTCACGGTGACCGAGGTCGCCGTCGCCGACGAGATCGCCGCAGCCGCCGACCTGGTGAAGGGCAAGCTGGCCGGGGTGCCGGTGGCGGTGCTGCGCGGGCTGCCACTGGCCGACGACGGGAGCGGCGCGGCGGACCTGGTCCGGCCGATCTCCGACGACCTGTTCTGGCTGGGCACCGATCTGGCGATCGAACAGGGCCGCGCCACCGGCCGGTCCGAGGCGGTGCTGCTGCGCCGGTCGGTGCGCTTCTATCGCGGCGAGCCGGTGGATCCGGACACCGTGCGCCGCGCGGTGGGGGTCGCGCTGACCGCACCCGCACCGCACCACAGCAGGCCGGTGCGTTTCGTCTGGCTCACCGAACCGGATGCCCGGCGGCGGCTGCTGGACGCGATGGCGCAGGCGTGGCGGGCCGATCTGGCTGCGGACGGGTTGACCGGGGAGCAGATCGAGCGCCGGGTGGCGAGGGGCGGTCTGCTGCGGGAGGCGCCGGAGGTGCTGGTGCCCTGCGCGGTGTCCGACGGTGCGCACCGCTACCCCGACGAGCGCAGGCGGACGGCGGAGGAGGCCATGTTCACCGTCGCGGCCGGCGCCGCCGTGCAGGCCCTGCTGGTGGCACTGGCCACCGAGGGTCTGGGTTCCTGCTGGATCGGCTCGACGCTGTTCTGCCCGGATCTGGTCCGCGCCGAACTCGGGCTCCCCGCGGACTGGCGGCCGCTGGGAGCCGTCGCGGTCGGACATCCGGAGCAACCACTGCAACCGCGCCCGCCGCGCGATCCCGACGCCGGACTGGTGCTGAGATGACTGTCAGGAACGATGACTGACATGAATACCGCGACTGCCGCCCCGAACGCGGTGGTGCACGCGGACGCGGTGCGGGTGCTGTCGGCCTGGGAACCCATCGACCTCGGGCAACGGGCGCTGCGGGAGGCGTTCCTGGGGTTTCTGGCCGCTCGCCCGGACGCCTGCGCCCGGTCGTGCGCGCCCGGCCACCTGACCGCGTCGGCGGTGCTGCTCTCCCACGACGGGCGCCGGGCGCTGCTCACCCTGCATCCCCGCGTCGGGCGCTGGGTGCAGCTCGGCGGACACTGTGAGGATCACGACACCGGGTTGGCCGCGGCGGCGCTGCGCGAGGCCACCGAGGAATCGGGCATCCCCGGACTGGAGATCGACCCGCAGCCGCTGCACCTGGACGTGCACCCGATCACCTGTTCTCTCGGCGTGCCCACCCGGCACTTCGACGTCCGATTCCGGCTGCACGCACCGGCCGGCGCCACCCCGGTGCGCAGTGCCGAATCGGCCGATCTGGCCTGGTGGCCGGTCGACGCCCTGCCCCCCGACGTTGCCCCCGCGCTGCGCTTCGCCGATAGTCACGCAGGGGCTTGAACGTTTCGAGGGATCGGAGGCGGCTATGAGCCCGGTGACTGCATCCTCGCAGGACACGCTCGTTCATTCCTACCTGCTCCTGCGCCGGGCTATCGGCCTCATCGGCATCGGGCTGCCGGTGGTGCTGATCATCGGCAAGCTGGTCATCGACGGTGGTGGCCTGCTGAGCTCGGTCAGTGATTACTACTACAGCGACATGCGGGACGTCTTGGTCGGCAGTATGTGCGCGATCGGGGTCTTTCTGCTGTCCTACCGCGGATACGGCCCGATCGATGACCTCGCCGGTGACCTCGCCGCCGTCACGGCGATCGGCGTGGCCCTGTTCCCGACCACGCCCGACGACCACCCCACCCGAACTGATCAGATCGTCGGCGGCCTGCACATCGTGTTCGCGGCCACGTTCTTCCTGACGTTGGCCTTCTTCTGCCTCGTGCTGTTCCGCAAGACCGATCAGACACCCCCCACCCGGCGAAAGACTCACCGCAACCGCGTCTACCTCGCCTCCGGAGTGATCATCCTGGCGTGCCTGGCGCTCATCGTGCTCTCCGGCCGGCTCATCCACGCCGACACCGGGTCGCTGCATCCGGTGTTGTGGCTGGAATCGACCGCGACCCTCGCCTACGGCGTGGCCTGGATGACCAAAGGTGAGACCATTCTTCGCGACCTGTCACCGGCACCCGAGCACCCGCCGCTGCCCGCCACCGCCCACGTGCAAACCTGACATGACCCGCGGATCAGGCCTGTGGCTGGCCGATGTTCACCATCCAGCCGATGCCGAACTGGTCCACGCACGCACCGAACTCATCGCCCCACATCTGCTTCTCCAGCGGGACTGACACGGTGCCGCCGGCGGACAGCTTCTCCCAGTAGCCGCGCAGCTCGTCGGCGTCGTCCCCGCTCAGACTCACCGCGATGTTGGTCCCGGGGTTGTGCTCCATCCCGGCCGGGGTGTCGGCGCCCATGAGCGTGAACCCGCCATCGGTCTCGAGCATGCCGTGCATGATCTTTTCGGACTCCGGCGAGTTCGGTGCGCCAAACTCACCGAAGGTGCTCAGCGTCAAGGTACCGCCGAAGACCCCCTGGTAGAACTCCATGGCTTGCCGCGCGTTACTGGCGAAGCTGATGTACGGATTGAGACGAGAGGCCACCAGATGCTCCTTCGATCGTCGATCGTTGGCCCGAAACCGCCGCGCTGCTCGATGAGTTCGCGGTGCTACTGACGTCATACCGGTGAGAGCCGCCCGAACCGAGGAGCGACATGCTTGATCTGGAACCCGCTACCCGCGTCCTGACCGGCATCGTCGCCGGTGTGCGCGACGAGCAATTGACCGTACCAACCCCGTGCGCGGAGACGAGTCTGGGCGCCCTGCTCGACCATGTCGACGGGTTGTCGTTGGCCTTCACCGCCGCCGCGACGAAGACGCCGCTCGACGGTGGCCGCCAAGGTCCCTCCGCTGACGTGTCACGACTCGGATCGGACTGGCGCACCCGCATCCCGCAGCGGCTGGCGGCCCTGGCGAGTGCCTGGCGCGAGCAGTCCGCGTGGACCGGGATGACGCAGGCAGGTGGCCTCGACCTGCCTGCCGAGGTCGCCGGCATCGTCGCGCTGGACGAGGTCATCGCACGGATGGGATATCGCCGTCGCGAGCGGTCAGAGCTTCAGCAGCGAGCCCCAACTGCTGACGGTTGCATACGGGTTCGTGCAGTCGGCGATCGCACAGAATCCGCAGGGTAGACCGGGCCTGTTCGGGCCGCCGGTGCCGGTGCCCGACGACGCGCCCCTACTCGACCGGCTCCTCGGCCTGACCGGCCGCGACCCCGCGTGGCGCACTGGAGGGTCCCATGCCTGACCTCCTCACAGCGCAGGGGCTGGCGCGATTCAGTGCGGTCGCGGCGGCGCACGTCGGCGACGACAAGGTGCCCGGCCTGGTAGCGCTGGTCGCTCGTGGCGATCAGGTGCATGTCGAAGCGCTGGGCTCGTTGTCGATCGGCGGCCGGCCGGTGCAGCGCGACTCGCTGTTCCTGATCGCGTCGACGACCAAACCGGTGACCGGCGCAGCGACGCTGGCGCTGGCCCGGGAGGGTCTGCTCACGCTGGACGAGCCGGTCGACCGGCTGCTACCGGAGCTGGCGACCCGTCGCGTGCTGCGCCGGATGGACGGTCCGCTGGACGACACGGTCCCCAGCCGAGCAGCCCGATCCCGACAGCTGGATCGCGGCGCTCGGGTCGCTGCCGCTGCTGGCCCAGCCGGGTGAGCGCTGGCTCTACAACACGGGCGCGTCGGTGCTGGGCGTGCTGCTGGCGCGAGCGACCGGCCTGCCGTTCGGCGACGGCGCCGCCGGGTTGGTCTCGACCGCTGAGGACCTGCTCAGGTTCGCCCGGATGCTGCTGCGCGGCGGTGCCCCGGTACTCACCGAGGACGCCGTCACCGAGATGACCCGCAACCAGCTGACTCCAGAACAGCAGGCACGGGACGGGAAAGGGGTTCTCGAAGGCCGCAGCTGGGGATTCTGCCAGTCCGTCGTCATCGACGGCCCGCACGCCGGCGCGTTCGGCTGGGACGGTGTCCCCCGTCCTCGGCCCGGCCAGCCGAGCTGGCCAGGCGCGGTATGCCTAACCTGAGCACATGCAGCGCTATCCCCTGGGCCGCTTTGTCGTCTCGCGCATCGGCTTCGGCGCGATGCAGCTGCCCGGCCCTGGTGTGTTCGGTCCGCCGCGTGATCGTGACGAGGCGTTGGCGGTGCTGCGGCGTGCCGTGGACATGGGTGTCGACCATATTGACACCTCGCAGTACTACGGGCCCGATGTCGCCAACGAGCTGATCCGGGAGGCGCTGTACCCCTACCCCGACACGCTGGCGTTGGTCAGCAAGGTCGGAGCGCGCCGGGACGGGTCCGGAGGATGGCTGCCCTACGACGAACCCGACCAGTTGCGGCGGGGTATCGAGGACAATCTGCGCAGCCTCGGCGTGGAGCAGCTGGCGGCCGTCAACTTGCGGCTGGGGGACGACGCGACGCCGGACCAGCGGTTCGACGACCAGCTCTCCGCCATGATTCAGGCGCGTGATGGGGGGCTGATCGGGGGCGTCGGCCTGAGCAATGTCACCCGCGAGCACCTGTTGCGCGCGCTGGAACAGACGCACGTGGCGTGTGTGCAGAATCCGTTGAACCTCGTCGATCGCGCCTCGATGCCCGTTCTCGACGAGTGCAGCTCGCGGGGGATCGCCTTCGTGCCGTTCTTCCCGCTGGGCTCCGGCTTCGCCCAAACCAATCCGGTGCTGAACAACGCGCACGTACTCAGCACCGCCGAGCGGCTCGGCATTACCCCGGCGCAGGTGGCACTTGCCTGGACGTTAGGGCTTGCTCCCAACGTCCTGCTCATTCCCGGTACCTCCTCCGTGCAGCACTTGGAGGAAAACCTCGCGGTCGCCGACATCGAACTCGACGAGGACGCACAGCAAGGATTAGCGGTGGCCGCAGGATAACCGGAGCCCGCCGCCGTACCACGCCGCGAATCTCAAGGTCGACGAGCTGCTGAACGCCGCCCGCGAGGTGGAGGTGGCTCACGTGGTCTACAGCTCCGTCGGGGGGCGGGCGAGTCGCCAGTCACGGCCGGCGACGTGACGTTTACCCGCTGGGTATCGTGGGTATCTGTCGGTGCGGCATCAGCGCATAACCTCGTTGCCTGCCTGCTTACCCCGGCTGGCCTGGCACGCGATCCGAACCTGTGGACCGTGCGCTGCCGCAACGGCATGGGCGTCGGTCACGCACACTGCGTCGTGCCGCTCCAGATGCGTCGCACCGCTACCGGCCGGTCAGCGCGCTACCTCTCCGTAAGTGC
>DASXOV010000246.1:0-24102 GCA_036494005.1 Pseudonocardiaceae bacterium | reverse complement strand
CTCGCCGTCCGGTAACCTTGTCGGCGGTAGCGTGTCCGAGCGGCCTAAGGAGCGCGCCTCGAAAGCGCGTGAGGGTTCACGCCCTCCGTGGGTTCAAATCCCACCGCTACCGCCACTGAGCAAGTACAACGCCGGTCGCTTTATTAGTGAGGTGACCGGCGTTCTTGCTGCTGGTTGCATGTGCGGTGGCATTTCGCGTGCCACACAGCTGGCACAGGGTCCACGGCTGCGTCGCCATCGTCTAGCCGTCCGCTTCTGTGATTATCCTGAGTAGTGCGGTGATCTGTGCCATGCCGGTGCCCAGAGTGGCGAAGCCCCGCGCATGTCCTGCCGCAGGGCGGTAATCTCGTGGCCCTGCTCCAGTTGGGTCTCTCTCAGCGCGTTGAGGCCCTGAGTGTGGGCGCGCAGCTCAGCACGGACCTCGGACACGTCGCGGTCGGCGCCGGCCGCCAGCACACGGGCAGCGGCGGCGTTCGTGAGGGCGACTTGCTCGCGGAGCTGGACGACCTCGTGTTCGAGGCTGGCAACCCGTGATTCGAGATCATCGGTCGGCACGGTGCGATCGTACTTGCTGCCAGCTCCGACGGGAGGCATACGGACTGACGCTTGCCGTCATGGGTAGATCAACGTTGCAAGCCCGGCTTCGACGGCCGGTCGAAGTATCGGTATATCCGAGTGTGACCCGGCCGATGCTGACTTCCGCGTAGACATTGGCGGGGCGGCACGCCCTTCAGCCGTGGGCCATGCCTCCTCCAGGGACTGGTGTGGAAAGTCTTCCCATTCGCGCTGAAGAAAGTTCTCGTCACGCTAAAATTCCCGCCCCTGGGGCTTGGCCAGGCGGAAGGCTGCCGTGCGGCCATCTCAGTCACCCACCAGCCATGATGTGAGGTCAGTCGGCCCAGCAGGTGACGGAACTACACGTTGAGAATCCTTAGGCTGGATATCGCCTCGAAGTGCCTGACGTTATTCGTAAGCAACTGCGCGTCGTAGCGGATTGCAGTTGCGCAAATCCACAGGTCATTTGCATGTTCGTTCTGACCGAGCGGGTGCCCTTGACGACGTGCTTGAGTTTTGAGCTTCCCCACAGCTTAGCGATCTCCGAATCCCAGAGAACCACGAGGTATGGTCGGACAGCGGCTTCGAGTTGACGCAAACGCGGGCCGCCCCAGTTCGCACTGTAGGCGCCAAAGTAGATCTGGGCGATGGACGTGAAGGACAAAACCGGGATGGTGTTCTTTAATGCGGCTTCGTACCGATCTGACTGGTTGCGCCCCTGCCACAGGTAGGAGAATACGTCAGTGCCTACGACGACGTATGACTGCATATTGTATACTCACCGCGCCGACTGAATAATTCGAAGGAATTCGGCGACGTCATCGATGCTGTCCTGGCGGGGGCGTTGTAACTCCGATACTGCAGAAACCCTCGCGAAATCCTACAAAGTCCAGCCGCACCGCCTCTGCGATCTCACGCGGCAGACGTCCAACGCGGCGGCGTCCAGTAAGGATGGAGAACCCGACACGCTCCAACGTTGCCTGCAACCCGGAGGCTATGCGGGCGAGCTCACTCAAGGAGATGCTCCCCACGTGTGTGGCCGGACCCACGGCACGAACGGACAGCGTATCGAGGGCGTCCCCAGGAGACTTGGCGGTCATAAGACACCTCCGGTCGAGACCCTGAGGCTATCGCAGGTGGCTGACAGCCTCCTCAAGTTGCCACCGGCCAGGAGCGTCGCTGCCTGACCGCGTTGGGACCCCACTAGGGAGAACTCCCTGCTTCCCTGGTGGGCCGTCGGGTGATTACCTGACCTCGCTGTCACTGTCGGTGTCCTAGGCGGGGAACCGAGAGTGCGGCACCGGGGGTACCGCGGCCCGGTCGCCGAAGGCGTCGGGGACTCTCGGCAGCCGGGTGTGTGGTACTCCCCGCAGGGCATTGTCCCTGCTCGGGGGGAGAAGCCCGGGGGAACGGGATGGGAGATGCCCCGTTTCCCCGGCTTCCTCCCGGTCGGCGTTGATCCTGACTCGGGTGGAAGACGGGCGGCCCAGCGCCGATCGGGTTCACGCCCTCCGTGGGTCCAGGTCCCAGCGCCGCTGAACAGGCACGACGCCGGGTGAGTGGTACGGCGTTCCCGTCTGCCCGCGGTGAAACTCCAGGAAGTAGGGACCGCGTTCGCCGCCGGCCGCGATTGTCGCCGAGGTCACGTGCAGGTGGGACAGGCCGCCCGCGACACGAAGGGACGTGAGTGCCGCGCCGGTGCCAGGATCCCACATCCGCAGCTCCCCGTTGGCGTCGGCCGACGCCAGCCACGACCCATCCGGCGCCACCACCAACGCCCGCACATCACCGGTATGCCCGGTCAGCACGTGCCGCACGGTCCCCGTCACCGGATCCCACATCCGCACCACCGAACCACCAGCCGACGCCAGCCACGACCCATCCGGCGCCACCACCAACGCCGACACATCACCCGTATGCCCGGTCAGGGTGCGCCGGACGGTCCCGGTCGCCGCGTCCCACATCCGGACCTCCGCACTGAAGGAAGCCGCGCAGGCCAGCCACGACCCGTCCGGCGCCACCACCAACGCCCGCACATCACCACGAGGACCGGTCAGCACGTGCCGCACGGTCCCGGTCACCGGATCCCACATCCACACCTGCGCGCCATAGGCGGCCGCGCAGGCCAGCCACGACCCGTCCGGCGCAGCCAGCAACCCCGGGACCGCGCCGGTGTGGCCGGTCAGAACGTGCCGCACGGTGCCGGTGGTGCGGTCCCAGATCCGCACCTGCGCATCGTCGTCGGCCGACGCCAGCCAGGAGCCGTCCGCGGCGCCCGCCAACGCCAGCACCGCCCTGGCCGGGCCGGTCGGCACCGGGTACGGCGCCGGGTGGGGCAGGTCGGGTAGCGCGGTGACGGCCCGCAGATGTGGCCCGGGCAGCCCGGCGGCCACCTGGTCCGCGAGCGCACCGGCCGGGCCGTCGCCGGGCAGCCGGGTGGTCAGGGTGGCGGCCAGTGACCCCGGAGGGTCCAGCGGTCCCAGAACGTGGGCGTTGCGCCGCACCACGGTGCGCAGCGTCCGGGACAGCGGGTCGTCGGACAGGGCGAGGTCGGCCACCAGCCCCGAGGGCCCGGCCTGCTCCAGCTTCCCGATCAGCCACCCGGGGTGGTGCAGGCACGCCCGGAGCTCGTGGTCCAGTCCCGCCGACCGCAGATGAGCGGGCAGCCACGTCCACAGATAGGTCTGCTCCGCGGGCAGCCGCCACCACGCGCTGGTGCCGTTCTCTTCCGGGACCAGGTCGCGGTGGGCGTCGACCAGCGCCCGGTGCAATTCCCCGAGCCGAGTCCGGACCTGTTCGCGCAGGTAGGCCACGTTGACGTCGTGCAGCACCACCCGGTCGGGATCGGACCGGTGGTCGCTGAGCAGAGCGAGCCGGGCCAGCCGCTGACAGAGCCGCCGGGCCCGGGACGCCGACCAGCCGCCGGTGACGGTCCAGTACCGGGCCAGCACCGGGCCGGGGATCGCCACGTCCGCCCTGAACACCGCCATCTCCAGGTAGCGGTCCCGCTGCTCGGCGGTCAGCCGGTGCAGGCCGACCTCGATCGTGCGGGCCACCGCCGCGTGCCGCTCCCCGGCGTCGCCGACATCCAGCACGGCCGGTCCGGTCGCGCGCAGCTCAGCCAGGATCTCGCCCATCGAGTCCTGAGCCCGGCGACCGGCGTGCTGATCGGCCCGCACCGCGCCGTTGACCAGCGCGAGCAACACCGGCCATCGCCCGGTCACCGCCGACGACCCCGCCACCGCAGCACCGGACACCCCGGCCAGCCCGGCCCTGAGCAGGTGCGCCGCCTCATCCCGGTCCATCTGGTCCACCCGGACCAGTTCGGCCGAGCCCGGCAGCACGTTCGGGACACGGGTGGTGAACAACCGCACCACAGCGGACCCGCCGATCAGGAACGGCTCGACCTGGCCGGCGTGCCACACGTCATCCAGCACCAGCAGGACCCGCCGAGCCCCCACCACCCGCCCCAGCTCCGCACCGGCCACCAGCGGATCGGTCACCGCCGGTCGATCACCACCCAGCAGACCAACCACGGTGCCGACCTTCCCGGCCAGCTCGGGCCCCGCGGCGTTCCCGACGGACACCCACACCACCCCGTCGGGGAACCGCTCCCGGATCTCCGCGCGGTGCGCCAGCAGCCGGGCCATCGTGGTCTTGCCGAATCCCCCGGCACCGCGCAACCCGGTCGTGATCCCCACTACGCGGTCCCCGGGCCGGGTCACCGCCTCGAACAGGTCCTCCATCAGGCCCGGCCGGGCGACCTCATCGCCCCGCACCGGCGGCACCGCGAACACCGGCCGCCGCCAGCCCCTCATCGCGCCGGACCCGCCGCGGTCCGACTGGACCAGCGCCTGATACAGCGCCGCCTCCAGGCATTCGGGGCTGGTGACCGTCCTGACGGTGCACTCACTGTCCGGCAAGGAGTTCCGTAACTCCTCCTGACGAGCACCGTGCTCGATGTCCCGGAACAACTCCGCGGGACCGTATGTCTGCTCGCCGAGCAGGAACACCAGCCGGGGCAGGCGAGCCTCGTCGGCCTCCTCGAACCCCAGCTCCGGATAGGACAGCTCAGGGCGATCGCGCACCGGTGGTCCGTAACGGAAACCCACGATTCCCACGAACACATCCGCGCTGCGTACCGCGTCGCGGAACAGCTGCGCGGGTGGGCGCGGATCGGCGGTGAAGTACGCCATGTCGAACGGGGTGCCCCCGGCCCGGATCACCGCGGACTCCGCCGCGTCCGCGAACGACCGCCCGGCCGGGAATCGGCGCAGCTCCGGGGTATGAGTCAGGAACACTCGACCCGGCGGCGCCATGACCCACAGCATTCCAGCAGCGACCGGTCCCTGCTGGACAGCGCGGCGCCAGGGCCAGGCGGCACCGCGCGGGGGCCCGCGGACCCCCGCCGTGGGGCCCGCGGAGGTCCGCACTCCCGGTGCGGCCGACGCCCAGTGGCCCCGGCCGCGGTGCAGCCCGGCCGGGGCCGACCAGGACGTTACCGCCGTTCGACTCTCTCCGCGATAGATGACGTTTCCGCTGCTCGCGGGTATCTCGCGGGGACGTTCGTGGCGAGCGATCAGCGGCGACGCCAGCTCACCGCGTAGCCGATCGCCGCGCCTGCCACCAGCATGCTGGCGAGCGCCACCCAGAGCGGCATGGTCACCAGTGGCACCAGCAGACGAATGTCGACTTGCTGGTTGTTCTGGGCGATGAACACCACCGCGAGCACGGTAAGAACGGCCGCAGCGACCAATCGCGGCACCAGCCGCGATTCGGAGGCGCGGGCGGGCCGGGCGGGATCCTTACCCGTCACTGGCTCTTCCCCGTCACGGCATCCTCCTGCGGCGCGCTACCCACGAGGATGGCGCACCCGCAGGTGCCGGGGTTCACCCGCAGCAGGTGAACCGGCCGCCCACCTCACATCAGGGGCGCTCGCCCGCAGTACAGTCCAGCCCAAGGCGGCGAGCCGGTTCTGGCGCGCCAAGCCGGCCCGGAACATCGAGGGAATGAGCGCGCAGGGTGTGGGAGACCGCTGCGGGGCACCGCTACATCCTCACTGTCAGAGGTAGACGGCGGCGATCAGGGTGAATACGAGTGCCACGCCGAGCACCTGCAGCACCCGGTCACCGAGGGCGATCTCCTCGGGCTCACCGCCCTGGCCGCAGTCGACGTCCACGGCGTAGCGCAGCACCGCCAGTACGAAGGGCACCATCGAGATCACCGGCCAGCGCGAATGGTTGACCACACTGAGCTGGAACGCCCACAGGCCATAGGTCATGATCAGGACGGTGGCGGACAGGGTCCACACGAAACGCAGATAGGAGGCGGTGTAGCTCTCCAGCGACTTGCGGATCTTGGCGCCGGTGCGCTCGGCGAGCCGGATTTCGGCGTAACGCTTGCCCGCCACCATGAACAGCGATCCGAACGCCGCGGCGAGCAGGAACCACTGGGACAACGCGATCCCGGCCGCGGCGCCACCCGCGATGGCGCGCAGCAGGAAGCCGGAAGCGACGATGGCGATGTCGATCACCGGCTGATGCTTGAGCCACAGGCAGTAGGAGATCTGCACGGCGACGTAGACCACCGTGACCACGGCCAGGTTCGCCGAGGCCAGGAAGGAGATTCCGATCGCCGCCGCGAACAGCACCACCGCAACGGCCAGCGCCAGCCCGGGAGGTACCACGCCCGCGGCGATCGGCCGGTTGCGCTTGGTGGGATGCGCCCGGTCGGCCTCGACGTCCTTCACGTCGTTGACCAGGTAGACGCCGGAGGCGGCCAGCGAGAACGCGACGAACGCGATCCCCACC
The DNA here is from genome assembly GCA_036494005.1 of Pseudonocardiaceae bacterium. Classification (GTDB taxonomy): domain Bacteria; phylum Actinomycetota; class Actinomycetes; order Mycobacteriales; family Pseudonocardiaceae. Next base: position 17,737 of record DASXOV010000246.1, on the reverse strand, counting down.
GCCACCAGCACGTTCGTCTTGAAGATGTCACCGCTGGCGAACGGCGCGGCCAGCACGAGAACGTTCTTCACCCATTGCTTGGGCCGCATCGTCCGGATCAGCCCGGTGAACATCTTGCCGCGTCGGGGCGGGGTCTCGGCCTCTCTGGGTGCGGTCGTGGTCATCGCTACCCCTTTCCAGGGTGCTTGCGCAATCGCCGCCGCACCCCGGCACCGATGACCGCGCCCAGGGCGGAGCCCACCAGCACGTCGCTCGGGTAGTGCACACCCAGCACCAGCCGGCTGACCAGCATCGGCGGCACCAGCACGGGAGTCAACGGACGACGCAGCAGACCGCCGTAAAGGACGGCCGCCGCAGTGGTCGAAGTCGCGTGCGAGGACGGGAAGGACAGCCGGCTCGGCGTGCCTGCCAGTACCTGCACCGACGGGTCGGTGGGGCGATGCCTGCGCACCACCCGCTTGACGGCGATCGACGCGCCGTGTGCACCGGCCACCGCCGCGGCGGAGACTAGCCAGTCGCGGCGGCGACGCCGGTCGATCAGCGCGCCCAGCGCGCCCAGCGCCAGCCAGCCCAGCGCGTGCTCGCCGAAATGGGACATCCCCCGGGCGGCCGACACCGTGCGGGGATTGGCGATACGGCGCTGCACGGCGGACAGCACCGCGACCTCATGACGATCGGAAGACCCGCCCCGTCGCAACATCACGCGTCGAACACCCGCTTCCAGCCGGCGCGGCTGGTGAGTTCCTCGGCGGCGGAGCGGTAACGCTTACGCATGCGCGGGAACTCCTGGGCGAGCTTGCGGTGCAGCGCCACCGAGCGGGCCATCATCTTCCGGAACGCCTCCGGGTCCCGCTTGCGGTAGGTGACACCCCGGCCGTCAGCTGTGGAGACCGTCACCCCGTCCATCCCGGAGAGCACGAACCATTGCGCGTCCTCCCGGGCCAGGGACAGCTGCGGACGGTGATGCGCCCTGGCATCGACCGGACGCAACTGGTGGGCCAGCCGCTTGAGCAGGGTCGCCCCGATGGTGAGCGGCTTCGTGGGCGGCTTGAGCATCGCCTCCACAGCCGACTGGCCGCCGGTCGGCAGGGGCAGGTCCTGGGAGTCCACCACCTGCCCGTCGGTGAAGTCGGTGAGGCGGGACCTGACCTCACCCAGCGCGGTGGGCAGCTTCTCGAACAGCGCCTCCGGCCCGGCCAGGAAGTCCCGGATCGCCATCTCCTGCAGCGCGAGGGTGGAGTACTCCATCGCCAGGGCGTGCTTGAGAGCGTGTTTGAGGCTGTCGGCCAGCATCGTGGTCGGACGGTCCTCCGAACCGTGCAGCGCCGCCCCGACCAGCCGATTTCGCAGGTGGAAGTAGGCCTGCCAATCCGTGGCGTCGTCCTTGTCGGCGAAGGACATGTGCCAGATCGCCACCCCGGGGACGGTGGCCGTGGGATAACCCGCGGTGCGGGCCCGCAGCCCGTACTCGACGTCGTCCCACTTGATGAACAGCGGCAGCGGCAGCCCGATGTCCTCGGCGACCGAGCGCGGGATCAGGCAGCACCACCAGGCGTTGTAGTCGACGTCGGTGCGCCGGTGCATCCACGGGGTCTGGCGCAGCGACTGCTGGTCGAAGTCGTGGTCGTACTCGGTGCCGGGCGCGTTGTTCCACCGCATCCGGCGCCGGTCGAGGATCTCCCCCCAGGCGTGCAGCCGGGACCGGGCCTGCGCCTGCAGCATCTGCCCGCCGACGAGCATCGGGTGGCGCGCGAACCGGGAGAACGCGACGGCACGCAGGATCGCGTCGGGCTCCAGGACGATGTCGTCGTCCATGTACAGGATCTGCTCGCAGTCGGTGTTCTCCAGCGCCTCGTACATGACCCGCGCGTAGCCGCCGGAGCCGCCGATGTTGGGTTGGTCGATGATCCGCAGCCGGTCACCCAGCACCGCCTGCGCCTCGGCGAAGCCCTCCTGATCGCGAACCTTGTTCACGCCCTGATCCGGGATCACCACCGCGCTCACCACGGAGCGGACCAGGTCGTCGGAGCCGATCGCCTGCAGCGTGGCCACACAGTCGGTGGGCCGGTTGAAGGTGGGCATCCCGATGGTCACCGCGGCCCGGCCCGGCGCTTCCACCGGCGCGTGCCATCCGCCGGAGTGCACGGTCAGTTCAGAGTCCTCGGTGCTGATGTCGAACCAGTACCACCCGCCGTCCTCGAACGGGGTGAGGTCCAGCGCGATGTCCAGCTCACGACGGCCCTCGGCGACCTCCACCAGTTCCCCGTGCACGTGGATCTGGGTGGCGTCCGCCTTCGACCGGTAGACGTCGACCCGGCCCCCGCCCTCGACGTCGAGGCGCAGGTGCAGGCTGCGCAGGATGCTCCAGCGCCGCCAGTAGCTCGCCGGGAACGCGTTGAAGAAGGCCGCGAAGGACACCTCGGACTGCTCGGGCACCCGCACGCTGGTGCGGGACAGGGTGCGCACCCGGCGGGTGGTGGAGCTGGTGGGGGGGGCGTCCCCCTCCCGGCCGGTGGTGGTGGTGGTGGTGGTGCCGGAGCCGGTCCGCGACGCCACCCGCCGCCCGGTGTCCGGTTGCTCGTCGACGTACAGCGCCCGCACCGCCAGCGGGTCGGCCTTACGGGGCAGGATCACCCGTTGCAGCAGCGTCGTGGGCGGCTCGATCGACGAGCTGGTGTGCCGCTGGGCCGGGCGCGATTCTGTGCTGCTCGGCATGAAGTCCTCAGTCCTCCTGGACTATCTGTGTCCCACGCTCACGGGCGACCCGGACACAGCGGGTAGCCCCCGGGATGTGAGAAGGCGTGGGCCGAGAATATCTGTGGCTGGTAACACCCAGACACTGTGGTGGGTCAAGGTCCAGCATCGCACGTGACCGGGATCGGTGAGTTCCGATGCCCGGACGTGGTGCCGGCGAGGGGGCCAGGTCTGCTCAGTCCTCGGCGAAGGACGCGCCGTCGAGCGCGCAGCCCTCGGCGAAGTACGGCGCGATCCGGTTGTCGTACATCGACAGCGCCGAACCGATCGCCATATGCATGTCCAGGTACTTGTAGGTTCCGAGACGCCCACCGAAGAGCACCTTGCGGTTGGCCGTTTCCTTGCGGGCCAGCTCGCGGTAGCGCTCCAGCTTGGCCCGGTCCTCCGCGGTGTTGATCGGGTAGTAGGGCTCGTCACCCCGCTGCGCGAAACGCGAGTACTCGCGGAAGACGACCGTCTTGTCGGTGCGGTAGTCCCGCTCCGGGTGGAAGTGGCGGAACTCGTGGATCCGGGTGAACGGGACCTCGATGTCGTTGTAGTTCACCACCGAGGTGCCTTGAAAATCACCTGTGAGGAGCACCTCTCGCTCGAAGTCCAGGGTCCGCCAGCCCAGCTCACCCTCCGCGTAGTCGAAGTAACGATCCAGCGGGCCGGTGAAGATCGTCGGTACCTCGGACAGGTCGTCCCGGACGTCGAAATAGTCGGTGGACAGCGCCACCTCGATGTTCGGGTGCTCAGCCATCCGTTGCAGCCACGCGGTGTACCCGTCGACCGGCAGGCCCTCGAAGGTGTCGTTGAAGTACCGGTTGTTGAAGTTGTAGCGGACCGGTAGCCGGGTGATGATCCCCGGCGCCAGCTCGGTGGGGTCGGTCTGCCACTGCTTCGCGGTGTAGCCCTTGACGAACGCCTCGTAGAGGGGTCGCCCGATCAGCGAGATCGCCTTCTCCTCCAGGTTGCGCGCGTGCGTGGTGTCGAACTCGGCGGCCTGCTCGGCGATCAGCGCACGCGCCTCGTCCGGGCTGAAGGAGCGCCCGAAGAACTGGTTGATCAACGCCAGGTTCAGCGGGAACGCGTAGACCTGCTCCTTGACCCTGGCGAACACCCGGTGCTGGTAGCCGGTGAAGTCGGTGAACTGGTTGACGTAGTCCCAGACCCGCTTGTTCGAGGTATGGAACAGGTGCGCGCCGTAGCGGTGCACCTCGATGCCGGTGTCCGGGTCGGCCTCCGAGTAGGCGTTGCCGCCGATGTGGTCACGCCGGTCCAGCACCAGCACTCGCCGGTCCAGCTGGGTGGCGACCCGTTCGGCCACGGTGAGGCCGAAGAATCCGGAGCCGACGACGACCAGGTCGGGGGTGCTTCCCGGGGAAGCAGTTGCCTGACTGCCGGCTCGGCCGGCCATTGCCTGACTGCCGGCTCGGCCGGCCATAGAACTCACGGCCGCCGAGGGTAGCTGACAGTGCGCGTCACACCGGGGCGGGCACCGGCCACGGTAGGTCCCGCGCACACCCGCCTGAGGCGATTGCACTAGGTTGTCGGTCCACTGCCCGGGGTGATCGCCGAACGGTGGTCCCGCACGGTCTTCTCCGCACCCGGGGCAGGTGACCGTCGAGGGAGTTCGCCGTGGAGACCCGCAAGATTCTTGGCTTTGACGTGCCCGTCCCCTTCATCGTCCTTGGTGTCCTGGTCCTGGCGGGCGTGGGCTACCTCATCGCAGGCATCGGCGGGGGCGGGGGAAGCACGACCACGTCGGTCGACGCCACCGTCACGCCGCGGGCCATCGGCCTGGCATCGGGTCAGACCCGGCAGCTGACCGTCATCATCAAGAACCCGGCCGATGCGGGAATGGCCGTCTCGTCGATCAGCGCGGGCAGCTCGCGGGCCGCCGGCGGCTGCTCCGCAGGTGCGGTGACCAGCGAAGAGGTCAACAATCCCACCGGCTTCATCGCACCGAACGGCATCAACGCCTTCTCGATCACTGTGAAGGGCGCGGACAACCTGGACGATCGCTGCCTGGGTCAGTCGCTCACCATTCCACTGACCGCCGAACTCGTCTCCTCGGGCGGCTGACCGGCTGCACTCCAGTCCCCAACTTCTCCGCTCCCCAACTTCTCCGCTCCCCGGCTTCACTCCCGGGTCCCCGGCTTCACTCCCGGCGGCGCCGGAACACCTTGGGCACGCGGTTCACCATGCGGTTGAGGTCGCTCACGTTGTCGAGCAACTGGTTCAGGTCGGGGCCGATCTGTTCGATCCGGCCGAGCAGCGGGATCACGTCGCCGTCCATGGCGGTGGCCAGCCGCGGTAACCGGTCGATGAGTGTCACCAGGGCGTCGATCTCCTGCGAATCCGTGGTGTCCGCCATCCGGCGCACGGTCGGCTCGAGACGTTGCAGCGGCTCGGTGTAGCTCGCCAGCAGGGGCGCCGCACTGGCGGTGAGGGAGTCGACCTGCTCGACGGTCACCGCAGCGGCCTTCACCGCCTCGTTGGCGGCCCGCACGACACCGTCCACCTCGGCGATGATGTGCCCGACGCGCTCCAGGTGCCCGTCGGTCCGGGCGACCACGTCACTCACGGCGGCGAGCGTCCGCTCGGCGGTCGCCACCAGCCCGAGCACCCGCCCAGGCAGCGCCAGCAACGCCACGGTGGAGTCGAGAGCGACAGCGACCGGACGGGTCAGCACGGCGGGGAGCCGGAATAGTGAGCTCATAACCCAAGTTCTACCGCGTTCGTCTGGATACCCTGAGTAGGACTACTGAGCCGGCGACCGGGCCTGGCCCAGCAAGACGCCCAGGTTATAGGCAGCCCTGGTGTTGCCCGCATCGGCGCCCGTGCGGTACCAGGTCTCCGCCTCGCTCAGCTCACCGCGCTGTTCCAGCAGGACGCCGAGGTTGTTGGCGGCGTGGACGTTGCCCGCATCGGCGGCCAGGCGATACCAGGTCTCCGCCTCACCCAGCTCACCGCGGTCCTTGAGCAACAGGCCCAGGTCATAGGCGGCCTCGGTGTCGCCGTCCTCGGCAGCCATCCGCCACCACCGCTCGGCCTCAACCTGCTCGCCGCGCTTCTCCAGTAGCAGGCCGAGGTGCTTGGCGGCGTCGATCTTGCCTGCCTCCGCTGCCACCCGCCACCAGTTCTCCGCCGCACCCAGCTCACCGCGGTCCTTGAGCAACAGGCCGAGGTAGGTGGCGGCGTCGATGTCGTCCGCCTCCGCGGCGGTGCGCCACCAGGTCTCCGCCTCACCCAGGGCACCACGCTCCATCAGCAGCACGCCCAGCCCGGTGGCGGCATGGATGTCCCCCGCCTCCGCGGCGGCCCGCCACCAGGTCTCCGCCTCACCCAGCGCACCACGCTGCACCAGCAGCAGACCGAGGTAACTGGCCGCGTGGGTGTCCCCGGCCTCCGCGGCCGCCCGCCACCAGGTCTCCGCCTCACCCAGCTCGCCGCGCTCCTCCAGCAACGCGCCCAGGCCCGCGAAGGTGGCCGGGTCGCCCGAATCAGCGACCATGCGCCACCAGCGCTCCGCCTCGGCCACGTCGCCGCGCTTGACCAGCAGCACGCCCAGGCCGGTGGCGGCCGTGGTGTCCCCGGCCTCGGCGGCGGCCCGCCACCAGGTCTCCGCCTCGTCCGGTTCGCCGCGCTTGAGCAGCAGCACACCCAGACCGGTGGCCGACTCGGTGTCCCCGGCCTCGGCGGCCAGGCGCCACCAGGTCTCCGCCGCACCCAGCTCGCCGCGCTTCACCAGCAACCGCCCGAGTCCGGTGGCGGCAGTGGCATTGCCCGCCTTCGCGGCCAGGCGCCACCAGGTCTCGGCCTCGCCGAGCTCGTCGCGGTTGACCAGCAGCACACCCAGACCGGCGGCGGCGTCGGTGTCCCCCGCCTCCGCGGCCGTCCGCCACGAGGTCTCCGCCTCGCCGAGCTCGTCCCGCTGCACCTGCAACACGCCCAGGTTGTAAGCCGCGGTGGTGTCGCCCGCCTCGGCCGCGGTACGCCACATGGCCTCCGCATCGTCGAGCCGGCCGCGTTCCACCAGCCGCATTCCCTTCTCGTACGGGTCGGCGCCGGGGGTTTCAGCGGATGCCGCTGTGTCATCAACCTCGGCGTCATCAACCTCGGCGTCATCAACCTCGGCCGACTCGGCTGCACGATCTGACTCGGCCGCGCCACCTGGCTCGGCCGCGGCCTCCTCGGTCTGCTTGACCCACTGTCGCAGTGTCTTGGGATTCAGATCCAGGCGTTCGGCCACCCGCTTGATCGCTCCCGGCGGGCCATCAGCTTCCTTGCGGGCGTCGAACACCATCTGCACCGCAAGCCGGCGAAGCTCGTCAGGGTACCTCTGAGCGGGTGACATAATCCCTATACTCCCTGAGCCGCGTCGGTGCTCGCATCTCCGAGCACCGTACTCAGCTCCCCGAGGGCAGGTGTCAGGGAGTTAGTGCTTCGAGCGTGCCGGTGTGGGTGAGGTCGTAGCCGCCGAGGGCGTGGATTGATGTCTGGATCTTGGGGTCGCGCAGCGCGGTGATGAGGGTGTGGGCGGCGCCGAGGGAGTCTTGGGCGAGGGCGATGTCGTAGGGCTCCCAGGTGAGGGGGATGAAGTCGAGATCGAGGTCGCTGGCGTCGGAGCGCAGGCCCAGGGCGGTGTCGGTGATGCCGGAGGCGACGGCGAGTGCGGTTTCGAGGTGGGAGTGCAGTTCGGGCCCGGTGATGGTGTCGGGGGCGATTCCGGCGGCGATGAGGAGTTGGTCAAGGAGTACCCGGGTTCCGGTGCCGACCTGACGTTTCGCGACCCGCAGTCCGGCGAGGTCGGCCGGGGTGGTGATGTGGCCGGGGTTTCCGGGTGGGATGAGCAGGCCCTGTTCGCGTTGCCACAGGTGGAGCAGGTGGGGTCGGCGATGGCGGAGCAGGGCGCGGGCGAAGGGTGCGTTGTAGCTGCCGTTGAGGTGTCGGAGGTGGATGGCGGCGCCGTCCGCGCCGGCCTGGGCCAGGGCGCGGAGGCCGTGGAAGCTTCCTCGGAAGCCGACCGGGACGACCGTCGGCCCGACATGTTCCAGCAGGATCTGCAGTGCTGGGTCGTCGCTTCCGGCGAGCCGGAACACCCGGTCGGCTTCGAGGAGCCGGGCCGCCGCGATCGCCCCGTCGGTAGCGACCCTGGCGCGGCGCCGGTCGGTCAGGGTGATCACTCCGCTGTCGGCGAGGTAGCGGTAGGCGCGGCCGATCGTGGACGCGCTGGTGCCGCGTTCGCGGACGGATGCGCGGACTGTGGGCAGCGGGGCGCCTGCGGGGAGGTCACCGGTCCGCACCTGGTGCGCGATCTCGGTGCTGATCTGGAGGTACCGGGCCACGGTGAACGGCTCCTGGGTCTGGGCAGCTTGACCTCGTGCACCGCACTCGACCCCGACGACCACCGACCCCGGCGATCACGGTGCGTCTGCTCCGGACAGTGGTTAACCGGACGGTGGTTAATCAGAGTGGGTCACTGATCATTATACGCGGAGGGAGTGGCCAAATACAGTCTGTGACTGCACCGTCATGTCACGTTTGCTTCCGCTCATGCGGGAGTCAGTGCGGGTCATGCGGGAGTCAGTGCGGGCACCGAGTGGGCCGGTTTCGTCACCGCCACACTCGGGCACCGGCGGCGGCACTAGGACTGATCGAGGGGATCTCCGAGGGCCTCGCGGCACGGGCCGGTTCGTCGGTGGTGCCCCTGGCCGATGATCCGCACCGACGGCGCACGGTAGCGGTGGGGGGTTACTCCGCGACTGCCGTCCTGTCGGCGCTGATCGGCGCGACGACCTCGGTCGTGCAGGCCGGTGTGCTGCCCCGGCGGGCCTGGGCGGCGCGGGGACTGCGGGTCCCGGCCCGCAATGCGCTGCTCGCCGATGTCGTCCCGGCCGAGGCCTACGGCCGGGCGTACGGATTCGAACGGACGATGGACAACCTCGGCGCTATCGTCGGCCCACTGCTGGCGCTGGGATTAGTTGGCGTCCAGCTCCACCACTCGCCCGGTGTACTCGAACACCCAGGCGTTGATCAGCTCGGCCAGCTCCTGACGGGACAGGCGGTCCCCGCTGGAGTTCGGCGGCTCGACCCGCTCCCGCGCCAGCCGCAGCAGATCATTCGGCTCAGCCACGACCACCCTCCCCACCTCGACGTGATCACCCAGCCTTACCCGATCCACCACCACCGGACCACCCGAAACGCCTATCCAGCGCAATCCTCCCGCTGCCCTTCCCTCAACATCCCCTTGACATCGCCGTCACCTGCTGTGCCGCGCACCGACCTGTACCGACAGGCTCACCGGGCATGATCGACAGATCGACGCCGGCAGGGCCGGGGCAATGCCCCTGGCCCTGCCGGACTTCACCCGCCCCGGGCTCATGACTTGGTACCTGGTTCAGGCGTGCCCGCTCTGCGCACCGCTGAAACGAAGAAGTTCTCTCGGGGGCAGTTCATTCAGGGGCTGAGCCGGGTCGTCGGGGGGCCGAAGTAACCCGCTCAGCCCCTGAACGCTGAGGGGTGCCGCTCAGGGCGTCGCGGCGATGGACGGTGAGCAGCGCGATGGGAGGTGCCGACGACAGTCGCGGTCAGCCACCCGCCAGGGTTCAGCCTCCAGGCGCACGCGACACCGAGCACACCGAACGCGATGTCGGCCCTGCCGAGCTCCCACTGGAACATCGACCGGCTGCCTGCGCTCTGCCGCGACGACCGGCCGACGAGCAGGTGGACGGCGAAGCCGAGGACCAGCACAGCCCATTCGATGACGAAAAACGCCACGATCGACTCCCCCTGTTCCTGGTGCACGGTCCGCCGCCACACCAGTGAGCCCGATCAGGCTGGTACCGCGAGAGGGCCAAAGGTCCCGGTGGAACGAGCCTCTCGGTCCCCCGCCCGAGCAGGCGAATTTCAGCGGCTTGAACCAGAGTGGCGCGCCGAGCAGGGTCCGGTCGTCCCGCACGCCGGCTCGTTCATCCTGCCATTACTTCGGCGAGCCGATCGGCCACATGGCCGCCGATCTCCAGCGCGCTGGTCGCCGCCGGGGACGGCGCATTGAGCACATGGACCTGCCGGGGCGCGGTCTGCACCACGAAGTCGTCGATCAGGGCGCCGTCCCGGCCGACCGCCTGTGCCCGCACCCCGGCCGGAGCACGCACCAGGTCCGCCGCGGTGATGCCCGGCACCAGGCGGGAGAGCGCCGCCGCGAAGGCACGGCGAGACACCGAGCGGGCCATTTCCGTGGCGCCGGTGCGGGCATGCCGTCGCGCCAGCCGCCAGAAGCCCGGGTAACCGAGCATCTCCCCGACGTCGCGGGCCGAGACATCCCGCCACTGGTACCCCTCCCGGCGCAGCGCGAGCACCGCGTTCGGCCCGGCGTGCACGCCCCCGTCGATACCCCGGGTGAGGTGCACGCCGAGGAACGGGAACGCCGGGTCCGGCACGGGGTAGATCAGCCCGCGGACCCGGGCCGCCGCCGCCGGAGCCAGTGCGAAGTACTCGCCACGGAATGGCAGGATCCGGGCCGCCGGGGTCAGCCCGGCCAGCCGGGCGATCCGGTCGCTGTGCAGGCCCGCGCAGTTGACCAGGGCATCAGCCCGCAACTCCGCGGTGCTGGTCCGCAGCCGCACCCCCGCGCCGTCGGCGTGGACGGCGAGCACCTCCGCGCCCGGCCGCAGCTCGGCGCCGTCCTGCGCCAGCTCCGTGGCCAGTGCGCGGGACAGGGCGGCGAAGTCCACGATGCCGGTGGTCTCCACCCGCAGCGCAGCCACACACCGCACCTGGGGCTCGTACTCCCGGGCCGCCGCGGCGTCCAGCCGCTGTACCGGCACGCCGTTGGCCCGCCCTCGGCGCTCCAACTCGGCCAGCGCGGGCAGCTCGCGCTCGTCCACGGCCACCACGAGCTTGCCACCGACCTCGAACGGCACGCCGTGCGCGCCGGCGTAGGCCGCCGTCGAGCCCGCCCCGGCCACACACAGCCGGGCCTTGAGTCCACCCGGCTTGTAGTACAGCCCGGAGTGGATCACTCCGCTGTTCCGGCCGGTCTGGTGCATCGCCCAGCCCGGCTCCTTCTCGCAGACCGTGACGTCCTGGCCGCGGGCCCGCAGAGCACGCGCCACCGCCAACCCGACGATCCCGCCACCGACGACCACCACATGCACCCGCACATCCTGCCCCGCCGGAGCCCCGGGCGCCCGCACCACACGTGGTACATCACCCCCCGGACTCACGAAGCGGGATGCCACAGCCCCCTGGCCACCAGCGCCGCCTGTACCCGGTTGCGCACCCCGAGCTTCACCAGCAGCCGGGTGACGTGACCCTTCACCGTCGATTCGGAGATCGACAGCGACCGCCCGATCGCGGCGTTGGACGCCCCCTCACCGAGCAGCGCCAGCACGTCGCGCTCCCGGTCGGACAGCTCGGCGGCCGGATCCTCCACCGGCCCGCTGCGCAGCCGCGGCAGCAACCGCACCGCGATCCGCGGGTCGATGACCGCGCCTCCGGATGCCAGGTCGTGCACCGCGCGCAGCAGCGCGTCGGGCGGGCTGTCCTTGAGCAGGAAGCCGTGCGCGCCGGCTTCGAGTGCGGTGTCGACGTACTCGTCGAGATCGAACATGGTGAGCAGGGCGCCGTAGGGCGGAGGACCGGGCCGCAGCCGCCGCAGCGCCGCCAGCCCGTCCAGCCCTGGAATTCGCACGTCCAGCAACGCCACGTCCGGTGCCAGCTGCCCGACCATGGTGAGCACGGCGGCCCCGTCAGCGGCCCGCCCCACCACCCGAATCGTCGGGTCGGACGCCAGGACGGCGTTCAGTCCGTCCAGCACCGGCTGCTCATCGTCGGCCAGCACCACCCGCACCAACTGCTGCGATTGACCCACAGTCCCCCCTCCCCCATCCCGTCCGATCCTGGCATCCGGACATGGCACTGGGGGACCAAGAGGTCAACTACCTACACCGTGTCTCAAAAAATCACCCCAAGTGACACCGATCGCTCAGCCTCAGAACCACCGCTCCAGGACCAGAGCGAGCCCGTCCTCGGAGTTCGGGGCGGTGATCTCGTCCGCCGTCTCCAGCAGGCTCGGGTGCGCGTTGGCCATCGCCACCCCCCACCCGGCCCACAGCAGCATCGGCAGGTCGTTCGGCATGTCACCGAAGGCCACCACATCGGCAGGTGGAATACCCAGCTCAGCGGCCACACCGGCCAGCCCGGTGCCCTTGGTGACTCCAGGTGCGGAAAGCTCGATCAGGCCGTGCCCGGTGGAGAAGGTGACGTCCAGCTCAGCGCCGAGGATCTCGCGGATCGCGACCGCCATCACGTCGCTGCGGACATCGGGCAGCCGGACCAGCATCTTGATCGCGGGCCGGCCGAGCAGGACCTGCCTCGGCGCGGTTTCGGAGTCCGCGCCGGGCCACGGATGGGTGTAATCCGGTTCAGCGAGGAACTGGTCGAACCCGTTGACCCTGGCCCGGCCCGCAGGCAGCTCCACGGCGAGCTTCGCACCGGGCAGTGCCGTATCCACCGCGTCGGCCGCGGCCCGCAGCTGCATCGGATCCAGGGTCATCGCGTGGCGCACCCGGTCGGTCGCGGCGTCGTAGAGCACCGCGCCGTTCGCGCACACCGCCAGTCCGGCGAAGTCCAACTGCTCGACGACCGGCGGGATCCACCGCGGCGGCCGCCCGGTCACCAGCACGAACGGCACCCCGGCTGCGATCACCCGGTGCACCGCAGCCCGGGTGCGGGCCGAGATCCGCTCCGTCGGGTCCAGCAACGTGCCGTCCACATCCGACGCCACCAAACCCGGCCGTTCCATAGCTCGACCCTACGTTTCCCCCGCGTGTCCGTCCCCGGTGTCCGGCGTGTCCGCCCCCGGTGCCCGCTGTGTCCGCCCCCCATGCCCGGCGTGTCCGTCCCCCCATGCCCGGTTGCCGCGTCATTCATGTACCCACCCGTGCAGGTTACCGGTTGGTAACCTGCACGGGTGACCGAATTCGACACCATCGCGGAGGGGCTGCGCCAGGCCGTTCCTTTCGTGCGCACCCTGGGCCTGGAGTTCACCGAACTCTCCGCCCAGCGCGCCGTGCTGCGCCTGCCTGACGACCCCGCTTTCCACAACCACGTCGCAGGCCCGCACGCGGGAGCCATGTTCACCCTGGGCGAGTCGGCGACCGGAGCGATCGTGCTCGGCTCGTTCGCCGACCTGCTCGGCACCCATACACCGCTGGCCTATGGCGCTCAGATTCGCTACCGCGCGCTCGCCCACGGACCCGTGACCGCCGAGGCGACGCTGGCCACACCCGCGGACCAGGTACGCGACACCCTCGCCGCCGAGGGCAAGGCCCGTTTCGACGTCGAGGTGGTGCTGCGCGACGGCGAGGGCACCATCACCGGTGAGATGACGGTGACCTGGGCACTGCACCCGAACAGCTGATCCCCACGCCACAGGGCAGTCAGGAGGGGGTGATGAGGTCCCGGCCGTCCAGGGCGGGGCGGAGGGCCTCGGGAATGCGCACCGAGCCGTCGGGCTGCTGATGGTTCTCCAGGATGGCGGCGATCCAGCGGGTGGTGGCCAGGGTGCCGTTGAGGGTGGCGGCGATCTGGGTGCGGCCATCCTCATCGCGATACCGGACGCTGAGCCTGCGCGCCTGGAAGGTGGTGCAGTTCGAGGTGGACGTCAGCTCTCGATAGGCCTGCTGGGATGGCAGCCAGGCCTCGCAGTCGAACTTGCGCGCCGCTGAGGCACCGAGGTCACCGGCCGCGACGTCGATCACCCGGTAGGGCACCTCGATCGCGGCCAGCATCTGCTCCTCCCAGGCCAGCAGCCGTTCGTGTTCGGCGACAGCGTCGTCAGGGCGGGTGTAGACGAACATCTCGACCTTGTCGAACTGGTGCACCCGGATGATGCCGCGGGTGTCCTTGCCATAGGACCCGGCTTCCCGGCGGAAACAGGACGACCAGCCCGCGTAGCGCAGCGGCCCGCCGGACAGGTCGAGGATCTCGCCTGCGTGGTACCCGGCCAGCGGCACCTCGGAGGTGCCCACCAGGTAGAGATCGTCCCCACCCAACCGGTACACCTCGGCGGCGTGCGCGCCGAGGAACCCGGTGCCCTCCATGATCTCCGGGCGGACCAGCACCGGCGGGATCATCAGGGTGAACCCGGAACCGACGGCCTGCGCGGCGGCCAGTTGCAGGAGGCCGAGCTGCAGTTGCGCGCCGAGCCCGGTGAGGAAGTAGAACCGGGCCCCGGAAACCTTCGCGCCCCGCTCCATGTCGAACAGGCCGAGAGTGGTGCCCAGTTCGAGATGATCGCGTGGCGGGAAGCCCAGCTCGGCCGGCTCCCCGACATGCTTGAGCACGAGGTAGTCGTCCTCACCCCCGGCGGGCACCCCGTCCACGACCAGGTTGGGTACCGCGCGATGCGTGGCCTCCAGCGCCCGCTCGGCATCGGCCTGGTCGGCCTCGGCGAGCTTGACGTCGGCGGAGAGTTGCTTGGCGTGCGCGAGCAACCCGTCTCGTTCCGCACCACGGGCCCGGCCGACCTGCTTGCCCAGCACCTTCTGCTCGGCGCGCAGCGAGTCGGCGACGGCGACGGCCTTGCGACGCCGCTCGTCGGCGGCGATCAGCTCGTCGACAACAGCGACATCCTCGCCACGGACGCGCTGGGACACGCGCACCCGGTCCGGGTTTTCTCGCAGCACCTTGAGGTCGATCACGGCCGCCCAGCCTAGTCTGCTGCTCGCGGAGGTTTCGCGGGGTCGCCGCCAGTTCGGGGCGGTCAAGCCCGTCGTTCAACTGCGGTGTCCTCTCCTCAGGCTGAACGGTCCGTGGGGTCTTCTTGCCGGGACGGCTTATGCGCCCGTGCGGTGATGCCAACACCTCGTGTGCGGTCTGCCGAGGGGCACGCTGACGGCCACCTCGACGCGCTTTCTCGTCGAGTCACTACTCGCCGCTCAGCTGGTCAAACCAAGCCCCATTTTCAGCCCGGAACGGGCCACCCGACAGGGCGATCAGGGACTAGCCCGGAGCCTGCGCCCGCTCCAGCTCGGCGGCGGCCTCCAGCAGCATCCAGCCCGACAATTGCACCGAAAGGTCCCGCTCGGCCCTGCCCGGCTGGGGCGGTGACGCCGGGACCGACCACTGCGGCCCGAAGACCGGGCCGCCGTCGGCAACGCCACGGTTACGCCAGGCCGCCTCGGCGGAGTCGAGTACCAGACGCCGCGCCACCGGTGCAGCCGACAGGCCGGCCGACGGCCCGGACCGCACGGCCAGCACGAGATAGCGGACCAGGATGCCGGTGAACAGCCCGCCGTCGCCGCCGCCGTACCCGCGCAGCACGCCACCATCGGTGAGCTGCCCGGCCACCGCGTGCACGGTCCGGTCGGCCTGGTCGGCCCAGCGTCGCTGACCAGTAGCGGCGGCCAGTTCGACGCACGCCCCGAGCAGGACGCCCTGGCAGTAGCTGTAGACGTTGCGCTCCACGGTGCGCACCGAGCCGTCGGGATTCACCCGGGCGCCGTCGAAGACCAGCCCGGTGCCGGGGTCGATCAGCTGCTCGATGATCCAGTCCGCCAGTGACGCGGCCAGCCCCGGATTTCCGCGGCGGGCGAAGAGGATCGCGGCGGGACCGGTGGCCGGGACGTTGACGAAGTCGTCGCCCACCCGCCAGCGCATCCCCCCGCTCGGGCCCCTCCCGATCCGCAGCCGGTGCACGATGGCCCGCTCCGCGTCCGGCCTGCGCACCCCGGCCAGGGTCGCGGCGCGCTGCAGCGCCAGACCGAGCCAGGCGATGTCGTCGTGGTACCGGTTGACCCAGCCGGTGACGTTGCGCAGTCGCACCCCGCGGACCAGCCCAGCGACGGCGTCGCGCCGCCACGGCGTCGGTGCCCGGACGTAGGCGTCGAGCAGACAGTCCAGCAGGTGCGCCTGCCACCAGTAGTGCCAGCGGGCGCCGAGCACCCCACCGGGCCAGCCCACCCGGCCCAGCCGGGTGCCCGGCAGCGCCAGGACCGGGTGCAGGTGCCGGGTGTGCACGGCGCGCTCCGCGGCACCGGCCCGGCCGGCCCAGGTCACCAGGCCCGGCCCAGGTCGGCGTGCTGGCGGACCCAGGCGTGCATGGCGATCCCGGCGGCGACCCCGGCGTTGATCGACCGGGTCGAGCCGAACTGCGCGATCGACACGGTCAGCGCCGCACCGGCCCGGGCCATGGCGCTCAGGCCGGGCCCCTCCTGCCCGAACAGCAGCAGGCAGTCCCGTGGCAGGCTCGCGGTCTCCAGCCGCAGCGCGCCGGGTGCGTTGTCCACCGCGACCACGGCCAGACCTGCCGACTCGGCATGCGCGAGCAACCCGGCGACGTCGTCGTGGTGGCGCAGATGCTGGTAACGGTCGGTGACCATGGCACCCCGGCGATTCCATCGACGGCGCCCGACGATGTGCACCTCGGCCGCGGCGAACGCGTTCGCGGTGCGCACCACGGTGCCGATGTTGTGGTCATGGCCGAAGTTCTCGATCGCCACGTGCAGCGGATGGCGGCGGCCGTCGATGTCGGCGACCACGGCGTCCCGGCGCCAGTAGCGATAGGCGTCGACGACGTTGCGGCGGTCCCCCTCGCGTAGCAGGTCGGGGTCGTAGCGCGGATCGTCCGGCCATGGCCCGGCCCAGGGCCCGACACCCACCGTCTGACCCCACTCCGTAGGTCCAAGCTGGGTAGGTCCAAGCTGGGTAGGTCCAAGCTGGGTAGAACCGAGCGGGTCGTCGACAGTCACGATGCGGGCAGCCCCAGATCCGCCAGCTCCAGCACCGACCGGTAGGGCAGCCCGGTCGACTCGACGACCTCCCGGGCACCGGTGTCCCGGTCCACCACGGTGGCCACCCCGACCACCTCGGCGCCCGCCTCGCGCAGCGCGGCCACGGCGGCCAGCACCGAGCCCCCGGTGGTGGAGGTGTCCTCGACGACGAGGACCGGCCGCCCGGCCACATCGGGGCCCTCGATGCGCCGCTGCATGCCGTGCTCCTTCACCGCCTTGCGCACCACGAAGGCGTCCAGCGGCGGGCCCGGGGCGTGCAGCACCGCCGCGGCCACCGGGTCGGCGCCCAGGGTCAGCCCGCCGACGGCCCGGTAGGACCAGTCCGTGGTCAGTTCCCGCACCAGCCGGCCGATCAGCGGGGCCGCCTGATGGTGCAGCGTGGCGCGGCGCAGGTCCACGTAGTAGTCGGCCTGCGCTCCCGAGGACAGCGTGACCCGCCCGTGCACCACCGCCAGCTCCCGCACCAGCGTGGCCAGCAGGGCCCGGGCCGCGGTGACGGGGCTCGTCATGTCCGGCCCCTTCCGGTGCGCCCGGCCACCCGGCGGACCAGCCCGCGGGGCAGCACGTCGACCAGCCCGACCAGGGCGCGGTACTGCAGGCCCGGCACGGACAGGGTGCGCCCGCGCCGCAGATCGGCCATGCAGTGCCGGACCACGGCGTCCGGGTCCAGCCAGAACGCCGAGGGGGTGCCGGTCATGTCGATGCCCGCGCGGGCGTGGAACTCGGTGCGGACGAAACCCGGGCACAGTGCGAGCACCTGCACCCCGGTGCCCCGTAAGGTCGCGGCCAGCCCTTCGGAGAACATGGTCACGTACGCCTTGCCCGCGCTGTAGGTGGAGCCCCGGCCGGGCATGAAGCCGGCCACGCTGGACACGTTGATCACCGCCCCGCGTCCCCGCCGCAGCATGCCCGGCACCGCGGCGTGGGTCAGCCGCAGCACGCTGGTCACGGTGACATCCAGCTGCGCCTGCAGATCCGCGACATCGGCGTCGGCGAACTCGGACGCGAGTGCGAAGCCGGCGTTGTTGACCAGCAGGTCCACCGGCTCCCCGGCGTCCAGCCGTTGCTCGACCCGGCCCCGCTCGGCCGCGTCGGCCAGGTCGGCGGGGAGCAGTTCGGTGCTGATGCCGTGCTTGTCGGCCAGCTTGCTCGCCAGCTGCCGCAGGCGGTCCTTGTCCCTGGCGACGAGCACGAGGTCG
>DASXOV010000245.1:0-3420 GCA_036494005.1 Pseudonocardiaceae bacterium | reverse complement strand
GCTCACTGGTGCACCCTCTTTCTGTCCGGGCCTGGTTGATCAGCCAGGATTCGGGCGCACCTGAGGTTCCCACCGGGCCATCGCCCTGCTCGCTCGATCGTGAAGGTCCGGCATGAGTTCTGCGAGGTCCGGTGGCCCAGGACGTGCCGACTGGCTACAGGGCTGTGCGCCATCGAGCGCCGATCAGTGAGCGACCGGCAGCTGCGTCCCGGGACCACCGGGTGTCTTCCCCCTGCGCCAACAGTGAGGAGACAGCGATGAGTGTCACCGAGACCGGTCCGGCCGTCGAGTCGGCCTGCCTGAGCAGCGGGCCCACCGGTGGGGTGGACTGGGCCAAAGACGATCACGCCGTGGCGGTCGTCGCGCCTGACGGTGAGCAGGTCGGCCGGTTCACCGTCCCCCACGACAGGACCGGGCTGCGGACCCTGGCGCGGCGTCTGCTGGCCGCCCAGGTGAGCGAGGTCGGCATCGAACGTGCGGACGGTCCCGTGGTGGATGCACTGCGCCAGGCCGGCCTGACCGTGTTCGTGATCCCGCCCGGGCAGCTGAAGAACCTGCGGTCGCGCTACGGCTCGGCCGGGAACAAAGACGACCGGTTCGATGCCTACGTCCTGGCCGATGTGGTGCGCACCGACCGGCGCAGGCTGCGTCCGCTGCTGGTCGACACCCCGGCAACGACCGCGCTGCGTCAGAGCGTGCGCGCCCGCCGTGATCTGGTCACCCACCGCGTCGCGGTCGCCAACCAGCTGCGCGCGCACCTGCAGATCTGCTTCCCCGGCGTGGTCGGGTTGTTCCGCGACCTGGACTCCGAGATCAGCCTGCGGTTCCTGGAACGCTTCAGCTCCCAAGAACGCGCAGACTGGCTCTCCCCGCGCAGGCTGGCCGTCTGGCTGGCATCGGTCGGCTACTGCGGCCGCATCGACCCCGCCGTGCTGCACGCCCGCCTCACCGGCGCGGCCCGCGGCCACACCGGCCCCGACCCAACCACCAGCGCCGCGGTCACCGCCGCGTTCGTGGCCGTGCTGCGCACCCTCACAACCCAGATCACCGGCCTGGCTGAGCGCATCAGCGAACAGCTCGACCTGCACCCCGACAACGCGATCTTCACCAGCCTGCCCCGCTCCGGACGCGTGCGCGCCGCACGACTGCTGGCCGAGATCGGGGATGGCCGTGGCCGGTTTCCCACCGCCGACTCCCTGGCCTGCCTGGCCGGTGTCGCCCCCTCGACCCGCCAGTCCGGCAAGATCCGCGCGGTCAGCTTCCGCTGGGCCGCAGACAAGCAACTGCGCGACGCCCTCTGCGACTTCGCCGGCGACAGCATCAAGACCAACCCCTGGGCCAACAACCTCTACCGCCGCGCCCGCGCCCGCGGCCACGACCATCCCCACGCCGTCCGCGTCCTCGCCCGCGCCTGGGTCGACATCATCTGGGCCTGCTGGACCACCCACACCCCCTACAACCCCGACCACCACCGCGCGCTCCAACGCATCCTCAACCAAGATCAACCACCGGCGGCTTGACACAGGGCAACTCATGCCGGTCGCCGGTGCATCAGGCCGGTGCGGCGGGCGCGGCACACCAGCTCGTCACGCTGGTTGTAGGCGCGGTGCTCGAAGACGACGATGCCCGCGTCCGGCCGCGACCCGGAGGCCCGCGCCTGCACCACCTCGGACTCCACCCGGATCGTGTCACCGGGGTAGACCGGTGCCGGGAACTCGATGTCGGTCAGCCCCAGCTGGGCGATGATCGTGCCCAGCGTCAGCTCCGGCACCGAGAGCCCCACGACCAGGGCCAGGGTGAACATGCTGTTCACCAACGGCCTGCCGAACTCGGTCCCGGCGGCGTAGTCGGCGTCGAGGTGCAGCGGTGCCGGGTTCATCGTCATGGTCGTGAACAGCACGTTGTCGGTCTCGGTGACGGTCCGCCGGGTCACGTGGTGCACCACGGTCCCGGTCTCGAGCTCCTCGAACCACCGGCCCGACACCGGCCGTCGCTGGCCGTCGGTCATGACCGCAACACCGAGGCCACCGCGTCGAGCGCCGCGGGGTCGTCCATCGCGCTGGTGTCGCCGGTCGGCTTCCCGTGCACCACGACGTCGCGCAGCAGGCGGCGCATGATCTTGCCGGTGCGGGTCTTGGGCATGGCGGGCGTCAGGTAGATCGCGCCGAGCCGCGCGTAGGAGCCCATCTCGGCCTCCACCCGCGCGCCGATCTCGTCCCGCACGCCGTCGGCGTCCGCGTCCTGGCGCAGCGTCACGAACGCGATGGGAACGGTGCCCTTCGTGTCGTCGGGCACGCCGACCACGGCCGCCTCGACCACCGCCGGGTGCGCGGTGACCACCGCCTCGATCTCCATGGTGGACATGCGGTGCGCCGCCACGTTGATGACGTCGTCGGCCCGGCCGAGCACCCACAGGTGACCGTCGTGGTCCAGGACCGCCTCGTCGTTCGTGGCGTATTTGCCGGGGAACCGGGAGAAGTAGGTCGACAGGTAACGGTCGTGGTCGTCCCACACCGAGCGGGCCAGCGTCGGGAACGGGTGGGTCAGCACGAGATGGCCTTTGACGCCGGGCGGCACCGGGGCGCCGTCGTCGTCGAGGATCTCGAACACGTGCCCCGGCACCGCGGTGCCGACCGAGCCCGCCTTGATGTCGTCCACTCCGTAGACCGGGTAGGTCCAGGTGGAACCGGTCTCGGTCTGGCCGTAGGCGTTCACCACGGCGACGTCGAAGGTCCTGGTCGTCCAGTCGAAGGTGTCGGCGTCGAGCGGCTCGCCCTGCATGGTGATGAGCTTCAGCGCGGGCAGCGGGTGCGCGGCGGCGAGGTCGTCGCCGAACTTGCGCAGCATCCGGGCCAGCGTCGGCGCGCAGAGCACCTTGGTCACCTGGTGGCGCTCGCAGATCTCGTAGAACCGGGCCGTGGTCGGCGTGTCCAGGGCGCCCTCGAAACAGGCGATCGTCATGCCGCAGGCCAGCCCGCCGACCACGGCCTGGATCGGGAACGTCAGCCACCCGACGTCGGCGGCCACCCAGTAGACGTCGCCGTCCTCGTAGCCGGCCTGCCAGTGCGCGTTGGCCCAGGTACCGAGCAGGAACCCGCCGACGCTGTGCACCACGCCCTTCGGCTTCGACTCGGTGCCGCTGGTGAAGATCAGGAACGAGGGCTCGTTCGGGTCGAGCGCGACGGCGGGTGTCCCGTCGCGGCCCGCCGCGAGCACCGCGGCGTAGGTGTGCTCGCCCTCCCCCAGCGGCGCGTCATCGCCGGTCCGGTCGACGACCACGACCGCGCCCACCGACAGCGCTTTGGCCCGCGCGGCGCGCAGGTTCTCCAGCAGCGGGATGCGCTTGCCGCGGCGGTAGCTCGCGTCGGCCACCACGACGACGGACGCCCGGGCGGACTGCAGTCGCGAGGCGACCGCCTC
>DASXOV010000244.1:0-1549 GCA_036494005.1 Pseudonocardiaceae bacterium | reverse complement strand
GCCAAGTCGACGTCGGCCTGCCCGGGCTGGGCGCCAGCCGGCCATTACTGGAGGGCCAGATCCGGCAACGAGTGCGGGCGCTGCCGTCGGTGCACTTCGTCGAGGGCTGCGACGTGGTTGGTCTGGTCACCGACAGCGATCGGCGCCGGGTCACCGGGGTACGGATCGCGCACCGCGACGACGGCAGCCCGCAGCAGACGGTGTCCGCCGACCTGGTCGTGGACGCGACTGGCCGGGGCTCCCGCACACCGGTCTGGCTTGAGCAACTCGGCTACCCGCAGCCCAAGGCGGACCGGGTCGAGATCGGGATCGGCTACGCGACCCGCCGCTACCGGCTGCGCCCCGGCGCCTTGGGTGCCGACAAGGCCATCTTGACCGCGGGCACTCCCGGCAATCCCCGCACGGCCTACCTCTTTGTCATGGAGGGCGACCAGCACATCGTCAGCGTGGGCGGCATTCTCGGCGATCACCCGCCGCTGGACCCGGCCGGGTTCGAGGCGTTCGCGGCCAGCGCGTGCTTCCCCGATGTCGCCCAAGCGCTCGTCGGTGCCGAACCATTGAGCGATCCGGTGCCCTTCCGGTTCCCGGTCAGCGTGCGCTACCGGTACGAGCGGTTGCGCCGTTTCCCCGTCGGCCTTCTGGTGATCGGGGACGCGGTGTGCTCGTTCAACCCCATCTACGGTCAGGGCATGACGGTGGCCGCGATGGAGGCGGCGACGCTGCGGGACATGCTGCGTGGCGGCTCGATGCCCTCGGCTCGCGGGTACTTCCGGCGGATCGCGAAGGTGATCGACATCCCGTGGGAGATCGCCGTCGGTGCCGACCTGGCCTTCCCCGGCGTGCCGGGCCGGCGTACCGCCAAGATCCGGATGGTCAACGCCTACCTGCCCCGACTGCATGCCGCAGCGAGTACCGACAGCTCGCTCGCGCGCGCCTTTATTCGAGTGATGGGCATGGTCGACCGGCCTGAGGGACTGTTGCGGCCGGACCGGGTGCTGCGGGTGCTGTGGGCACATCTGCGGGGTGCACCTGCACCGGCCAGCGGGCCCGCGAGGACGCCGTCCCCGGTTGAGTCATCCCGCTTGGGTGCGGCCCGCGCCGATCGGCAGCGGGTCGAGTAGCCGACTACCTACGCTGGGCGGACCGATGACGCGCACGGTGAGATACATGTCTTCAGCCGACGATCCGAGCCCCCGGCAGCTGCGGCGCGCGGAGGCGATTCGCCACCTGCCGGGGGTCTACTCGTTGGCCTTGCGGTTGCACGACGCCGGTCTGGCCGACGAACTGATCGCCGAGTGCCTGACCGTGGAACGGGCGGCGCTGAAACCCCTGTTCGATGTCGCTGAGGCGAAGCTGGCCGCGATCCTCCGTGGTGAACGCGCATGAATGGGACGGGGCAGCTCCGGGAGCTCCTACCATGCGAGTGTGCCAGGGCGATGGCCGTTGACCGGGCGGGCCGAAGAGCTGGGATTCATTGGTGGGCTGGCCCGTGGTCGGGACGGGCCGGCCGGGGTGGTGCTGGCGGGGGCGGCTGGGGTGGGCAAGACCC
>DASXOV010000243.1:0-8175 GCA_036494005.1 Pseudonocardiaceae bacterium | reverse complement strand
TATAGGCTGCGCGGCATGGCTTCGCCGGAGATCTCGCGCCGAGTCAGCCAGCTCCGCCACGATGTCGATGATGTCTTCGAACTGCTGGACATCACGAACCAGACAGTGACCACGATCGCTGCGACGCAGCGGCGGCATGGCACCCGGTTGGAGGAGGTCCAGCAAGCGCAGGACCTCGATCATTCCCGGGCCGCTGGCCGTGCAGCCCACCCTCACCGTCGTCGCGCTCGCGCTGCGGACCGCCGCCGCACTGTCCACCGACCCGGCATGAACCTGATCGGCCCGGAGGCGCCCACCCGGCAGGTGCTGCGGGTGTCGTCAGATTGTCACGACGTTGACGATCAGCGCGGCCAGCACCGCCAGCGCGCGGGTCTGGCCGTAGCGGCGTGGGTCGGTGGGGGTTCGTAGGTCGGCGTAGAGGCTGAGAGACAGGTAGGTCAGTACGGGGGCGAGCCAGTCGTTGGCGGAGAAGCCGGGCAGCCCGTCGTCGTTGAGTTGGGGCATGTTGGCGGAGATCCGGAACAGGAACACTGCTGCGGCGGCGAGCACGCCGACCGCGGCGATGTCCAGCCAGGCGCCGCGCGGCAGACGCCACACCGCCCCGGCGAGCGCGAGGATCCCGGTCAGTGCTGCGGTCAGCGCGATATGGACGGTGGTGAAGGTGCCGACGGCGGTGGCCGCCAGGATCGCTGTCATGGAAAGACTCCGGTCTGAGGTTCGGGTAGGGGGGCGAGTCGGTGGGCGTGGTCGAACAGGGCGTGTTCGGCCAGCCGGGCGCTGCCCAGGGCGGCCAGGGCGGTGGCGGCGAGCAGCATGTACATGACGACGATCTGGTAGCGGATCGCGGTGAGCGGGTCGACGCCGGCCAGGATCAGGCCGGTCATCGTGCCGGGCAGGCTGATCAGTCCGACGACTTTGGTGGAGTCGATCGCGGGTAGCAGTGCGGTGCGCAGCGCGGAGCGTTGGTGGGGCAGGAACGCCTCCCGCGCCGGCAGGCCCAGGCAGAGCCGGGCTTCGATGGCCGGTCGAGCTGTGTGGGTGTCTTCGCGCAGGCGGCGCAGCGCGACCCCGGCGGCTTGCATGGCACCGGAGACGATCATGCCGCCGACCGGGACGACGACCCGGGGCTGGGTGGGGATCACCCCCAGGGCCAGCAGCGCACCGAGGGTGATGAGGGTGCTGGTGGCGACTGCGGCGGTGGCGGCCCAGCGGGCGCGGGGCAGGCCGGCGCCGCGGCGGCCGGCGACCTGCCCGGCGATGCCCACCATGACCGCGACCCACCCGAACGCGCCGGGCGGCCCGGTGTGGGCGAAGACCACGAGCAAGACCGCGCCGACGGCGACCAGTTGCACACCGGCGCGCACCGACGCGATGATCAGGTCCCGGGTCAGGTGCAGCCGCTGCCGCCAGGCCAGGGCGGCGGCCAGCGCGACCAGCAGCAGGGAGGCGGCGACCTCGCCCCAGCTCGGTACCGACAGCCCGCTCATCACCGGGCCTGTACATAGTCGGTCTGGTCGGGATGCCCGGTGGCGACCAGGTGCCCGTGGTCGAGGACCAGCACCTGGTCGGCGATGCCGCGGACGACGGTGAGGTCGTGGCTGACCAGCACCACGGTCCTGCCGTCTGCGGTGTGGGCGCGGGCCAGGCCGGCGATCACCGACGCGCTCACCGGGTCCAGGGCCGAGGTCGGCTCGTCGAGCAGCAGCACCTCGGGTTCGACGGCCAGGGCCCGCGCCACGCACACGCGTTGCGCTTCGCCGCCGGAGAGCTCACTTGTGCGCCGTTCGGCGAGGCTGGTGGGCAACCCGACTCGCTGCAGGAGGTCACGGATGCGAGGTCCGGTCAGCTGGGGGTGGCCCACGCGCAGCTCGTCGGCTACGCGGTCGGTGAGCAGGACCGGTCGTTGGGCGATGAGCCCGACCCGGCGCCGCAACACCAGCACATCCAGTTCGGTGAGCGGGACGCTGTCGAGCAGGATCCGGCCGGTGCTGGGTTCCGCCAGCCGGTTGAGCAGGCGCAGCAGGGTGGACTTGCCGGCCCCGCTGGGGCCGACCACCGCGGTGCACCGACCCGCCGCGAGGTGGACGCAGACCCCGTCGAGCAACCGGGCCGGGCCGTGGGTCACGGTGACCCGGTCCAGCAGAAATCCCCGCGCGCCGGTCATCGGGCGGCCGGGATCGGTGCGGGGGCGACCAGGAGCGTGAGGGCGACGGTGGCGCCGCCCCCGAGGTGGTTGCTGACGGTGACCCGGCCGCCGTGGCGGCGGGCCAGGGCAGCGACGATGGCCAAGCCCAGGCCGGTGCCGCCGCAGGTGCGCGCGCTGTCGGCGCGGGTGAACCGGCCGAACGCACGGGGCAAGAAGCCGGGGTCGAAGCCGGGACCGTGATCACGGACCTCGATCAGCACCGCGGGCTCACCCGGACCGACCTGGTGAGCGGTGACGGTGATCGGCGGGCTGCCGTGCTCAGCGGCGTTGTCGATCAGGTTGCTCACCGCACGGTCCAGGTCCTCGGCACCGGCCCACACCGCCAGGTCCGGGGCGCAGTCCAGTATCACGTCCTGATCGCGCAATGTGGTGCGGTGGCGGGCGATCACCGATTTCAGCAGGGGCCGCAGCACGGTAACTCTCGTGTGCTGTTCGGGTGGTCGGGGTGGTCGGGGTGGTCGGTGCGGGCCAGCAGCAGCAGGTCCTGGGCCAGCCGGGAGAGCCGTCCGGTTTCCTCCAGTGCCGAGTGAAGTGCTGCGGTGAGCTGGTGTGCGGTGCGGGGGCGTCGCAGGGCGAGTTCGAGTTCGGTGGTCAGCAGGCTCAGTGGGGTGCGTAGTTCGTGGCTGGCGTCGGCGACGAACTGCCGTTCCCGGCTCAGCGCCGCATGCAGGCGGGCGAGCAGGTCGTTGAATGTGGCGCCGAGGCGGGAGATCTCGTCGCGGGCCACCGGCACGGGCAGACGCTGCTCGGGGTCCTCGGCGGTGAGGGTGGCGGCGCGGGCCCGCATCCGCTCCACCGGACGCAACGCGGCACCGGCCAGCAGGTACGCCCCGACGGCAGCGGCCAGCAGGACCAGCGGGAGGCCGATCTGCAGTTCCTGGCGCAGGTCGGCCACCGCGGCGTCGCGGTCGGCGAGGCTGACCACCGCGACGGCGATCCGGCCGTCGTCGACAGGGGATGCGGCGATGCGGACCAGCCCGGTCAGCTCCCCTGCCGTGGCGTGGTCTGCCAGGACCTGACCGCGACCGGCTGCGGCCAGTTCCGAGGGGCCGAGCACCGGGTGGTCGGCGATTTCGGGGGAGCTGGCGATGATCTGGCCGCTGCGGTCGAGGACCTGCTCGGCGGTGTCTCGGCTGCCGCCGGGCAGCACGGGTGCGGCGGTGGTCGCGACGGGTTGGAGGTCACCCAGCCGGTAGGTCAGCGACTCGGTGATCGAGTCGTCCAGGGAGGCCCGCGCATGGGCCACGGTCGCCACGCCCACCCCGAGTAGCACTGCCGCCATCGTCGCGGTGAACGCGGCGGCGAGCCGGATCCGGATCGGTAGGTGTCGGATCATCGCGACTCCACGGTGGGTCCTCCGCCGTCGGCGCGTAGCCGGTACCCGGCGCCGCGTACGGTCTGCAGCGAGGCCACCCCGAACGGGCGGTCGATCTTGTCGCGCAGGGCGCGGATGTGGACCTCGACCACGTTGGAGCGGGACTGGTAGGCGAAGTCCCAGCAGTGCTCCAGCAGCAGCTCGCGGGTGAGCACCGTGCCGGGGCGGTGCAGGAACATCTCCAGCAGCGCGTATTCCTTGGCCGTCAGCACGATCTCGGTCCCCCCGCGCCAGCATCGGCGGCCGGCCGGGTCCACCCGCAGATCCCCCGCCGCCAGCACCGTCGGGTAGGAGACCGGGCCGCGGCGGGTCAGTGCCCGCAACCGCGCGAAGAGTTCGTCGAGCTGGAACGGTTTGGTCAGGTAGTCATCCGCCCCGCCATCCAGGCCACAGATCCGGTCGGCCACGGCGTCGCGGGCGGTGAGCATCAGGACCGGTACCCACACCTGGCCCTGCCGCAGCCGCCGGCACACCTCCAAACCTGAGAGCCGCGGCAGCATCACGTCCAGCACGACCGCGTCGTAGTCCCGGCTCACCGCCGCCCCCCACCCGTCGGGCCCGTCGGTGGCGACGTCGACGGCGTAGCCCTCCTCAGCCAGGCCGCGGCGCAACAGACCGGCCATTTTCGGTTCGTCCTCCACCACCAACACCCGCACCGGCCACCACCTCCCGTCCCCGTGCACCCTCGCACCCCGGCCGAGTGATCACGGCCTCGTCTTCATCACCGCTTCATCTGCACTCGATACCCCTGCCCAGACAACACGGTTTCACCCAAGCGAGCAGCGGCAGGACGGAGATTCTGTGAGGTATCGGTTGACGATCGAAATCGGTGTCGCCGCCGGGATCCTCATCCTCGGGCCGGGCGGTCCCGGCCTGGCCTAAGCGGTCAACGGGGACACCGACCAGGTCAACGGCCCCCGTGGCCGATCAGGCCCGCGCTGCCGCCATCCCAGGCGGTCGGTCAGGACCGCGACGGCGACGCGCTTTGACCACAGCACCACCGACATCACCACACAGAGAGGTCAAGACATGTTGTTCACCCCCGCGGGGACCGTTCGGCGGGTGGCCTGGCCCCTGGTCGCGCTGTTGCTGGTCGGGCTGACCGCGTGCGGCAGCGCCACCAGCGCCACTAGCACCGCCGCGGGCACCAGCGGCTCGACCAGCAACACCGGCCCCGCACACGGATCCGTGCAGCCGATCAGCACCACCGAGGCGGACTGGACACCAGTCACCGGCGTGCTGGGCCGGACCGGCAAGTTCGGCGACAACAACACCGTCTACCCGGATCCCGCTGACCCGCACCGACCTGCACGTGGTCACCGACAACGTCGCGATCAAACCCGGACTGTCGCTGGGCGGCTACGCCGCCTTCGCGAAATATCCCAACGGGGTGATGCTGATGGGCGACCTGGTGGTCACCGAGGCCGAGCTGGCCAAGGTCACCGACGCCCTGCAAGCCCACGGCATCGCGCAGACGGCCCTGCACAAGCATCTGCTGGAGCAGACGCCATCGGTGTGGTGGACCCACATCCACGCCATGGGCGACCCGGCCCAACTCGCCCAGGGACTGCGCGCGGCACTGGACGCCACCGCGATTCCCCCGGCCGCCGCACCACCGGCCCAGCAGCCCCCGATCGACCTGGACACCGCCGCCATCGACACCGCGTTGGGCCGTAAGGGAACCGCCGACAACGGGATCTACAAATTCACCCTCGCCCGCCAGGACACCATCACCGACGACGGGCTCGTCGTCCCGCCCACGTTCGGAGTGACCACCGGGATCAACTTCCAACCCGTCGGCGGCGGGAAGGCCGCCATCAACGGCGATTTCGTCATGACCGCCCCCGAAGTCCAGAAGATGATCCAGGCCCTGCGGGCCGGCCCGATCACCATCGTGGAGGTGCACAACCATAGCCTCACCGACCAACCCCGGCTGTTCTACGCCCACTTCTGGGCCGTGGACAACGCGGTCACCCTGGCCAAGGCACTGCGCCCCGCGCTGAACGCCACCAACCTCAAACCCGCAAGCTGACATCAACAGCACCGGCCGTCCCGCGCTTACCGGATCGCCACCTCGTCCAGCAGCGCGGGACGGCCGGTCCCGCCGGCCGGGATGGGGTAGTAGCTGTGGTGGGTGCCCGGATCGACCGCCACCACATGCGCATCATCAGCCAAGTGGCCTGAGCCGACCTCGTTCACCCGGCGATCACGCAGGTCCAGCACGGTGAGCGTGCCGCTCTCAGCGGCGACGTAGAGCCGGTGCGCGCCCTGGTCGTAGGCCAGCACATCCGGCCCCTCACCCACCGGGTTCGTACCGCTGACCCGCCAACTGGTCAGGTCCACGGTCAGCAGGACGGCGTTGCCGTCGCAGGCCACGAACGCCAACCCGCTGCCAGAGTCCAGCGCCAGACCGTGGTCGTGCTCGCAGCCCGGCAGCGGCACCCGCCTGGTCACCGCGAGCGTGGCCGGGTCGATCACCGCGAGCTCGTTGTGCCCCTGCACCGCCACCAGCATCCGATCACCGGCCGGGTCGTAGGCGACATTGCCCACCTCGGCCCCCAGCGCGACGGTGCCGCGCACCGCGCCGGTGGCGGCGTCGATAACGGTCTGCGACCCACCCGTCTCATTGGTCGTCCAGACCGCACCCCGCCGCGGGTCGAAAGCCACCCCGTCCGGGTACTCACCGGTCGGGGACTGGTGCAGCACCGCTCCGGTGTCCTCGTCCACGCTGACGACCCGGTTCGCACCGGTCGCTGTGGCATAGACCCGGCGCAGCGCGGGAACCACCAGCACCCCGTGCACTTGCGGTAGGTCCGGGATGATGCGCACCACCCGGTGCGCCCGCACGTCGACCTCGATGACCTCACTGGCGCCCAGGTGCGCGACGAACAACAACCCCCGGTCCCCGTCCAGGCTCGCGTAGTCAAACCTCGAACCGTCACCGGGTAACGCCACCTCACCCGCCGCCTGCAACGGCAACGGTGACGTCGACTGGCCGGAACATCCGGCCACCACGCCCAGCGCCACCGCCAGCGTCATGCCCACGGCCGCCACCACCCGGCGGGAACGCCGTAGTTCCCCAGCCCTAGCCCGGTCCGCTTCGAACGACGTCATCCGACCTGCCTCCCTACGGCGGACGCACCCAGCACGAAGCAACCGAGGTTACAGTGCAGGTGGTGGCGTCGTGGTGTGCCCGATCCCTTTGGCACCGATCCGGACCGTGTGGAGGTGGGGATGGCGCGAACGTCCCAGCCGGGTACTTGGGTGTTGTTGTCCTACCGGCTTCCGCGGGAACCCTCCACGCCGCGGATCACGATCTGGCGCAAACTCAAACGGCTCGGCGTCGCGCAGATCTCCGACGGCCTGGTCGCCCTGCCCGCCGACGCCCGCACCCGCGAACACCTCGACTGGATCGCCGACGAGATCATCGACACCGGCGGCACCGCCGCCATCTGGCTGGCCCAACCCGGCACCGCGACCACCGAACGGGACCTGGCCACCGCGATGGCCACCACCCGCGCCGCCGAATACACCAAGATCACCGCCGAAGCCACCACCGCTGCACAAGACACCGAAGTCACGCGGCTCTCGCTGGCCCGCCGGCTGCGCGCCGAACTGCGCCGCATCCACCGCCGCGACTACTTCCCACCCCCCGAACGCGATCAGGCCACCGCCGCCGTCGACGCACTCGCCAACCCCGTTCCCGACCCGAAGGAACAGTCCTCGTGAAATGGGCCACCCGCGCCGCCATCCACATCGACCGCGCCGCCTGCGCCTGGCTCATCGCCCGCCACCTCAACCCCGACGCCGAATTCGTGTTCGTGACCGACCCCGCCGAGGTGCCCGCCGACGCCACCGCGTTCGACATGCGCGGGGTCGAACTGTCCCACCACCACGGCGACTGCAGCTTCGAAACCATCCTGCGCCGCTACCACCTCGACGACCCCGTGCTCTGGCGCCTCGCCGAAATCATCCACGAAGCCGACCTCGACGACGAACGCTACGACGCCCCCGAAGCACCCGGCCTCGACGTCACCCTCCGCGGCCTGTCCATGATCTGCACCGACCAGCAAACCCTCCACCACACCGGCCCGATCTTCGACGGGCTCTACGAGTACTACCACCGCGCCACCCTCCTCGGCCGCGAACCCGCCTGACCCCCAAGCAACCAAGATCAAACTCTCGGCACCCGGCGGCAATACGCCGCAGCGCCGTGGACGACAAGCTGTTAATGACCGAAACCTCCTGGCCCGACACCACCATCGACGATCACCCACAAATCCCGCGCCGATCACAGTCAGCTGCGCGGCTGACGATGAGTTCCTGCTCAACCTCGCGAGTCGGCCCATCGACGGTGTCCCGGAAACGTCGAACACGGGGGCCAGCAGTCGAAGGAACACCCCAGACTCCCAGCGACCTGCTCGGCAACTGACGTGCCTCACCAACCTGCATTGGCACTGTTGCATTGAGCGATCACAAGTGATCTTGACCGGAGAATCTTCGGTTGGACGTCGCCCCAAACTGGTCCGGCTGGCCGTCGAGGGCTCCATTAGCCGGGCTGGGCCTGGTGGGCAAGACGCTGGAGGCGCCCCTT
>DASXOV010000242.1:0-6187 GCA_036494005.1 Pseudonocardiaceae bacterium | reverse complement strand
GGCGACGGTGCATTCCCGCAGCCGCCACTGTCCGATCGCGGGAAGGATCACCGAGCGGAGCCGCTGCCGGTAGGTGTCGGCGGTAGTCACCTTGCGGGTGCCTTCAGCGACCTGGGCGTCGAGCTTTGCCAGCCAGCGTTCCGCGGCGCGCTCGAAGGTGTGCTCTGGGCGCAGCGGCGCGGCGGGACTGCCGGTGCGGGCGCGGATCTCGTCCTGCAGGGCGCGGTTGGCTGCAGTCTTCGTCGGCCCGTGGCGTTCGAGGGAGCGGGTCACGCCGTCGTAGTCGCGAAAGCGGCAGCGGGCAACGTAGACGGTCGTCCGTCCAGCCCGCTTCATGATCGTAATGCTGCCGTGGGTACCCATCGGCAGTGGTGGTCGCACTATCGTCCCCGGCCCTGCTCTCGACCCGTTTCCGTGGGGTTTCCGTGTGTTTGGATCATCATAGAGCAGTTCGGCTGGGTGTAACACTACAGCTGAGCTGGGGTTATGTGGGGCGGGTGGGACTCGAACCCACGACCTGACGGATTATGAGTCCGCTGCTCTAACCTGCTGAGCTACCGCCCCGGACTCGCGAGGCTAGCGGATGCGATGGTCGCGGCACGGTCCGGGCGGTGATCACGAGTGCGGTCAGCCAGAGGATGGCGCCGGTCTGCCAGGCGGCGTTGTTGACTCCGCTGGCGAGTCCGGAACGTATGGGGGGGCAGGGCATGCACCGCGGCGGCTACGACGGGCGCGGTGAACAGGGCAGTCCCGACGCCCAGCCCGAGCAGGGTGGGCAGCAGGGCCGGGTAGGGGCTGGCGAGCTCGGGCAGCCGTAACGCGGCCACGCCACCGGCCGCGACAGCGGCACCGGCGACGAGCGAGAGACGGGACCCGAACCGGCTGGTGAGCCGGCCCGCGCCAGCGGGGCGAGGGCGGCGAGCGGGACGAACAGCGGCAGCAGCGCCAGACCGGCGGCCAGTGGGCTGCGGTGCTGGACGCCTTGCAGGTACAGGGTGGTGACGAACAGGGTGCCGTTGACGACCAGGTTCATCAGCAGCGCCGCCACGTTGTGCCCGGCGAAGGCCGCCCGGTGCACCAGGTCGGGCGGCAGCATCGGCGACGGCGCGTCGCTGCCACACCACGAGCCCGGTCCCGGCGACGGCGGCGATCACGATCGCGGTCATCGAGGCGGGTCGCAGGCCGTGGTGGCCGATGTCGATGACCGCGAAGACGGTTGTGACCAGCGCGAGAGCGGTCAGGATCAGGCCGGGCAGATCGAGGGCGGACCGCGCCGGGTGCGACCAGCAGCAGGACCGAGATCAGAGCGGCCGCCACGAGCGGAATGTTGATCAGGAAGACGAGCCGCCAGCCCCCGCCGGTCACCAGGAACCCGCCCAGCAGTGGCCCCGCGGGCAGGACGAGCGAGGACACCGCCGCCCAGATCCCCAGCGCGCGGGCCTGGGCCGCCCGGCCGGGGTAGGGACGTCGAGCAGCACCAGGAACATGCCCACGCACATCACCGCGAGCAGCAGCCCCGGGGGCGGACTGGCTGCCATGACCGTTCAGGCAACCATCCGAGGTGAGGTCGACATGGCCGCGGCGGCGACCCTGTTCGCCGACCCGGCCCGGGCGCGCATTCTGCTGGCACTGGCAGACGGGCGATCCCTGGCCGCGTCCGTCCTGGCCGCCGAGGCGGGCCTGTCCGCCTCGGCCACCAGCGCCCATCTGGCCAAGCTGCGCGAAGGCGGGCTGATCACCATGGAGCGATCAGGGCGCCATCGCTACCACCGCCTGGCCGGCGAGCAGGTCGCCACCGCCATCGAGGCGCTGGCGGTACTCGCCCCTGCCCAGCCCATCCGATCGCTGCGCCAGCACACCCGCACCACTCTCGGAGTCGATCTCGCCGCGCTGACGGCCGCGCCGTCAAGCCGGTCACTGCTGCGGTTCTGCCTCGATTGGAGCGAGCAACGCCACCACCTCGCGGGCCGGCTGGGCGCCGCAGTACTCGCCGCGATGCTCGACCATCGCTGGGTCACTCGCAGCTCCAGGGGGCGCGGCCTCGACCTGACCACCGCCGGTGCCCACCAACTCCAACTCCACCTCGGCCTGGGCACCGACTGATCCCCGGCGCCGCGCTCAGGACCGGCCGAGAACCCCGGAGATCCGGACCATCCGCCGCGCCGCGCGGGCCGGGAACGAGTCGGCGGCCGGGATCTGCACCGGCCGCACCCGGGTGTTGTGCAACGCGGCGAAGCGCCAGCCGTCGGTGGTGCGGGTCGCGACCAGCGTCTGTCGCGAGAGCCGCCGCTTCGGCAACCGGGAACGCCAGGCGACCAGCACCGATCCGGTGGCGTGCACCAGCGCGACGTCAGCGCTCAGATGGCGGATCGACTCGATCACCCCGACCAGCGTGGAGCCGGTGGGACCCCGCGGAAGAGCCGGTCGTGCGCGTCGACCATCAGCTCCCGCCCGATGGCCCGGGTGCCGTCGTAGGACACGTAGTCGGAATCCGCGGTGAAACACTCCCCGTAGGCCTGCGCGTCGCCATCGGTCCAGGCCTGACACATCCGCCGGAACAGGTCGGTGAGCTGCGCCTCGTCGGTCATCGTCACTCCTTGGTTTTCAGATCGGGGGTACTCGGATCGGGCACAGCGCTACGGGTCCGGCCGGATCGCGCCTGGGCACGCAGTAGCGCGGATCGCTCGCGGGCGAAGCGAGTGGCGCGCTCCAGGAACTGGGCGATCGCCTCGAGCTGGCCGGTGTCGAAGCCCGCGACCAGCGTGGACGCGTCGCTCTGCAACCCGGCGAACACCTCGGCCACCTCGGTCATGCGCTCCGGTACCGGGCGCAGGAGCTGCCGGCGGCCGTCCTGCGGGTCGGGTCCGCGGCACAGGTAGCCGGCCCGCTCCAGCCTGGCGACGACGCCGGTGACAGCGCCGCTGGTCAGCCCGGTCAGGGCGGCCAGTTCCGCACCGGTCAGGGTACCCCGCTCCAGCAGCAGGTCGAGGCACTTGTGATCGGTCGGCCCGAGCCCCAGCCGCTCGGCGATCGCGTGGTGGAACAGCACCGTCGCCGTGCTGTGCCGCCGCGCCAGCGTGCCGGTGATCCGACCCCGGAGATCCTCATCGCGGCTCATCCGCCCAACTCCCTCGAAAACTCGCTTAGCTACTAAGCTACGTCCTCAAGGTTCTGCCGTCGAGTCCGTCACCGGAAGTCATCGAGTCACCGGTCACCGGCTGGGTGCTCGTCGTAGTAGTCGGCCATCAACTGCCACGACACCAGCAACAGCGCCGGACGCGATCTGCAACGAACCGTAATCGCAGCTATACTCACCGTGCTGGGCGTCGTGACGTGGCGGCGTCATGCCCGCAGGAGGTCCTCCCCGCGGCAGCACGTCCGGGGAGTCGCGCAGCAGGGTTCCGCCACTGACCGGAACCGGAGCGGACAACCAGCAGGGAGCCTGATGGGAGCGTTCATTTCCCACAATTCTTGGATGCGTGATATCCCCGATGATTCTCTGGTGACAGAGCTCAGTATTCCCGGAACCCACAATTCCGGCTGCAACGACGGGCTCCTCGGGTTCGGCAAGACGCAGAACCTGAGCCTTCCCGAACAGCTACGGGCCGGGATACGGTTCTTCGACATCAGACTGGCACACTATGAGGACGATCTCTTCGTGCATCACGACGTGATGTACATGGGAAAAACCTACGCTGACGTTCTCGACATCTTCTCAACCTTTCTCACGGCGCACCCCAGCGAAACCATCCTCATGTCGGTCGACGAAGAAGGCAGATTCGACAGCCCTCTCAGAAAGTTCGCCCCGTCCGAATTCGTCGGAAAATTGGCCCGAGGAGACATCGCCAGCTGGGAGGAGAACGAGCACTCATTCGAGAATACATTCAAGGCCAGAACCTGGGATCACATCGCGGACGCGCCGCTGTTCTACAATTTCACCGCTCCCCCGCCCGGGACCACCGCTGCGACCGCCAGCCCCGCGTTCACACCCTCGACCACCCTCGGGGATGTCAGGGGGACGATAATCCTGCTACGCAGGTTCGAGGGTAGCCAGGACATCGGGCTCGATCTGAGCTACTGGCCCGAAAACGCGTGCTTCAGAAGCACGGGTCCCCCGATCTACGATGTCGAAGATCGATACATGGACCCTGGGGACGACAGCAAGTTCGACATGGTGGTCGCCCATATCGAGAAAGCACGAAAAGACTCCGCCAGGGATCTGTACTTCACATTCTCCAGTGCCGCCGACCTCCAAGCGGGTGGCTACGCCGAGACGATCAATCCTCGCCTCAACGACTATCTTGCCGCATGCCCGCCGGGACGCGTCGGCATCATCGCGACTGACTATTTCGAAGAACCGGGAGAACTCGTCACCAACGTGATCAGAACGAACCGGCGCCCGGACCGGCCGATGACAACGACGGAGGAGGCCGTGGCCCTGGCGGACACCGAGAAGGCGGACACTGAGAAGGCGACCCGGGCCTCACGCGAGTCGGGATCCAGGCGAATGGCCAACTCCCCGTAGCGCACGACCCGTCGGTGCCCAGCCAGGACAGCTGCCAGGCGGGTTTTCATCCGATCTCCACGCGAAATGGGCAACGGATGGGTCGGCGGCACTCGGGAATTCCGGCCGGGATCACCGTCGCTGCTCGTCGGCCGGCTCATCGGGCTGGTCGAGTTCTCGTTGGCTGCGGCTGGATTCGCGATCGATCTGCCGCTGGTCCCGGTCCCGTTGGTGCTGGGCTGCATCGACGGCGTCGGATGAGCGATCGAGGCGCTGGCGCGTTCGTTCGATGGTGGCGCGGCTGCGGGTGATGGTCTCTCGGCTGCGTTGCTCCGCTGAGACGGTCTGGCAGCCCAGTTGGTGGAGGCGTTGATCGAGACGGTGCTCCTGTTCGGTGGCCTGACGCTCGCGTTCGTCGGCCTCGCGCTCTCGTTCGTCGGCCTGACCCTCACGGAGGTCCGCCGCGGTCTCTCGCCCGGTGGCTCGCTCGTCGCGGCGGTCGGCTTGCTGGTCGCGTTCATCGGCGAGTCGATCCCGTAGCTCGTCCCGCGCCTCGCGAACCCCGGCGAGCTGGTCACGCTGCTCGCGCTCGTCCATCCCGCACACGGTAGGCCAGCGGGCCCGGTGTGGGTATCCCCTCGCGTCGGCAGCTCATCGTCGGCGAGCTCGTCTCGGAGCGGGCCGGAGGCCCCACCACGTCGGGGTCAGGGGCCAGTGTCGGGGGCATCGCCGGGCTGTTGCCATTTGGTGAGCAGTGCCAGCTCCTGCTCGGCGAACCGGCGGGCACTGGCGGCGCTGCGGTCGAGCTGCGCCGCGTGCTGAAGATACCGGGCGGAGTCGGGCGCACCTTCGCGAGCCATGCGCCGGTAGCTCGCCGCAGCGTTGTCCCGGGCTGTGGCGATCTCGCCCATCACCTGGACAACGTGCTGTGTCGTCCGGATGAACACAGCCCGCTGCACCGCAGCTGCGGTGAATGCAGCAGCTACGGCGGCGGCGCGCTCCGGCACCATGGAACTGACAGTACGGCCCTCAGCAGCGCAGTGGCAACGGGCTCGCCGCCACCTGTTCGACGTAAACCGCGGTGAACGCCCGGAAGATCGCTGATCAGCTCGGGCACTCGGTCACCCTTCGAAGACCTGGCGGTAGGCATCTCAACGGTCAGCGCTGATGCTGAGCTGACTTGGCACCTGCTGCCGACAGCCACGCTACAAAGGCCCACCCGTAGGTGGCCGTGCCTCTATGAGCGATCAACCAGCACCACCAAGCGCGGCGACACCACCTTTTCGATCATCACGACAAGGGATCGCAGTCATACCGCACCCGGAGGCCGAAACCCAAGGTGGGGCGGCCGCCGATGCCGTGGGGGCGGCCCCGCTTGGGCAGGTTGCATTTCACCACCTGGCCCGGGCAGCCAAGTTTGACCAGGCACTGCCTGGTAGCCAGTGGTGAGTTCCGGCTCGTTGTTGCGCCACGAGGGCTCCGTGTCATTATTTTTTATGGCGATGTCGCGGAGCTGCCGGATGACGGGCCCGTAGCTCTCCTTTTGGGCTAAGGCGAGCGGGCCGTCCGGGAACGGGTTGGCGACACTGCGCCAGGTGATGGGTATCTGTTCCATGAACGGCATGAAGTTGTCGGGGAAACCGGGCATGGTGCAGCCGATGCAGATCCCACCCACATTGGGAC
>DASXOV010000241.1:0-17739 GCA_036494005.1 Pseudonocardiaceae bacterium | reverse complement strand
GCGCCCGGTCTGGAGGCCCCGGTACGCAGCACCGAGATCTATCACCCGACGACCGGCACCTGGACCCCGGCCGTGTCGCAGATCCGGGGCCGGACCTACCACAGCACCGCCATGCTGCTGCCCGACGGCCGGGTGCTCGTCGGCGGGCACGCCCCGATCGGCACGGCGTACGCGAAGCCGGACGACACCGGTGAGCAGGTGCTCGGCCTGAGCAAGGCATACACCGACCCGACCTTCCAGATCTTCTCTCCGCCGTATCTGTTCTGGGGCAAGCGGCCGGTCATCACCGGCGTGGATCCCGAGGTGCGCACCGGCCGGGTGCTCGACGTCGGGGTGGACGACCCGAACGACGTC
Source organism: Pseudonocardiaceae bacterium (assembly GCA_036494005.1). Classification (GTDB taxonomy): domain Bacteria; phylum Actinomycetota; class Actinomycetes; order Mycobacteriales; family Pseudonocardiaceae. Next base: position 17,385 of record DASXOV010000241.1, on the reverse strand, counting down.
TCCAGCGTCCGGCTGCTGCGCAACACCTCGCTCACCCATCTGGTCGACAGTGATCAGCGCAATGTCGACCTGCGGATCCTGCGCCGGAGCCCGCACTCGGTGCAGGTGATGGTGCCGGGCGACACCGTGCTGCCTCCCGGGCCGTATCTGCTGTTCGTGCAGCGCCAGTCCACGCGGGGCGAGATCCCCTCGGTGGCGCGCCAGGTGTTCGTCGACGCGCACCCGGCGGCGTGAGGCGCACCCACCGGATGGGCCGGGGATCGCTCCGCTCACCGGTCAGGTTCCTGATGCCCGTGCTCGCGGCGCTCGTGGTAACCACGTCGGCGGTCGCCCCGGCCTGGGCGCACGGCGACGACCCGACGCTGGTGTCCCTGCTCACCGCGGTGCGCCCGGCCCTGCCGCGGGACGTACTGGTGCAGGTGCGGACCGGCTACGGCGCGCAGCTGGTGGTGGCGAACCCGACCGGGACTGCGCTGACCATCCTCGACCCCGACGGCGTCGCGTTCCTGCGGATCTCCTCGGCGGGGGTCTTCGGCAACATCAACGACCGGTATCTGGATGAGACCGCGAACCCCCCGGACGCCCCGGACGAGCTTCCGCCACAACCCCGCGCGCCGGCCGAACCCCGCTGGGTGCCGCTGTCCCGGGGCGACACCTGGGGCTGGTTCGAGCGCAGGCTCTACCCGGCGCTGCCCAGCGGGCAGCCGGTCGGCGCCACCGGTCCGGCCGGGGTCGCACTGCAGCGGCAGGTGCTGGCCTCCTGGCAGGTCGGGATGCGATACGGGGACCGCCCGGTGACGGCGATCGGCGTGCTGGAGCGCCGCCCGATCCTGGGCACGTTCCGCACCGTCGCCGACCCGCGCGACGACCACCTCGACGTCAGCATCGGGCAGGGTCAGCTACCGGCCATCCAGCTGCGGGTTCCGCCCGGGCGGGCCGTCACGGTGGACGGCCGGGACGGCGTTGCGTTCCTGCGCATCGGCCCGGCCGGCGCCTCGGTCAACCCGGGGAGCCTGCACTTCCGGGAGAACCCCCAGTTCCAGGGCCTGCCCGTGGGGCAGGACGGGTGGGTGCGGGTCGGCGACGGGTCACCGGTGACCTGGCTCGACTCCCGGCTGCGGTACCGCGCCGACCTGCCCCCCGACGATGTCGCCGCGGGCCACCAGGTGGCGGCGCTGGACCGCTGGAGCATCCCGGTGACCGTCGACGGGCAGCGGCGGGCCTTGCGCGGCACGGTCGAGTGGGTGCCGTCGGAGCTCGCCGCCCCCGATCGGCCGTCCGGTTCCGGCTCCCCGTGGACCACGGCCGGGCTCGGTGCTGGTGCCGCCGCGCTGCTGGCCGCCCTGGGCGTGCTGTTGCTGCGCACCCGGAAACGGATGGTCCACTGACCGCGAGGCGCAACAGTGCCCAGCCACTGCGGCTACCCCGCGGAACGCACGCCGGGGTGCCGGGCGGGCCCGAACCAGTGCTGCAGGGCGGCGTCGAGTCCGGACATCGGCTCGGCGGGGCAGAGCCAGCAGATGTGGCCGTCCGGGCGTACCAGGACGGCGGTGGCGTCGATCTGCTCGGCCGGGACGGCGCTGCGCAGATCGACTCCGGCGTGGTGGTAGCCGGCGAGGCGGTCCGCGCCGGTGAGGTCGAGGAGCAGGCCGCGGCCGGTGTGCATCAGCGCGCTCACCCGGGTGGGGGCACCGTCGATCACCAGCTCGATGTCCGGTATGCGCGCGCCGAGTAAGGGATGGTCGGCGCCGCTGGGCATGGGGTAGCGCAGATCGAGGCCGGAGATCATCCCGGCGAGGTGGCGATTCGCGTCGGGCAGCCGCGCGAGGTCGGTGACGATGTCGCGCAGCGCGGCGACGTCGGCGCTGGGCCTGCGTTCGGCGAGCACCCGCTGGGCCCGGACGTGATGCAGCACGCCGGCGGCGGGGTGGCGTTCGGTGTGGTAGCTGTCCAGCAGGCCGTCTGGGGCGTGACCGTGCACCTCGGCGGCCAGCTTCCAGCCCAGGTTGAACGCATCCTGGATACCGAGGTTGAGGCCCTGACCGCCCAGCGGGGGATGGACGTGCGCGGCGTCACCCGCGAACAGCACCCGGCCTGCTCGGTAGCGCTCGACCTGGCGGACGGCGTCGCTGAACCGCGATGACGAGGTGATCTCGCCCAGTTCGGTGTCCGGGCCCCACACCGCGCGCAGGGCGTTGCGCACCTCGCCGGGGCTGACCGGGCGGTCGCGTCGCCGCTCGGTGTCGGTGGGTTCCAGCGGACCGAACACGAACCGGTACCGTCCGGCGTCGAGCGGGTTGAGCATGCTCCAGTAGCCGCCGCCGTCCCGGACCATCGCGGCGAACGGGCCATTGCCGGTGGGGACCAGGCCGGAGACCGACGTCAGGCGAATATCGGCCAGGACGGCGGTCCGAGTGCCCGGCTCACCGGGGAACCCGACACCGAGCAGCGTGCGGACCGTGCTGTGCGCGCCGTCGCAGGCCACCAGGTAGCGGGCGCCCACCCGCAGGTCCGTCCCGGTGGCGTGGTCGTGCACCACGGCGGTGATCGAGTGGTCGCCGGGCTCGATGGCGGTGAGCTGGTGGCCGCGCCGGACCGCGTGGTGGTGGCGGGCCAGCCGGGTGGCCAGGAACTCCTCGATGTGGCTCTGCGGGATCTGTACCGGCCAGAGGTGGCGGGTGCGCCACGGACGGCAGTCCAGCGGCACCGGCAGGCCGCCGAAATGCCCGCTGACCGGTTCACCGGGCACTGCATGGCGCCGCAGCGGATCCATCATCCCGCGCAGGTCGAATATCTCGGCGGTCCTCGGCTGCACGCCACCGCCCTTGGCCTGCCTGCTGGGTGCCGGGAGCGCGTCGATAACGACCGCCTGCACCCCGGCCAGTCCCAGTTCGGTGCCGAGCATCAGACCGGTGACCCCGGCGCCCACCACCACCACGTCTGTCACTGATTCGGTCGTCCCCGGTTTGGTCCGCACGCCCCACCTTTCGTCGATAAGTAGACTCCGCTCGGGCTGCGAGAACGCAAGAAGCTCCGTACCCGGGCCACGATCTCCGACACCGCCATCGAACTGTTCCTGGCCGGGGCTACGACGCGGTGTCCGTCGTGGAGATCGCCGCCGCCGAGGTGTCGAAGCGGACGCTGTTCGCCTACTTCCCGGCGAAGGAAGATCCGCACAGATCACCGCAGTCACCCGCACGCTCGCCGAGCACAACAGCAGGCAGCTCATCGCGGGTTCGGACATCGATCAGCTCTACCCCGAGGCCGTCATGGCTGCCGACCGCGCCTTCACGCTGCTGTGCACCGGCTTGGCGAGCGCCCTGAGCTGACCGGGCGGATCGGCGAAGCTGGGGTGGTGACGGGTCAGCAGTGGGTGGCCCCCGCGCGGGGTGTCGGGATCCAGCGGGTGGTCTCACCGTGGACGGTCGTGGCCGGCTGCAGAAGCAGCACGGCACGCCCGTCCTCGAGCACCGGACGTACCCGACCGCCCAGCTCGATCAGATCGTGCGGCGCCGGCCGGTGACCCTGGTCGTCCCGGGCGTCGTCGACGGGGACCCGGGCCCGCAGCTCCGCGTAGCTGCACCGGCCCCCGAGGTCCCGGATCCCCGGCATCCAGATGAACAGCCCGTCATTGCCGGACAGGTACAGCCCGGCGGCGGCCACCGCGCCGATCACGCCTTCGCCGGTGCCGCCGTGCACGGACAGGTGCAGCCCCCATCGCTGCGCGAGCTGTGGCGCTCGATCCCGGGGGATCACCTCGGTTGTCGCCCGCCTGCCGAACTCCACCAGTGCGGCTCGCCCCGCAACGGGCAGTGCCGAGGGACGGACCACGGCGAGGCCGGGGCCGGATCCCGGGGCGCTGTGCCGGGCGAGGAAGTTTCCCGCCGCTACGGCGATCTCCGCGGCCCGGATACCCGGGGCGGTGCGCCAGGCGATGCAGGCGCTTCTGTTTCGTGAGGTGCTGGGGATACCGGAGTGCACCAGCAGTTGGTGCCGGGTCGCGCTCAGCGGGATGCCGAGACCACCCGTGTGCAGGTGTGCGAGCAACTGCCCGCACAGGTGTCCCGTGCCCCTGCTGTCCGGGTTGTCGGTGTCGTCGATGCCCAGCAGCAGGTCGGCGGCCTGTGAACTGGCCCGGCTGGTCATGGCCGGACGAGGTCTGTGACGTCCTGGACTCGGCGTCCCATCGTCGACTCCTCGCTGCAACGTCGAGATCACCACCGTCATGCAGATGCGCGACCACTAGGGGGATGTCCCGGCTCATCGTTGTCACCAATAGTATCTGACAGAGCCCAAGCAGGTGGCCATCCGGATACCCCGAACGCGGGTGAGCACACTCCGGCACGGCTGGGGATGTACAGGCGGGGTCCAGGATGTCCAGGGCTGTCACGGTCGGAAGAAGCGCAGAGCTTCCTTGAGTCGTTTCGCGGTATCCGGGGTGAGGACGAGCTCGATCGCGACCTGCTGGTCGGCGCCGAACACCCGGCCGTCGATCGACAGTGTGGGGGTCTGCCGTCCGTCGAAGAGATCGGGACTGAATAGCTCGCTGCTGTTCATCCGGACGTCCGCGTCCACCACAAGGCCGTAACCGGCCAGTTCCTCGCCCATCAGGATGCAACCTTCCGAAAGCGAGGAGCTGACCCCTTTCAGCCGCCGCCCCGGAACCCACAACCAGGGTTCACCGCCGTCGATACGTGCCCAGTGCTCGGCGCACACCGGCCTCGGGCACCGCTGGGCACCCTCCTCGGGGGTGCGCACCTCGTGCTCCGGGTCATTCCGGTGGCCGGTGCAGTGCAACACCATGCACGGTGGTGAGGACATGGTCGTCATCCTGCCAGCGATAGCTGCCGATCGCCTCCGGTTCGAGAGTGGTACCGCAGTGCCGCCCTGCTCGATTCGGTGTAATAAGCCCGGACGACTCGAGCTTGTGATATCAGTCTTTCACGGTGCACGGGGACAGACCCCGACTCGCAGCGGCGTGTCCGCTACTGTGTCAGTTCGCAACGTGAGTTAAGGTGCGCGCATCTTCACTTCAACGAAGGAGATTCATCCATGGCGCAGAAGACCGTAGTCACGATGATCGATGATCTGACCGGCGAGGAAGCCGAGCACATCAGTCCGGTCGAGTTCGCGCTCGACGGTGTGACCTATGAACTCGATCTCAGTGACGAGAACGCGGCGAAGTTGCGCGATACTCTCGCGCACTACACCGGTGCAGGACGCCGGATCGGTGGTCGGCGCCGGGCCGGGCGCAGCGTGAAGGGTGCAGGCAAGGCCGGTGCCACCGCCGGATACAACCGTGAGACGCTGAAGTCGATCCGGGAGTGGGCCAAGCAGAACGGCCACAGTGTCAGCGACCGCGGCCGTCTGTCGGCGGAGGTCCTGCAGGCATGGGAAACCGCGCACGCAAGCTAGTCGATGCCGTGGTCCCGATGTGTCAGCACCTGTCGGCACGCGGTCCGTGTCCGCCGTTACGCCATCGGAACCAGCGTTACTGCGCCGTACAGCGGCCGCCGAACACGGCTCTCGCCGACAATCCTGATGTAGCCGAATTCGCGGCAACGTCACCTGTTCTGGCGCCGCGATCACGGCTGAGGTGCCGGGAACGACACGAATTGTCGTTCCCGGCACACAGACGGTGAACCGGGTCGGCTATCGGCTCACCGGCGAGGCCATCGCGCTGACCCACTCGGACACACATTGAGCGCAGACATTTCCGGTGCGGCCTCCTCTCCGTGGGCCGAAGCACTCGGGAACCGCGTTACGTGCGGAAACAGGTTCCTCTCCGGCATTCGGCTCCCCGCGACCGGTCCGGGCGCTCACACTGGCAGGTGGACGCCAGCGACGTGAGTGGTCTCACCTCTTGCTGCACCGGAGAGCTACTCACCAGTAACATCGGGTTCACCGCAGGGTCGTGAGGGTCGGCTAGGAGGTCGGAGAGGGCCATGAACATCGTCGTTCTGATCAAACAGGTGCCCGACACCTGGTCCGAGCGCAAGCTGGCCGACTCGGACCACACCCTTGATCGCGGTTCCGCGGACGCGGTCCTGGACGAGATCAACGAGCGTGCCGTGGAGGAAGCGCTCAAGATCAAGGAAGCGGGCGAGGGTGAGATCACCGTCGTCACCATGGGTCCGGAGCGGGCCACCGACGCCATCCGCAAGGCGCTGTCGATGGGTGCGGACAAGGCGGTGCACCTGTGCGACGAGGGATTGCACGGTTCGTGCGCCGTGCGGACCGCCCGGTCCCTGGCCAAGGTCATCGGCACCCTCGGAGACGTCGACCTCGTCATCGCGGGCAACGAGGCCACCGACGGAACGGTCGGTGCCATCCCCGCGATGGTCGCCGAAGTGCTCGGGCTGCCGGAACTGACCCACGCCCGCAAGGTCACCGTTGCGGGCCGGACCGTCACCGTTGAGCGGGAGACCGACGACGCGGTCACGGTCCTGCAGGCCGATCTGCCCGCCGTGATCAGCGTGAACGAGAAGATCAACGAGCCGCGTTACCCATCCTTCAAGGGCATCATGGCCGCGAAGAAGAAGCCGGTCGTCACGCTGTCGTGCAGCGATGCGGGTATCGAGCCGGGCGAGGTGGGTCTCGCGGGCGCCACGTCCACGGTGGTCGAGTCGGCGCCGCGTCCGCCGCGCGCAGCCGGTCAGGTCGTCACCGACGAGGGCGACGGCGCAGCGAAGCTCGCCGAGTACCTCATCGGCCAGAAGCTGATCTGACGAAGGAGAACCCAACTCATGGCAGAGATTCTGGTCCTCGTCGAGCACACCGACGGCGAGGTCAAGCGGGTCACCGGCGAACTGCTCACCGCCGCCGCCAGAGTCGGCGAGCCGTCCGCGGTCGTCGTGGGCACGCCCGGCATCGCGGGCAAGCTCACCGATGTGCTGGCCGCCCACGGCGCGGCCAAGGTCTACGTGGCCGAGTCCGACGAGGTGGACACCTACCTCACCGCCCCCGTGGTCGGTGTGCTGGCCTCGCTCGTGGCATCGGTGCAGCCGTCGGCAGTCCTGATCGCCTCCTCGCCGGACGGCAAGGAGATCGCGGGCAAGCTGGCGGTGCGCACCGGATCGGGCCTGCTCTCCGATGTCGTCGACCTGGCGGATGACGGCACCGCGACCCACTCGGTGTTCGGCGGCTCCTACCTGGCCAAGTCCAAGGCCACCACTCCGGTCGCGGTGATCACCGTCCGGCCCGGTGCGATCGACGCGGTGGCAACGCAGGGCGCGGCGAGCGAGGAGACCGTCGAGGTGCCCGCGGTGGACGCGGCGAAGACGGCGCGGGTCACCGAGCGCAGGGCCGTCGAGGGCGGCGATCGACCCGAGCTCAGCGAGGCCAGTGTCGTGGTGTCCGGTGGCCGAGGTGTCGGCTCCGCGGACAACTTCCAGATCGTGGAGAAGCTGGCGGATTCGCTCGGCGCCGCGGTCGGGGCGTCCCGGGCCGCGGTCGACTCCGGCTACTACCCGCATCAGTTCCAGGTCGGGCAGACCGGTAAGATCGTCTCGCCGCAGTTGTACGTCGCGCTGGGCATCTCCGGGGCCATCCAGCACCGGGCGGGTATGCAGACGTCGCGGACCATCATCGCGGTCAACAAGGACCCGGAAGCGCCGATCTTCGAGATCGCCGATTTCGGCGTCGTCGGGGACCTGTTCACCATCGCCCCGCAACTGACCGAACAGGTCACCCAGCGCAAGAGCTGATACCCACAGAAACAGAAACCGCAGGGGCAGGGCAGCCACTGGGGATTCACGGACATTCCACCCATCGGTCACGCCGGTGTCCGCCCAGCAACCAGCTGGCCCGGTAGACCCAGCCCATGAGCGTCTCGCAACTGTTGGTGACCACTGACACGGCAACTGACTCGGTAACCGACGCGACTCCATACTCGCTGCTGGTGACCAGGGAGCGCACCGAGGTCCGGGCCGCTCAGCGGCTGCGGCATCGGGTCTTCGCCGGCGAGCTGGGGGCGGTGCTGCACTCGCCCGAGCCCGGCCTGGATGTCGACGACTTCGACGCGCACTGCGACCACCTGGTGGTGCGCGAGGACCGCACCGGCGAGATCGTCGGTACCTATCGGATGCTGCCCCCGGACGGCGCTCGCCGGGCGGGTGGGCTCTACTGCGAGACCGAGTTCGCCATCCCTCGGCTGGCGGGTCTGCGCGACGGCCTGGTGGAGACCGGTCGGTCCTGTGTGCATCCCGATCACCGCAGCGGGGCCGTGGTGAGCCTGGTCTGGGCCGGGATCGCGCGCTACATGTTGCTGACCGGGCACCGATGGCTGGTCGGCTGCGCCTCGGTTCCGCTGTGCACTCCGGGCGCGCCACTCGGTGCCTTCGCGGCAGGGGTGTGGGACACCGTCCAGGCCCGGAACCTGGCTCCCGAGCAGTACCGGGTGCGGCCGCTGCGGCCGTGGGACGCGGCGGCCGCACCGCGACCGCAGCGAGCCACCCTGCCACCGCTGCTGCGCGGATATCTGCGGCTGGGCGCCTGGGTGTGCGGCCCGCCCGCCCACGATCCGGACTTCCGGGTGGCCGACTTCCTGGTGCTGCTGTGCCTGGACCGGACCGATCCCCGCTACCTGCGTCATTTCCTGGGTGCCCACGTCCTGGGTGCCCACGTCCTGGGGGCAGAGTCATGACCCGGCAGGCCCACCCGTGGATGCCGGTCTCGCCGTGCGGTGACGGCTGCCTCCCGGCCGCACGGACCCTCCCGGCCGCGGGGCAGGTGCGCCGGCTGCTGCGGCTGATGAGTACCGCTCTGCTGCTGCTTTCGGGCGTCGTGCTGGCCCTCGTGCTCCCACTGCTGAGCCCCGACGGCCGGGAACGGGCGCTGCTGGCCTGGTCCCGGGCGCTGCTCGGGGCGCTGCGCGTGCGGCTGGAGATCACCGGAGGTGATCGGTTCGCCCGCCGCGGTGCGGGGGTCCTCGTGGTGAGCAACCACGTGTCCTGGCTGGACATCGTGGTGCTCGGTGCGGTGCAGCCGCTGCGCATGGTGGCCAAGACCGAGGTGCGGGACTGGCCCGGAATCGGCCTGCTGGCCCGTCGGGCGGGCACGATCTTCGTGCATCGGGAGCGCCTTCGGGCGCTGCCGCGGACGGTGGCGGAGATATCCGGGGCGTTGCGCGGTGGCGCGGCCGTCGGGGCGTTTCCGGAAGGCACCACCTGGTGTGGGATGGCCAGTGGCCGGTTCCGTCCCGCGGTCTTCCAGGCCGCTGCCGACACCGCGACGCCGGTGCGGCCGGTTGCGCTGCGTTACCACCTGGACGGTGCAGGCACCACGACGGTGGCCGCGTTCGTCGGGTCCGCCACGCTGTGGCGGGCACTGGTCCTGCTGACCGGCGTGCGCGGCCTGGTGGTACAGGTGCAGCTGCTGCCTCTGATCAGCGCGCACGGCGCCGACCGTCGCACGCTGGCGGCCGGGGCGGGCGCGGCGGTCGGCGCGGCGACCGTACCTTCGGTGCCCGAGCCGATGTCTCCAGAGCTCACCCCGGTGGCGCGCATGTCGTAGTCCGGGCGCGGTTAGGCTGAACTTCGATGACCTATCTCGACCACGCCGCAACGACGCCGATGCTGCCCGAAGCGGTGGCAGCGATGAGTGAGGCGCTGTCCGTACTGGGAAATGCCTCCTCGCTGCACGGTTCCGGGCGCCGCGCCCGTCGCACCGTCGAGGAGTGCCGGGAGAGCATCGCCGAGGTACTGGGTGCCCGCCCCTCGGAGGTCGTGTTCACCGGCGGTGGCACAGAGGGGGACAACCTCGCCGTCAAGGGGCTGTTCTGGCAGCGCCGCGCGGCCGACCCGCGCCGCAGACGGGTGCTCGCCTCCACCGTCGAGCACCATGCCGTGCTCGACGCGGTGGAGTGGCTGGCCGAGCACGAGGGTGCCGAGGTGGTCTGGCTGGAGGTCGACGCCCAGGGCCGGGTGCAGCCCGAGACGCTGCGTGCGGCGCTGGAGGACGCGCCGGACTCGGTGGCCCTGGTGACCGCGATGTGGGCGAACAACGAGGTGGGCACCGTCACGCCGGTGCGGGAACTGGCCGAGATCGCGACCGAGTACGGGGTGCCGTTGCACACCGATGCGGTCCAGGCGGTGGCTCAGCTACCGGTGCACTTCGGCCGGTCGGCGGCAGCGGCGCTGACCCTGACCGGACACAAACTGGGCGGTCCCTACGGCGCCGGGGTGCTGCTGCTCGGTCGGGAGGTGGCGGCCACCCCGCTGCTGCACGGTGGCGGTCAGGAGCGCGATGTGCGGTCCGGAACCCTCGACGTGCCCGCGATCGTCGGGCTGGCCACGGCGGTCCGGCGCGCGGTGCAGGCGCAGCCCCAGCTCTCGGCCCGGCTGGGGAGGCTACGCGACGAACTGGTCGACGGCATCGTCGCCCGGATACCCGATGCGGTGCTCAACGGCGATCCTGGCGACGGGATCGTCGGCGGTGGTCCCTCCCGGCTGCCGGGCAACGCCCATCTGACCTTCCCGCACTGCGAGGGCGATTCGCTGCTGATGTTGCTCGATGCCAGGGGGATCGAGTGCTCGACGGGGGCGGCCTGCACGGCCGGGGTCGCCCAGCCCTCGCATGTGCTGCTGGCGATGGGTGCCGAGCCGCCCGCCGCCCGCGGCTCGCTGCGCTTCTCCCTCGGCCACAGTTCCGGACCCGAGGACGTGACCGAGGTGCTCGACGCGATCGAGCCGGTGGTCGCCAGGGCCAGGGGGGCGGGGACCCGGCGCGCCGGGGCGGCCCCGGTCTCCGCCCCGGTCTCCGCGGGATCGTTCTGATGAGGGTGCTGGCGGCGATGAGCGGTGGGGTGGATTCCTCGGTGGCCGCGGCCCGTGCGGTGGACGCCGGTCACCAGGTCGTCGGGGTGCACCTGGCACTCGCCGCGCAGCCCGCGACACTGCGCACCGGTGCCCGCGGATGCTGCACGAGAGAGGACGCGGGCGACGCCCGCCGGGCCGCCGACCTGATCGACATTCCGTTCTACGTCTGGGACTTCGCCGAGCGGTTCAGTGCCGACGTGGTCGACGACTTCGTCGGCGAGTACGCCGCCGGGCGCACCCCCAACCCGTGCCTGCGCTGCAACGAGCGGATCAAGTTCGCCGCGTTGCTGGACCGTGCGCTGGATCTGGGTTTCGACGCGGTCTGTACCGGTCACTACGCCCGCCTCGCCGACGGGACGCTGCGCCGGGCGGTGGACCCGGCCAAGGATCAGTCCTACGTGCTCGCGGTGCTCACCGCCGATCAGCTGGCCCATGCCCTGTTCCCCGTCGGCGGCACCACCAAGGCCGGGATCCGGGCGGAGGCCGCCGCCCGCGGGCTGGCCGTGGCGGACAAACCCGACAGCCACGACATCTGTTTCATCCCCTCCGGGGACACCCGGGCGTTCCTTGCCGAGCGGCTGGGATCCCGGCCGGGGGAGCTGGTCGACGAGGAGACCGGTGAGGTGCTCGGGCGCCACGAGGGGGTGCACGGTTTCACCGTCGGGCAGCGGCGCGGTCTCGGGCTGGGCCGGCCCGCCACCGATGGCCGTCCGCGCTTCGTGCTGGGGCTCGAACCGGTGACGGGAACCGTGCGGGTGGGGCCGGCGCGGCGGCTGGACGTCGACGTGATCGAGGCGGACCGTCCGCTGTGGACAGCAGGCCCGCCGCAGGGGCCGATCGAGTGTGTGGTGCAGGTCCGGGCGCACGGCGGTACCGCGGACGCGGTGGCCGACGCCGTCGACGGCCCGGAAGGCCACACCGTGCGGGTGCAGTTGCGGCAGCCGTTGCGCGCGGTGGCCCCGGGTCAGGCCGTCGCGTTCTACCGTCCCGACCCGGGTGGCGACATCGTGCTCGGCAGCGCAACCATCACCGGCACCCGGTAGGTCCTCGGTGCAGGAGCTCCGCGGTGCCGGCCACTCGCTCCCTGTGGAGGCGACTTCGTGACTGACGTGCGTCCCTGGCCCCCCGGTACCGCCACGAGCGTCGGCTCGATGCCCGGTAAGGATCCGCTCGAGGCGTCCCGCATCGTGGTCGGCGAGCTGCCCGGCCTGCCCGGTCTGCCGGAGCTGCCCAACCGGGGTGCCGGGGCGGATCTGATCGGGCGCACCTCGGCGTTGCTCGTCGACCTCGCTGTGGAGCTGGTGCCCTCCGGCTACCGGGTCACCGCCCGGCCCGGCGTCGACCACCGTCGCGCTGTCGACCTGCTGCGCACCGATCTGGACGCCTTCGAGGAGGCGATCGAAGCGGCGGGCACCCGGCCAGAGCTGGTCAAGGTGCAGGCCGCTGGTCCGTGGACGCTGACCTCCGAGGTGGAGCTGCACAGCGGGCACAAGGTGCTCACCGATCACGGCGCACGGCGGGAGTTCGCCGCCTCGCTGGCCGAGGGGCTGCGGGTGCACGCCGCCGAGGTGTCCCGCCGGCTCGGGGTGCGCACCGTGGTGCAGCTCGATGAACCCAATCTGCCCACCGTCCTGTCCGGTGGGGTGCGCACCCCGTCCGGGTACGGCACCGTGCCCGCGGTGTCTGAGGCCGACGCGGCCGAGTTGCTGCGGAGTGTGCTCGACGCGCTGCCGGTACCGCGGATCGTGCACTGTTGTGCACCACGGCCGCCGCTGGCACTGCTGCGCGGCGCCGGGGCCGATGCGCTGGCCGTTGACGCCGAGCTGCTCGCCGGCGCGCCCCGGGCCACCATCGACGCGCTCGGTGAGGCGTGGGATTCCGGAGCTTCGGTGCTGCTCGGGCTGGTCCCCACACTGGATCCGGCGGTTCCGCCCACCCTCGCTCGGCTGGCCAAACCGGCACTGGACCTGGTGGACCGGCTCGGATTTCCCCGTGCCCTGCTCGCTGAGCAGTGCCTGCCCACCCCGTCGTGCGGTCTGGCCGGTGCCGGCATGGGCTGGGCCCGGCGGGCACTCACCCTGGCCGCGGAGCTCGGCCAGGCGTTCGTCGATCCGCCGGAGGCCTGGTCTGGCTGAGCGCAGGCCACGCCGCGCAGGCCACGCCGGAAATCCGATGGCGGGCGGCGCACCCGGCGTGGCCCAATGACGGCATGGGCAGCGTCAGCCTGAGCGGGCTCTCCATCGTGGTGGTCCGGTCCGCCGACGAAGCGGCGGTCCGGCAGTGGTACGAGCTTCGCTGCGCGGTGGTGCGCGCTGACCAGCCGGGCGACCCGCTGCCGTGCTGGCGCAACGAGCTCGGCCGGATGCGTCATCCGTGGCCCGGTCACGACCAGCACGTGTGGCTGGCCCGGATCGGCGACGTGGTGGTCGGCGGTGCCGAGCTCGGTCTGCCGACACTGGACAACCTGAGCAACGCGGTCGGCGACGTTCTCGTCGCGCCCGAGTACCGGCGTGGTGGTATCGGCCAGGCCCTGCTGGCGCACCTGCGCGCCGAGGCGTCCGCGGCTGGCCGGATCCGGCTCACGGTCGATGTGGAGCATCCGCTGGATGGCGCGGTGGCTGATCCGGCGCGCCGGTTCGCGGAGATGTCCGGAGCCGTCCTGGCGCTGGAACAGACCCGGCGCCGGCTCGACCTCGCTTCGGTCGTCCCGGATGTGCTCACCGATCTGGAGCGGCAGGCGCGGGCCAGGGCGCAGGGATACTCGCTGGTCCAGTGGACGGGCGCCGCGCCGCAGCGGTGGCTCGATGACCTCGCCTATCTGACCGGCCGGATGTCCCTCGACGAGCCACTGGACGACCTGCGGTGGGACCGGGAGCTCTTCGACGCGCAGCGGGTGCGCGGGCAGGACGCCTCGTTGCTGGCTCGTGGTCTGCGCCGGGTCACCACGGGTGCTGTGCACGACCGCAGTGCAAAGTTGGTCGCGTTCACCCAGATCGGTCGCTGCGCCACGACCGGGTGGTACGGCGGTCAATGGTTCACCATCGTCGCGCCGGAGCATCGTGGCCACCGGCTGGGCACCCTGGTCAAGCTGGCCAATCTCGACTACGCCCTGGTGAACGGCCCCGAGCTGCGCGTGATCGACACCTGGAACGCCGACTCCAACCGGTACATGGTCTCGATCAACGAGGCGATGGGATTCCGGCCGCACAGCAGAGCGGGGCAGTGGCAGCTCGATCTGTAGCCACCTGGCGTACTCGTGCAACGACTCGGCGACGTGCGGTGGGTCACACCCAGATGGTGAAGCCGATTGGTGCTAACGTGGACGGCGGTTGTGGTCGTGTAGTTCCCCGATCGTTGCGAAGCGTCCGTGGAATGTGTGACTACGGGCTTCGCGCTCCAACCGGGGACCAATCCCTTGGAGTGTCAGCCCATACAACTGCGGGCTGGCACGGTGCCGGCCCAGGCATCAGATTCTCAGGGAGATACACATGGCACAGGGCGTAGTGAAGTGGTTCAACGCGGAGAAGGGCTTCGGCTTCATCTCCGTCGACGGGGGTGGCCCCGACGTGTTCGTCCACTTCTCCGCCATCCAGGGCGACGGCTACCGTAGCCTCGACGAAAACCAGCGTGTGGAGTTCGAGTCGAGCCAGGGTCCCAAGGGCCCGCAGGCCGACTCGGTCCGCGCCATCTGAGCACTCCTTCACGGCCCCGCACCGGACTTCCGGTGCGGGGCCGGGTCGCGTCCCCTGCCGCGTTCGGGTCGCGTCCGCGCTGCGTCGTCGGTCCCCGCGGCTAATCTCACGACGTGACCACCGACGACCTGCCAGCGGGGTCGAGCACCGGGACCTTCGACGGCACCGGGACCTTCGAGGGCGCGGGCCTCGACGACACGGGCCTGGAGGGCACCGCGCCGCCCGTCGAGGTCCGCGCCGAGCACGGCGACCTCGCCGAGACCGTGCGCGGGCACCAGTTCCGCTACTACGTGCTCGACGCCCCGACCGTCTCCGACGCCGAGTTCGATCGGCAGTTCCGCAGACTGCAGGAGCTGGAGCAACGCTGGCCGGCGCTGGTGGCGCCGGATTCGCCGACGCAGCTGGTCGGCGGTGGCTTCAGTACCGAGTTCGCCACCCACGCCCACCTCGAGCGGATGCTCAGTCTGGACAACGCCTTCGAGACCGAGGCGCTGCGCGCCTGGGCCGACCGGGTCACCCGGGAGGTGGGCACCGAGGTGCACTACCTGGCCGAGCTGAAGATCGACGGACTGGCGGTGAATCTGCTGTACGAGAACGGCAAGCTGGTTCGTGGGCTCACCCGCGGTGACGGGCGAAGCGGCGAGGACGTGACGCTCAACCTGCGTACCGTTCGCGACATCCCGGAGCGGCTGCGCGACTCGGCGCAGTTCCCGGTGCCCGAGCTGCTGGAGGTGCGCGGGGAGGTCTTCTTCCGGCTCGCGGACTTCGCAGAGCTGAACGCGAAGCTCGTCGAAGCGGGTAAACCCGCGTTCGCCAACCCGCGCAACTCCGCGGCGGGCTCCCTGCGCCAGAAGGACCCACGGGTCACTGCGACCCGGCGGTTGCGGATGCTGTGTCACGGGCTGGGGCGCCGCCGCGGGTTCGAACCGGCCCGGCAGTCGGAGTTCTACGCCGCCCTGCGAGCGTGGGGGCTACCGGTGTCGGAGTACACCACGCTGCTGCACAGCGTCGACGAACTCATCGAGCACATCGCCTACTGGGGTGAGCACCGCCACGACGTGGCCCACGAGATCGACGGTGTGGTGGTGAAGATCGACGAGGTGACCGCGCAGCGCAGGCTGGGCGCCACCTCCCGCGCGCCACGCTGGGCGATCGCCTACAAGTACCCACCCGAGGAGGCCACCACGGCGCTGCGCGACATCCGGGTCAACGTGGGGCGCACCGGCCGGGTCACCCCGTTCGCGGTCCTGGAGCCGGTGACCGTGGCGGGGTCCACGGTGTCGCTGGCCACCCTGCACAACGCCGATGAGGTGCGTCGCAAGGGCGTGCTGATCGGCGACACCGTGACGATCCGCAAGGCCGGCGACGTCATCCCCGAGGTGCTCGGCCCGGTGGTGGACCTGCGCACCGGTGACGAGCGCGCCTTCGTGATGCCGACGCACTGTCCGGAGTGCGGCACGCGGCTGCGCCACCAGCGGGAGGGCGACGTCGACATCCGCTGCCCCAACGCTCGCTCCTGCCCCGCCCAGCTCCGGGAACGGATCTTCCACCTGGCCGGCCGCGGGGCCTTCGACATCGAGGTGCTCGGATACGAGGCCGCGGTGGCGCTGCTGGCCGCGGGCGTGGTGCACGACGAGGGGGACATCTTCGCGCTCGACGAGTCCAAGCTGCTGACAGCGGAGCTGTTCCGTACCAAGGCGGGTCAGCTCTCGGCCAACGGACGCAAACTGCTGATCAATCTGGAGACGGTGAAGGAGCGCCCGTTGTGGCGGGTGCTGGTGGCGTTGTCCATCCGGCACGTCGGCCCTACTGCGGCGCAGGCGCTGGCCCGCGAGTTCCGCTCGCTGGATGCCATCGACGCTGCTGACCAGGACGCGCTGGCGGCCGTGGATGGGGTGGGCCCGACGATCGCGGCAGCGGTGCGGGAGTGGTTCGAGGTGGACTGGCACCGCGAGGTGGTGGCCAAGTGGCGCGCGGCCGGGGTCCGGATGGCGGAGGACGTCGACGATTCGATACCCCGCAACCTGGAGGGGCTGTCCATCGTGGTCACCGGCTCATTGGAGGCGTTCTCCCGTGACGAGGCCGCCGAGGCGATCGCGGAACGCGGTGGGCGGGCCGCCGGGTCGGTGTCGAAGAAGACCGCCTTCGTGGTGGTCGGCGAGGCGCCCGGCTCGAAGTACGACAAGGCGGTGTCGTTGAAGGTGCCGGTGCTCGACGAGAACGGCTTCCGGGTGCTGCTGTCCGAGGGCCCCGATGCCGCCCGAGCGGTGGCCGTCTCGCCGGAGGCGTGACCGCCCAGCCCGTTCAGGTCTCTACACCTGGGCTGGCGACCGGCAGCCCCATTTTCTCCGCGGCACTGCTCAGCCGCTTGTCGTAGGTGACGAACGAGGCCAGTTGGCCGCCGAAGACGGCGTGTGCGGTGGCCAGGTGGATGGCGTCCCCCGAGCGCAGCTCGGGGGACGAATAGGCACCCGCGGTGGTACGGACCAGTTCGTCGATCTCGTAGCGGGCCACGTGCTCCAGCAGTGCGGGGACCTCGGCGAGGAGATCCGGTTCGACTCGACGGAGTGCCCGAGGCAGCTCGACCTCGGCGAGTGCCGAGGTCACCAGCAGCGTCTCGGCGCGCGCTGCCAGCCAATCGGCCAGGTCATCGCTCTCCGGTTCACGGCGGATGAGCTTGACCAAGGCCGCCGTGTCGAGGTAGATCATCAGTAGCGTTCCTCGTCGCGCAGCGTGCGCAGCACGTCGCCGGCTTCGTTGTCGGTCCGGACCGGGCCGGCGGGTCTCGCGAAGGGGCCTCGGGTGGTCGCCGGCCGCAGTCGTCCTGAGGAGATGAGATCAGCAAGCGGATGCGGCTGGACCGGTATCAACCGTGC